>NZ_JAQGLV010000027.1 GCF_028292705.1 Collimonas fungivorans | reverse complement strand
CCCCATTTGTCCTTGCACCAGCCGCACGCGCTTTCCTCGCCGCCATTGCCGACAATCGCGTTCCACAAGCGGTCTGTTTCGGCCTGGTCGTCGGTCGCGACCTGGAACGAGAAAGCCTCGTTGTGCTTGATCGCCGGCCCGCCGTTCATGCCGATGCAAGGAATGCCCATCACGGTGAACTCGACCATCAGGATATCGCCCTCCTTACCCGCAGGATAGTCGCCAGGCGTGCGATAGACTGTTCCCACCGTGCTGTCCGGGAACGTCTCGGAGTAGAACTTCGCGGCGTCCAGCGCGGCGCTGTCGAACCAGAGAAAAATCGTGTTTTTGCTGACCATGTTGGTTCTCCTGAATTGGGACAGATAAAAGAGGGGCACTCGCCCATCAACAGGCTGGGTTGCCCAGGCATAGACTTCTTCGATTTAACTTCTTGAAAATAGTGCCGGAAAAATTCCCGGCCCCATTCCTTGATTACTGAACAACGACAATGGTGTTTTGCCATGGTCGACGACCAGTGGCACGGATGATGGCTTGCTATTATTCCATGTCCGCATCCGGCCAGGGGCAGTCAATGACAAACGGCAGCCGCATGGCGGCTTGCGCTCGGTTCGGCCGACTGCTAAAGTTGCTCTAGTGAGCAACGTTTTCCAGGCAGCAGTTAGGCGTCGGAAGCATCCCTTCTTCTACATCACGATGACACTTCGAATCGCCTCCTGCAGTTGCGGCCAGCTCTCTGCCAGCGTCTCTGGAGATCCGATCCGCGTGTCGGTCTGCCATTGCCTGTCATGCCAGCGTAGAACCGGCGGCGTCTTTGCGGCGCAAGCCAGGTTTCCGCGGCAAGCAGTCGAGATCAGCGGAACCGGCACGGAGTATGTCCGTGTCGGCGACGAAGGCGGGAGGTGCAGGTTCACCTTCTGTCCCACTTGCGGCGCCACGGTCTACTTCGTCATGGAAGGCACGGAAGACAGTATTGCGATTCCCGTCGGCGCCTTCGCCGAATCGAGCTTCCCGGCGCCAACGTTCTCGGTCTATGAAGATCGGATGCATTCCTGGGTAACCATGCCCAAAGACATGGAGCACATGGCGTAACGCCGCCACTGAGGCCTGACCCCTCTCTCAAGCGGAACTTGGCTCGAACGTTGAGCGACCGCTTTCGGGCCGTAAGCAGCCATCCAGCAATGCCACGACCGGCCAAATGCGGAGGTACAGGCACGCGTTTATTTAACATTGATTGCGCACCTTATTCATGGCAGCATAGGCAAACTCTTTACGCACGGCAATCTGGCAGGCCGTTTGATGCTTAAGCACTTGAGAGGTCGAATAATGGGATTTGACAGGAAGTTCCTGGTTTCCGGACTGGCTTATGCGGTCCTCGGACTGGCGTTCGGGATTTACATGGGCATGGCGCAAGACCACTCGCAACTGGTTACGCACGCCCACATTCTACTGATCGGCTTTGCGATTTCCGTCGTTTACGGAGTCATCCACAAGCTGTGGCTAACCGGAGTCCGGCCCGGCCTGGCGACATCGCAATTCGTCCTGCATCATGCGGGCGCCTTGATCATGCTGGCCAGCCTGTTCCTGCTGTCGGGACAATTCGTCCCCGAAGAGACTATCGGCCCGGTTCTCGGCCTTTCATCTATCGCGGTCCTTTTGGGCATGTTGCTCATGCTGTTCATGGTGATACGCGCGCCAGCCGGAAAGGGCGCTATGTTGAACTGATGGCTGCGGTGTGATGAGTACTATTAATAATCTAATAATTTATAACAGGGAAAACAAATCATGAAAAAACAGATATTGAGCATTTCGCCGGTCCAGACTGCCAAGGTAGTAGCCCTTCTTTATTTCGCTATTTCCTTCCCGATCTTTGTTCTGATGAGCCTGTTTTTCCTGATTATTCCAGGGAACAAAGCACCGGCGATTGGCGCGATGATTGCGCTGCCTTTTATTTATCTGGTGGTCGGTTTTGTTTTCACGGTGATTGGCGCATGGGTTTACAACCTCATTGCAAAATGGGTCGGCGGTATTGAATTTACTACCTCCGATATTGAAAATTCCTGACACGGTGTTCAGGCAGGACTGCGCAGACAAGATTCCGCGCAGTCCCGCAAGTATCAAATCCGCATGCCTTATACGCTGAAACGCACTGCCTGCCGCGCCAGCAGGCGCCAATGGCCATCGTGCTTCTTCCACACCATCAGGATTTTCAGGGACACGTTGCCCGGCTTGCCTGAGTCATTGGTGGCTGCCACCAGGGTGTGACGCACCACCGCGGTATCGCCCGAAATCTTGACGCTCTGGTCCGACAAGGCGATGCTGATGAAATCCGATTCGCCGCTGACCAGCGCGCCTATGAATTCCGCCTTGTCCTGCACCTTGCCGTTCGAGTGGCCGTAGCTCAGTTCGTCCAGCACCAGCCGGTCAAGCGCTGTGCGATTGCCGGGGTGGAGCATTGCTGCCCGCAGTTTCTCGACTTGCTCCGCTACCGTTTCTTCATCGGGGGCGGCAGTCGCTCCCTGGGCAATGATCATGGAACAGACCATCGCAGTGCACAAATACATCCATTTCTTAAACATCGGGGGTCTCCTTGGTGGTGTTGTGTTTTCTTATCAGTCATCATACAACATAAAATATCGCCTGCAATCCCGGATTTGCATGAATAGCGCCAGTCCGTAGGGTGATTTGACAAGGAGGGCGCGAACAAGACATAATCAATCAAGTTGTATGACAACGTATAACAATAAACGGGAGCACATAGTCAAGGACACGACAGTCGCAGATACGCGACAATGTCTGCGATCTCTCTCAAATCGGCACGGGACATGGCATGAGCGACAAGACAAATAGTGCAGAAGGCGGCGCGCGGTACCAGCGCCTGTTGTTGACCGGTGCCGGCGGCGGCCTGGGCAAGGTATTGCGGCCAAGGCTGGCGGCGTTCGCCGCCACCATCAGGGTTTCCGACCTGGCCGCGGCTTTGGCGGAGGACGCTGCGCCGCATGAAGAGGTACAGCCCTGCGACCTGGCCGACCGCGCCGCGGTCGACGCGCTGGTGGCCGGCTGCGACGCCATCGTGCATCTGGGCGGGGTGTCGGTGGAGCGGCCGTTCGAAGAAATCCTGGAAGCCAACATCAAGGGCGTGTTCCACATATACGAAGCGGCGCGGCGCCATGGCGTCAAGCGCGTCATCTTCGCCAGCTCCAACCATGTCACCGGTTTTTACCGGCAAGATCAGGTGATCGACAGCCACGACCTGCGGCGCCCGGACGGTTATTACGGCTTGTCCAAATCCTACGGCGAAGACATGGCGCAGCTGTATTTCGACCGCTACGGCATCCAGACAGTCAGCATCCGCATCGGCAATTCCTTCCCGACCGCGAAGGACCGGCGCGCGCTGGCCTGCTGGCTGAGTTATGACGACCTGACGGAGCTGCTGCGCTGCAGCCTGTTTACGCCGCAGGTGGGACATACGGTGGTGTACGGCATGTCGGACAATAACGGCGTCTGGTGGAACAACCGCTATGCCGCGCACCTCGGTTTTGTGGCGCGCGACAGCTCGGAGCCATTCCGCGCCGCAGTCGAGGCGCAGCCGTTGCCGGCCGCCGACGATCCGGTGCGGTTGTATCAGGGCGGCATGTTTACGGTGACAGGGCCGTTCGAGCCGCAATAAGCGGGCTTGAACAGCAAGCCCAGGGATAAGCGCAAAATAAGCGCAGCCAGGGCGGAATGCAGGGAGACCGCGGCAATCGACAGATGGAATGGGCGATTGCCGTGCCGAGATAAGCAGAAAAGCTACAGGAGCATTCGTCAGTCATGGGTTTTGCACTTCACTTTAGCGACCTTCTTCCCTACTGGCCGGTATTTCTCGAGGGCGCCTGGCTGACCCTGAAGATGACCGGCGTCGCGGTGGTGGTCGGCGTCAGCGCCGGCACGCTGGTGGCTTTCGCCAAGCGCGGCCGCCGCAAATGGCTGTCGAAAGCCTGTTCGGTGTATATAGACGCGGTGCGCAACACGCCGTTCCTGGTGCAGTTGTTCCTCCTGTATTTCGGCCTGGCCAGCCTCGGCATCCACATGCCGACCTTCGCCGCCGCGGTGCTGGCGATGATCATCAATATCGCCGCCTATGCCGCCGAAATCATCCGCGCCGGCCTGGAAGCGGTGCCGCGCGGCCAGATCGAAGCGGCCGAGTGCCTGGGCCTGTCGCGCTGGCGCATCGGCTGGCACGTGATGCTGCAGCCGTCGATAGAGAAGGTCTACCCGGCGCTGACCAGCCAGTTCCTGCTGATGATGCAGGCCTCCGCCATGGCCTCGCAAATCTCGGCCGAGGAACTGACGGCGATCGCCAACACCGTGCAGTCGGACACTTTCCGTTCCCTGGAAACTTATATCGTGGTGGCTTGCCTGTACCTGGCGCTGTCGCTGCTGGTCAAGCTGCTGGCCTGGGGCCTGGGCGAATATTTCTTCAGGCGGCGCCGCGTGATCCGGCGCGCCGCGGCGCAGGCCGGCAAGAAGCAGCCGGGGGCGGCGGCTGCCGATGCATCCGTGATTGGCGTCAGCAAGCGGAGGACGACATGATCGGAAATTTCAGCTGGACCCATCTGATCTACCTGGCGCAGTCGATCTGGTGGACGCTGCTGCTGTCGCTGATCGCCTTCCTGCTCGGCAGCATAGGCGGCTTCGGCATCATGCTGGCGCGCATTTCGCCGCGCCGCTGGCTGCGCCTGCCGGCCTTGCTCTACATCGAATCGATACAAGGGATCCCGCTGCTGATCCTGCTGTTCATCGTCTACTACGGCCTGTCGGTCTATGGCTTCGCCTTACCGGCACTGGTGGCGGCCGGGCTGGCGATGATGGTCTACACCAGCGCCTACCTGGGCGACATCTGGCGCGGCTGCGTCGAAGCGATGCCGAAACCGCAGTGGGAAGCGGCCGAATGCCTGTCGCTGACGCGCTGGCAGACGCTGCGCCTGGTGATCATCCCGCAGGCGCTGCGGCTGTCGCTGCCGCCTACCGTCGGTTTCCTGGTGCAAGTCATCAAGATGACTTCGCTGGCCTCGGTGATCGGTTTTGTCGAGCTGACGCGCGCCGGCCAGATCATCAACAACTCGATCTTCCAGCCCTTCCTGATTTTCAGTCTGGTCGGCGCTTTCTATTTCGCACTGTGTTACCCGCTTTCGCGCTGGAGCGAAGCTATGGAGAATAAGCTCAATGTCGGCAATCGTTAACCCAATCGTCAAGCTGGACCAGATCTACAAGAGTTTCGGCGCCAACCAGGTCTTGAAGGGAGTCTCGTTCGAAGTCGGCAAGGGCGAGATGATCGCCATCATCGGCGCCAGCGGCTCCGGCAAGAGCACAGCCCTGCGCTGCATAGACCGGCTGGAAACCATCGATTCCGGCAGCATCGAAGTGTGCGACATCCGGGTCGACGATCCGCAGGTCGACCTGCACCGGCTGCGCCAGGAAGTCGGCATCGTGTTCCAGAGCTATAACCTGTTTCCGCACCTGACGGTGCAGGAAAACATCATGCTGGCGCTGCGCCACGTCAAGCGCCAGCCGCGCGCCGAGGCCTTGCAGGTATCGCTGGCGGCGCTGGAGCAGGTCGGCCTGGGCGACAAGGCCGGCGCCTATCCGGAGCAGCTGTCCGGCGGCCAGCAGCAGCGGGTGGCGATCGCGCGCTCGCTGGCGATGGCGCCGAAGGTCATGCTGTTCGACGAGGTGACTTCGGCGCTCGATCCGCAGCTCACCGGCGAGGTGCTGCGTGTGATGGAAGACCTGGCGGCGGGCGGCATGACGATGCTGCTGGTGACGCATGAAATGGCGTTCGCCAAACGGGTCGCCGACCGCATCATCTATATGCATCAAGGCAAGGTCTGGGAAGTCGGTCCCGGCGAGATGCTGGACGCGCCGCAAACTGCCGAGTTGCGCGCTTTCCTCAACAACGGTTTGTAGCAGGACTTAGCGTCACATAACTATTCCATAAAACAGGAGACAGACATGAAACTCAACAAACTCTTTACCCGCAGCTGCATCGCTACTTTGCTATTCTGCGGCGCAACCCACGCGGTGCTGGCCGACCAGCTGGACGACATCAAGAAGGCCGGAAAAGTGAGGGTAGCAATCGCCATGGGCACGCCGCTGTTCAGTTTCGCCGACGCCAACCTGCAGCCGACCGGCTCGGACGTTGATACCGCGACGCAGCTGGCGCAAGACCTCGGCGTCAAGCTGGAACTGGTGCCGATCACCAACGCCGCCCGCGTGCCGACCTTGCAGGCGCAGCGCGCCGACCTGGTGATCGCCGATTTGTCGATCACGCCTGAACGCGCCAAGGTGGTCGACTTCTCGGTGCCGTATGCCGTCATCACGATCATCGTCGGCGGACCGAAGAGCATCAAGATCAAGGATTATGCCGACCTGGCGGGCAAACGCATCGGCCTGACCCGCGCTACCGTCAACGACACGGTCACCACCCAATTGGCCAAGGGCGCGGAAATCATGCGTTATGAAGATGATGCCACCCTGATCACTTCGATGGTGACCGGCCAGATCGACATCTTTTCCAGCACGCCGTCCAACCTGGCCGAAATGATCAAGCGGGCGCCGGCCAAGAACCTGGAACTGAAATTCGCACAAAAGGATTTCGACCTGGGCATCGCGATGAACAAAGACCAGCCGAAGCTGAAGGAATGGGTCAATGCCTGGGTTGTCGCCAACCACAAGAACGGCAAGCTGAATGCGATCTACAAGAAATACCATGGCCGCGATCTGCCGGCTACGATCGCCAACGCCAGCTAAGCTAGTCACAGCAAACGGCGACCACCGGGCAGGCTCGGTGATCGCCGGATCGCCGGCCGCCGGAATCGTCAGGCGCTAAGGCAGCTGCCGTCCACCAGGCGCGGCAAACCAAGCGGATTGCCGTCCTGCAGTTCAGCCGGCAGCAGCGCGCCCGGCAAGTCCTGGTAGCACACCGGCCGCAGGAAGCGGTCGATGGCAGTGGCGCCGACCGAGGTGCTGCGGCTGTCGGAAGTCGCCGGGAACGGGCCGCCGTGCACCATCGCATAAGACACTTCCACACCAGTCGGAAAACCGTTGACCAGGATGCGGCCGGCTTTGCGCTCCAGCGTCGGCAGCAGCTTGCGCGCCAGTGCGTGATCTTCTTCATCCAGTTGCAGCGTGGCGGTCAGCTGGCCGGCCAGGTGTTCGGCGACGGCGCGCATTTCGTCTTCGTTGCGGCAGGCGACCAGCAGCGAGCTGGGGCCGAAGATTTCATCTTCTAGCTGCTCGGTGGCGAGGAAGGTGGCGGCGTCGGTGGAGAATAGCGTCGCCTGGGCTGCGCATGGCGCTGCCGCAACTTGGCCCTGGCCGAGCGTATCGACCCCGGCCAGTGCGCCCATGCGCTCGACGCCGGCGACATAGGCGTCGTGGATGCCGGGCGTCAGCATGGTGCCTGCCGCCTTGGTTTTCAATGCCTGCAATGCCGCTTCCTGGAACTGCACCAGGTGTTCGCCCGCCAGGCCGATCACCAGGCCGGGATTGGTGCAGAACTGGCCGACGCCCATGGTCAGCGAGTCGACGAAAGCTGTGCCGATTTTCGCTGCGCGCGCGGCCAGCGCATGCGGCAGCAGGAACATCGGATTGATGCTGCTCATCTCGGCGTAAACAGGGATCGGTTCACGTCTTTGCGCAGCGGCGCGCACCAGCGCCAGTCCGCCCTGGCGCGAGCCGGTGAAGCCGACCGCCTTGATTGCAGGGTGGCTGGCCAAAGCCTGGCCGACTTCGTTGCCGGCGCCGATGACCAGGGAAAATACGCCTTCGGGCAGTTTACAGGCAGCGACTGCCTGCTGGATCGCGCGTCCTACCAGTTCCGAGGTGCCGGGATGGGCATTGTGGGTCTTGACCACTACCGGGCAACCGGCCGCCAGCGCCGAGGCGGTATCGCCGCCGGCCACCGAGAACGCCAGCGGGAAATTGCTGGCGCCGAATACCGCGACCGGGCCGATGGCGATCTTGCGCAGGCGCAGGTCAGAGCGCGGCGGAGTCCGTTCCGGCAGCGCCGAATCAAGGGTGGCGCCGAGGTAATTGCCGGCCCGCAGCACACTAGCGAACAAGCGCAACTGGCCGACCGTGCGGCCGCGTTCGCCTTCCAGGCGCGCGGTCGGCAAGCCGGATTCTTGCGCGGCGCGTTCGATCAGCGCGGGCCCCAGCGCCAGGATGCCGCTGGCGATCTCTTCCAGGAACTCCGCGCGTTGCTGCGCGGTGGTTGCGCGATAGCTGTCGAAAGCCTGTTGCGCCAGGGTGCAGGCACGATCTACTTCAGTTGCGCCGCCGGCACCGAAATCGGGGCCGATCTTTTCATTGGTGGCGGGATTGACGGCACGCAGCGTGCCTTCCGTGCCGCGCACTGCAGATTGGCCGATGAGCATTTCACCAGTGATATTCATTTATATTCCTCAGTTCGATTATATGCACCACCGCAAAAGCAGTTCAATGGGGTCAGAGTTTTTTTTCGGCAGTCTTATCGCCGAAAATTACTCTGCCCCCATTTAACGGACCACGGAGTAAGTGCCGTGGATTACTGCGGTCCCTGCGCCAGAATCAGCGCCTTCAACTGTTCACGTTCTTCCGCATTCAGATCAATCAGCGGTGTACGCACCGGCCCGCCGTCGTGGCCGACAATGGTGGCGCCGGCCTTGACGATACTGACTGCGTAACCGGCTTTCTTGTTGCGGATCGCCAGGTAAGGCAGGAAAAAATCGTCCAGCAGGCGGCCGGTGGTGGCGTGGTCGTCGTTCTTGATCGCGGTGTAGAAATCGATCGCCATCTTCGGCAGGAAATTGAACACCGCCGAGGAATACACCGGCACGCCGAGCGCCTTGTAGGGCGCGGCAAACAGTTCCGCGGTCGGCAAGCCGCCCAGGTAGCTCAGGCGGTCGCCTATGCGGCGCCGTATCGACACCATCAGTTCGATATCGCCGATGCCGTCCTTGAAGCCGATCAGGTTAGGGCAGCGCGCCGCCAGCAGTTCCACCGAATCCGCATTCAGGCGGCAGATGCCGCGGTTGTACACCACCACGCCGAATTTCACCGAATTGCAGATGGCTTCGACATGCGCGACCAGGCCGTCTTGCGAGGCTTCGGTCAGGTAGTGCGGCATCAGCAGGATGCCTTGCGCGCCGAGGCGTTCTGCTTCCTGCGCGAAAGCGATCGCAGTGCGGGTCGGTCCGCCGGCGCCGGCCAGGATCGGCACCTTGCCGCGGCAGGTTTCGACCGCCACCCGCACCACGTTGGAATACTCCGCGGTCGTCAGCGAAAAGAACTCGCCGGTGCCGCCCGCTACAAACAAGGCGCTCGCACCGTAGGGCGCCAGCCAGTCGAGCCGAGCTGCATAGGTGCTCGGGCGGAATTCGCCTTGCGCATCGAAATCGGTGATCGGGAAGGACAGCAGGCCGGAGGAAAGCGTTTGTTTGAGTTCTTGAGGAGTCATGGTCTCGGGGTGAAGTAGTGCTGCGGTTGATAATCGGATGCTTGCGCCGCAAGAAGGCGTCCGGCACCCGGGTGATTAAGTTATCAGTCATCGTACAACAAAGATTTGCAGTATGCAAGCCTGGAAATGTTGTTTGTTTAAACGAAAATTCAGCGGAAATGAGAGAAACCGGGCGTAAAAAGCCAGGCCGGGCGGCGCGGAAGCAATATCCGGTCAGGGAAGTGTTCGGATCTGTCATGAAACCGCCGGACGCGCCGGCGGCGGGATCTTCAGCGTTTTATTACGACGCCAGCGCCATGCTGTCCTGCACCTTGCGCAAACGCTCGCGGCTGTTGCTCAGGTGGGTGCGCATCGCAGCCCGTGCAGTTTCCGGATCCTGGCGCACGATGGCATTGTAGATATCTTCGTGTTCGCGGTGGACGCGGTCCAGGTAAGCCGCCGGGTCGTCATGCGCCAGCCTGGCGGAATTGATCCGGGTGCGTGGAATGATGGTGGTGCCGAGGTGGGTCAGGATGTCGACAAAATAGCGGTTGCCGGTAGCTTGGGCGATGTGCAGGTGGAACTGGACATCGGCCGCGACCGAGTCGCCGCGCTCATGGGCGCTCTTCTGGAAGGCATCCAGCGCCATCCGCATCTGCGCCAGCTGCTCGTCGCTGCGGCGCGCCGCGGCCAGCCCGGCAGCTTCTGCTTCGAGGCTGATGCGCAGTTCCAGGATGGCCAGGATATCGCGCATGGTGATCACGGTTTCCGGATCGATGTCGAAATTGCTGGAGCTGCTGGCAGCCAGCACAAAAGTGCCGATGCCGTGCCGCGTCTCTACCAGCCCCGATGCCTGCAGGTGCGAAATCGCCTCGCGGATCACGGTGCGGCTGACGCCCTGGGTGCGCATCAGCTCGGATTCGGTCGGCAGCTTGTCCCCCGGCTTGCTGCTGCCGCTGCGAATACTGTCGGCAATATTGGCGACCACGCTCTGCGCCAGGTTGCGATGCTTCTTGCGCGGTGCGCCAGGGTCGGACTGTGCAGTGAGCGATGTATTGAGCGGTGTATTCATAGGTGGGGGCCGCGGGAAAGGTAAATCTAGTTGCTAAAATATTTTTCGCTGATTATACTACGATTCAAGTTGTAGGATGACTGATAACATCACGGTAGTTTAACGCAGGTTAAAACATCAAGAATAATAAGAACGGCGCCTTGTAACAAGCCCCGGCCTGGACCCGCAGCACGCGGCACGGGCTGCGGGCAGCGAAAGCTGTGCATTCCAGGCCGCTTTGCCGCAGGCGCCGACTCTGGCGAAACAGGAGACGTAGGTGAATAACGATAAAACGGCGGGGCCGGCAACAGCCCCGCGCGGCAAGCTGCGCTACATGATTTTGTTCATGCTGTTTGCGGTGACCACTTTCAATTACGCCGACCGCGCGATTCTTTCCATTGCCGGCACGGCGATGAAGAGCGAGCTGGGCTTCGATGCGGTCACCATGGGTTTCATCTTCTCGGCTTTTAGCTGGGCTTATGTGCTGGGGCAATTGCCGGGCGGGTGGCTGCTCGACCGCTACGGTTCGAAACGGGTGTACGCCGCCAGCATCTTCATCTGGTCGCTGTTCACCCTGCTGCAGGGCGGCGTGCATTTCCTCGGCGTGTTGTGGGCGGTGCCGGCCTTGTTCATGCTGCGTTTCATGGTGGGCCTGGCGGAAGCGCCGTCGTTTCCCGCCAACGGCCGCATCGTCGCCGCCTGGTTCCCGACTACCGAGCGCGGCACCGCCTCGGCGATTTTCAATTCCTCGCAATATTTCGCCACCGTCTTGTTCGCCCCCCTGATGGCCTGGATCACGCATGCTTACGGCTGGTCGGAGACGTTCGTGGTCATGGGCGCGGC
>NZ_JAQGLV010000019.1 GCF_028292705.1 Collimonas fungivorans | reverse complement strand
GGCGAACGCACCGGCAACGTCGACCTGGTGACCCTGGCGTTGAACCTGTACACCCAGGGCGTCAACCCGGGCCTCGATTTTTCCGATATCGACGAAGTGCGCCAGTGCGTCGAAGACTGCAACCAGATTCCGGTCCACCCGCGCCATCCGTATGTCGGCGACCTCGTGTTCACCGCCTTCTCCGGTTCGCACCAGGACGCGATCAAGAAAGGCTTCGCCGCGCAAAAAGCCGACGCCATCTGGGAAATTCCTTACCTGCCTATCGATCCTGCCGATCTCGGTCGCAGCTACGATGCCGTGATCCGCGTCAACAGCCAGTCCGGCAAGGGCGGCATGGCTTACCTGCTGGAACAGGAATACGGCCTGGCCATGCCGCGCCGCCTGCAGATCGAATTCAGCCGCGCGATCCAGAAAGCCGCCGACGCCACCGGCAAGGAAATCGCCGCCAGCGACATCTACAACATCTTCAAGCAAGAGTACCTGGACAAGCAAACGCCATATGTGTACCGCGGCCACCGCATGAACGAAGACTCCAGCCAGGCGCAGCCGATCAGGATCAAAATCGACATCATGCGCGACGGCCAGGCGCAGACGTCGAGCGGCCACGGCAACGGCCCGATCGACGCCTTCGTCAATGCGCTGGGGCTGGACATCAAGCTGATGGATTTCCATGAGCATGCAATCAGCGCCGGCGCCGATGCACAAGCCGCCAGCTACATCGAACTGCGCCTGAACGACGCCCCTACCGGTTTCGGCGTCGGCATCGACGCCAATACCCTGACCGCCTCGTTCAAGGCGATCCTGAGCGCAGTCAACCGGCAGATTGAAATTGCCGGCGATGCCGCCAACCAGGAAATCGCCGGCAGCGCCGCGGCAGCCTAGTTTTTGTTTATCCGGTTGCCGTGGCGATCACGCGGCAACCGGCCCCGTGCAGCCTGGGCATTACCGTACCCTCAGCGCACTTCAGCGTTGCAGGGCCTTTATCGACAGGCTCCTGCGCACTGCAAGACACAGATTGCCGCCACCAGCGGCAGACGAAAAAAAACCGCTACCTGGTAGCGGTTTTTTTATTCCAGCGAGGCGGATCAGACCAGTGCAGCTGCGCTGGTCAGGCTGCCGATACGCGAGCGAGCGGCGGCAAAGCCGGCTTCTTTCGCTTCGGGGCCGTAGTTCAGGCCATCGGCGCGCACCACTTCGATCTCGGTAATGCCGAGGAAACCGAACAGCACTTTCAGATAGTCTTCATGGGCGATGCCGGTAGGGCCGCCGGCATGCTTGCCGCCGGTGGTCGAAACGATCACGACGCGCTTGCCCTTGGCCAGGCCTTCAGGGCCTTTGTCGGAGTAGCTGAAAGTCACGCCGGCGACACAGATCTGGTCGATCCAGGCCTTGAGCTGGGTCGGCACGGTGAAGTTGTACATTGGGGCGCCGAGCACGATCACGTCGGCGGCCAGGAATTCGTTCAGGATCGCTTCGTTCAGTTCCACTTCCAGCTTTTGCGCCAGGTTGCGTTTTTCCGCAGGCGTGCCTTTGGCGGCGAAGGTAGCGCCGCTCAAGTGGACGGTAACGTCTTTGCTGAGGTCGCGGTAAGTCAGTTCAAGGTCCGGATCAGCGGCTTGCAGCGTAGCCACTACTTCACGGGTCAGTTGGCGCGAAGCCGAAGCGTCGCCGAGGATGCTGGAGTCGATTTGTAAGAGTTTCATGATATAAGCCGTTCGATTAAATTAAGAGTGGGTCAAAATCTATAGCGTCCGTAATATCGCGATGCCAACAGAGTTTGATTAACCTGGTTTCTGAACCATTGGGCACATCCTACCCTCGACTCATAAATAGAACTAGATAGCAAAAATAAGATATATTGTTCTACATACAGAACAATGGATGACTGCCATGCAAGACTTAAACGACCTGTATTTTTTTGCCAATGTGGTGCAGGAAGGTGGTTTCACGGCCGCCGGCCGCAGCCTGGGCGTCCCCAAGTCGCGCCTGTCACGGCGCATAGCGGAACTGGAAACCCGCCTTGGCGCGCGCTTGCTACAGCGCAATACGCGTGGCATCGCCCTGACCGACCTCGGCAACCGCTATTACCAGCATTGCCAGGTAGTGATTGCCGCCGCCGAGGCGGCCGAGCTGGCGGTGACCAGTTCGCTGGCGGAACCGAGCGGCACGGTAAGGGTGACTTGTGTGGTGGCGATTGCCCAGTCGGAGGTGGCGACGGCGTTGCCGGCCTTCCTGGAGCGTTATCCGAAGGTGAATATCGACCTGCTGTTTACCAACCGCCGCGTCAACCTGCTGGAAGAAGGGGTGGATGTGGCGGTACGGGTAAGGGCTCCCGAAGACGAAGACCCGAACCTGGCCACCAGGAGGCTGCGCGCCGCTTCCGGCGTGCTGGTGGCGACGCCGGAACTGATGTCGCGCTACGCCGCCCCGCGGCATCCGCGCGACCTGGCCAAACTGCCGTTCCTGGGCGCGGTCGATCGCGACCGCCGGGTCCACCTGATGCTCGACGGGCCGGACAAGGAACGTTTCGAACTGGTGGCGGAGCCGCGGCTGGCGGTGGAAGATTTTTCCTTGCGCAAACGGGCAGCGCTGCACAGCCTCGGCCTGACCATGCTGCCGACCGAATACTGCATGGAGGAGATGGACCAGGGCAGCCTGGTGCATGTGCTGCCGGACTGGAGCATGCCGGCCGGCCACCTGCAAGTGGTCTATCCGACCCAGAGAGGCCTGCTGCCGGCAGTGCGCGTGTTTGTCGATTTCCTGATCGAACATCTCAGCAAGATGCGGGTCGCTCCCGGCAACTGTCCACGCTGACTCAAGAACGGGCCAAGCGGATCCCGCTGAACTGCCAGCGCGCGGTCGCGGGGAAAAAATTGCGGTAGCTCAGGCGCGCATGGCCGGCCGGCGTGGCGGAGGACGAGCCGCGCAGCACATACTGGTTCACCATGAACTTGCCGTTGTATTCGCCTACCGCGCCTGGCAAGGCGACGTAGCCGGGATACGGCGCATAGCTGCTGGTAGTCCATTGCCATGCCACCCCAAAATAATCCGCGGACTGGCTCGCCGCTGCGTACTCCCATTCCGCCTCGGTAGGCAGACGGGCGCCGGCCCAGCGCGCATAGGCCTCGGCTTCGAAAAAGGAAAGATGGGTAGCCGCTTCATGCAGGGCCAGCGGTTGCAGGCCTTGCAAGGTGAATTCACGCCAGGCGGAGTCGAATTGCGCATGCGCGCTCTGCCAGTACAACGGCCGCGTCAGTTTCTGCTGCTGCACCCATTCCCAGCCGGCCGCCAGCCATAGCAGCGGATTGCGGTAGCCGCCGTCTTCCACAAACGCCAAGTACTCGCCGTTGCTGACCAGCCGCGACGCCATCGAAAACGGTTCGACAAACTGGCGGTGGCGCGGCGTTTCGTTATCGAAGAAAAAACCCTGCCCGGCATGGCCGACCTCGACAATCCCGGCCTCGTACGGCTGCCATGACAAGGCTGCCGATGCAGCGGCGCCGGTGCTAGCTTCCGCCATCGCATTGGACGCCAGGTAAGGCGGCAGCAAAGGATTCATGGCCAGCAGATGCTTGATATCGGTCAGCATCAATTCCTGGTGCTGCTGCTCATGCTGCAATCCGAGCTCGACCAGCACCGACAGCTGCTGCGCCTGCTCCGGCGCCAGTGTTTGCCCGAGCAAAGCCAGCAGACGCTGATCGACGTTTTGCCGGTACGCCAGCACTTCGTCCAGGGCCGGCCGGGTCATTAGGCCGCGCTGTGCGCGCGGATGCTGCTCGCCTACCCCTTCGTAATACGAATTGAACAGTACCCGGAAGGCTGGATGAAACGGCTGGAAACTGGGCTCGAACCGTTCCAGGATGAAGGTTTCAAAAAACCAGGTGGTGTGCGCCAGGTGCCATTTCGCCGGACTGGCGTCGGGCATCGATTGCACGCAGCAATCCTCTGCCGACAGCGGCTGCACCAGCCGGCTGGTCTGGTCGCGGATCGTGGAAAAAGCTTTCGCCAGCTTGTGCATCGGGTTCCTGTCTGGGTATTTTTGTTCAGGCGGCCTGGGCATGGCAGACCATGAACCAGTCGTCGGGATCGGACCAGGTCTGCACGGCGCCGAAGCCGGCCAGCTGCAGCATTTCGATAAATCCCTTGCGGGTATATTTATGGCTGCTTTCGGTATGGATGCGCTCGCCGCGCGCAAACCGCCGCTCGCCGCCGTCCTGCCAATGGACGGTAAGCTCGCGCCTGGCTTCCAGATGCATTTCTACACGGTACTGCGCGCTATTGTAGAAAGCGCGGTGGCGCCAGTCGGCGGGCCGGAAATCGGCATCCAGCAAACGATTCACATGACGCAGCAGATTCAGGTTGAACGCCGCGGTGACGCCCAGCGAATCGTCGTAAGCGGCATCCAGGATCGCTTTGTCCTTGATCAGGTCGACCCCGATCAGCAAACCGCTGTGGCTGCCGGCCATGCCTTTGCGAATCCGTCGCAGGAACATCAATGCCTCCAGCGGCGCAAAATTGCCTATCGACGATCCCGGATAAAAGAACTGGCGGTGGTGCATGTCCAGCGTCGCCGGCAGTTCAAGTTCGGCGGAAAAATCCATGCCCAGGCAAGTCATCCTGATCTGCGGGAACTGCTGCTGCAGCGCGCTCACCGCTTCCGCCACGAACTGCACCGAGATGTCGACCGCCACGTATTGCCGCGGCTGCAAGCTCGGGAACAGGCGGGCCGCCTTGCTGCAATTGCCGGCCCCGAGGTCGATGAAGACCGAAGCAGGTCCGACCGCGGCGGCGATCTCCTGTTCGTATTGCGCGAAAATCGCCGCCTCGGTGCGGGTCGGATAATATTCAGGCAATTCGCAGATCGCCGCGAACAGGCGCGAACCAAGCACATCGTAGAGGTATTTTGGAGAGGTATGAGCGTGCGCGGCCAGCAGGCCGGCTACCAGCTGCTGTTCGATTTCGTCTTGCGCCACGCTGGTTTGCGCCACTTGCGCTGCTTGCGACAATTGAGCCAAGGGATTCTCCTGAGATGGCAATCATAAAATTACACATTTCACTGCCGGGATTCAAGTCCGCTCGATTGAGGGCCTGCGCTATCGCGCAACATCCACTACACTAGCAAGCTGCCCTTTCAAGCTAAGCATGCTGTACAAAGTATATCGATATTCGATTGACGGTTGAAGTTCCCTTTCAAGAGAATACAATGCGCGGCCGGTCTCTTAACGGATTGCAATACAAATGCAAAAAATATTAGCACAAACACATTTTTCCGCCGTACTCGCTGCATCCGCCACACCTTGCATCAGCGTTGCCGGATCAAGCTTGCAGGCAATTGCACAGCCCCACTGAAACCGACATGACAACCATAACTTCCAAAGAACCTCAAAAAAGCAGTCTGGGCACGCTCGTCGGGCTGGTTCCCTTCCTGGCCCCGTATAAACGGCAGTTCGTGATGGCCAGCCTGGCCCTGCTGGTAGCGGCCGGGGCTACGCTGGCGATCCCCTATGCGTTCCGGCAGATGATCGACCTTGGCTTCAGCGCCGGCGGCATCCAGGGAGCCAACCATATTGACATGTATTTCCTGGCTCTGTTCGGCGTCGCCTGCGTGCTGGGCGTGGCAACCGCGGCGCGTTTCTACATGGTGTCCTGGCTTGGCGAGCGCGTCACGGCGGACCTGCGCAGCGCGGTCTATTCGCATGTCGTCACGCAGAGCCCGCAGTTTTTCGAAACCACCAAGACCGGCGAAGTGCTGTCGCGCATCACCACCGACACCACCCTGATCCAGGCCCTGGTCGGCACCAGCATTTCCATGGCCTTGCGCAACGCCTTGCTGTTCGCCGGCGGCATGGTCATGCTGTTCATCACCAGCGTCAAGCTGAGCGCGATCATCCTGGTGATGCTGGCGCTGGTGGTGCTGCCGATCGTCTGGTACGGCCGCCGCGTGCGCAAGCTGTCGCGCGATTCGCAAGACCGTGTCGCCGACGCCTCGGCGATGGCCGGCGAGATCCTCAACGCGATGCCGACCGTGCAGGCATTTACCCATGAAACCATCGAAGCGCAGCGTTTCGGGGTCTCGATTGAAAATGCATTCGGCACCGCGATGCAGCGCATACGCGCACGCTCCGTGCTGACCATGATGGCGATCCTGCTGGTGTTCGGCGCCATTGTGTTTGTGCTGTGGCTGGGTGCGCACGCCGTGGTCCAGGGCCGCATGAGCGGCGGCGAACTCGGCCAGTTCATCTTGTACGCGGCCTTGCTGGCCGGCTCCATCGGCGCCCTGGCGGAAGTCATGGGCGACGCCCAGCGCGCCGCCGGCGCCACCGAACGGCTGCTGGAACTGCTGGCGGCGCAGTCGCCGGTGCAATCGGTGCTGCTGCCGGATACGCTGCCGCCGCGCACTGCGCAAGGCGCGGCGCT
>NZ_JAQGLV010000001.1 GCF_028292705.1 Collimonas fungivorans | reverse complement strand
CGTTGCCCTTGATCAGGGCGCCGTCCTGATCGGCGGGAAAGCGCTTGGCGCCCAGCGTCACGGCCTGGTACAGGCGCACCCGCTGGCCGATGATGGTGGTTTCGCCGATCACCACGCCGGTGCCGTGATCGATGAAAAAACTGGCGCCTATCTGTGCCGCCGGGTGGATGTCTATGCCGGTCGCGGAGTGGGCGATGTCGGCGATCAGGCGCGCCAGCAGCGGCGCGCCCAGGCCATGCAAGGCGTGCGCCAGGCGGTGGTAGATGATGGCCGTGGTGCCGGGATAACACAGCAGGATTTCGGAAATGCTGGTGGCGGCAGGATCGCCGCTGTAAGCAGCCTGGATGTCGCTCGCCAACAGGTCGCGGATGGCCGGCAAGCCAGCGGCGAACTGTCGGGTGACGGCGATCGCCTGGCGGTTGAGGTCGGCTTCCGGGGTACTTTCTTCGAGCACGAACAGCAAGCCCCGGCGGATCTGCTCGGCCAGGATGTTCAAGGTGAAACTGAGGGTGTTGCCGACGAAATGGTCGATGGTTTCGTCGTTCAGGTCGGTGCGGCCGTAGTGGGTCGGAAACAGCGCCGCCGACAGGCCCTGCAGCACTTCCGCCAGCGCCTGGCGCGACGGCAGTTCGCGGATATCGCCGCGGTGCCGGATCTTGTTGGTCACTTCGCGCGAGGTGCGCAAAGCGGAAACCACCTGCTCCAGGCCCAGGCCGGAACTGTCGGTCAGCGCCTGCTGTTCGGAAAAATTGCGGCTACTCATGCGTGCAGATGCTCATTGTTAAAAACGGCGAAATCACTATTGCAGCGAAGAAGATGCGAATCCTGAATCTTTGAATGCCTGCCTATTTTGTCGGCAGGCGGAAAAATTGACTACGAATTTTTATGACGAAAAACGCATAAGCTAGTTTGCTAATCTCATATGCGCCTCTGTTATTGCTCGCCTGTGGCCTATGACCGCCCCAGAGCCGCAGGCGCGGCGTCGCGCACGTCGATCTGGCGGGGAATCAGCTTCAGTTCGAAGAAAGTGTCGGCGATGACCTGCTGTTCGGCCAATATCGCCCTGCTGATCGGCTCGGTGCCGAACGAAGAACGGGCCACCAGGACATCGACCACGGGCTTCGGCAAGCCCCACACTGCCGACAGTTCCGCCGCCAGCTCGTTGCGGTTGGCTTTGCCCCAGATGTCGATCTTGTTGAGTTCTTCGACGGCGATGCTCAGCACATCGCCATTCTTTTGCGCGTAGTCCTTCGATGAAAAATAGTAAGCCCGGTTCTTGACGACGCCACTGGCGTCGGCCAGGATGCGCGCCGACAGGGTCTGTTCGGCGGCCGCAAGGAACGGCTCCCAGATCACCCAGGCGTCGACCACGCCCTTCTCGAACGCCGCGCGGGCATCGGCCGGCGCCAGCCACACCAGGTTGACGTCGCTATAGTTCAAGCCGTTCTTCTGCAGCAGCTTGACCAGGAAATAGTGAACATTCGAGCCCTTGTTGAGGGCGATCTTTTTCCCTTTCAGGTCGGCCACCGTCCTGATCGCCGAAGCTGCCGGCACCAGCACCGCCTCCACCGCCGGCCGCGGCACGGTCGCCGCGACATAGACAATCGGCGTGCCGTTGGCCTGGGCGAAAATCGGCGGCGCTTCGCCGACATCGCCGAAATCGATGGAACCGACATTCAGCGCTTCCAGCTGCACCGGCCCGGCGCTGAACTCTATCCACTTGACCGCCACGCCCAGCGGCGCCAGGCGCTGCTCCAGCGTGCCGCGCTTTTTCAGTAGGCTCAACAAGCCTTTCTGGTAACCGACGCGCAGTTCACGCTGCGCCGCGCGCGCGGCAAATGGCGCAAATACCGCAACGACAGCCATGCCGATGCCGGCCTGCAGCAGACAGCGGCGCCGGCCCGCCCGGTTTTTATGGTTGCCTGGCTTGTTGTCGCTCATATTGTCTTTCCGATGGAATCGATTACCCTGGTCAAGCTGCAAGCAGCGCTCAGCCCGATCTTAATAAGAAGGCAAAACAAAAAGAACGAATAAAATCTTCTCCGGATAGTTGGAATTCAGATAAGCGGGAGCCGGGCCGTCCAGACCGGATAGACAGTGTCTTCAAGCTGTCATATATGCTGTGCACAATCCGCGCTTGGTATAACTTGATACAGCTTAATAAATACGTTAGCCGGAAGCCTTCCGGTTGGCGAGAACAGCCACGGAGCCTAGAAATGCAAAAAAAGATTTCCCGTCTTGCGATAATCCTGTGCCTTGCTTCATCCAGCGTCTTTGCCGCCAGTTCACGGTCGGCCTGGGTGGTGAGCGACATCTATAACTACAACCATCCCTACGCGGCGGCAAACAGCGCCGACCTGGCGACCAAGATGCAAACCATGGACAGCAGCGCGTTCCTGTTCTACCGCGGCACCGCCGACATCTTTTACCGCGACATGGCGACGCTGCCGGCGTCCGCCTACACCAGCCCTTCAACCGCTTACACCTGGCTGGGCGGCGATACCCACCTGGCGAATTTCGGTGCGTTCCAGGACAGCGGCGGCAAGGCGGTGTTCGGCGTCAACGACTTCGATGAAGGCTACCTCGGGCAATACGTGTGGGACCTGCGCCGCACCGCCACCAGCATCGTGCTGGCCGGCCGCGAAAACGGCTTGAAGGACAGCGACATCACGACTGCCATCAACACCTTCGTCGCCGCCTACCTGAGCCAGCTGAGCAGCGTCAGCGGCAACAACAACGAGAAGAGCTTCCAGCTCACCACCAGCAATACCAGCAGCGTGGTGAAATCGGCCATCAGCAGCTCCGCCGGCGACAAGCGTTCCGACCTGCTGTCCAAATATACGACTGTCAGCAACAGCAAGCGCGTGTTCCAGGACAGCGCCAAGCTGGCCGCCGTCAGCAGCGCCACCTACAACGCCGTGGTGGCTGCGATGGGCACTTATGTGCAAACCATTTCCGCCGGCAAGCAATATGCCGGCAGCTATTACACCGTAAAGGATGTACACCAGAAGCTCGGTTCAGGCACCGGCAGCCTGGGCCGCCTGCGTTATTACGCGCTGCTTGAAGGACCGTCCAGCTCGACCTCCGACGACGTCATCCTGGAACTGAAACAGGAAGCCGCCAGCAACGTCGCCATTGCCGCCCCCGGAAAACTGCCGGCCGCCGACTATGCCAACAACGAAGGCAACCGGGTCGGCCGCACCGGCAAGGCGCAGCTGATCAATGCCGACGTGCTGACCGGCTACACCAGCATCAACGGCCTGCCTTTTTATGCACATGAAAAATCGCCGTTCGAAGAGGATTTCGACTACACCCAGCTTTCCAGCAGCAGCAAGTTCAATACGGCGATAACCTATGTCGGCCAGGCGCTGGCCAGTGCGCATGCATTGGCCGATAACGACTACGACAGCTCGGTGGTGCCGTTCAGCATCGAAGCCGAGATCACCAGCGCCGTGACCAGCAAAAGCGGGCTGCAGGCCGAGATCGCCAGTTTTGCCTTCGGCTACGCCGACCAGGTGAACCTGGACTGGCAGTCTTTCAAGTCGGCTTATGCGGCTGGCACGCCGTTGTATTGAATCCCGGCTTTGACAGGCAAAAAACCATCCTGAAAGCCCGCCGAAACGCGGGCTTTTTTTCTCGTTAGCCACTTGCGATTTCGTCAAATTCCGGCGGAAATAGTGTAACAATTTGTGACCGCCGGCGAGCCCGAAAATCGGCTACCGGCGATCATGGCGTTGACAATCCGTCACCAGCGACAACGGCGGCAGCATTGCCCCGTGCGGCATTGCCGAGCGCTCGCGCCAAAATTCATATTCCCCTCAAATTGCCCAGTCCTGCAAATCGCAAGCCAAGCTGATCCGTGCTGCCGCGCCGTGTCATGTACATGAAATATCTCTGCGCTATCGTCGCTCGCGGTTATGTAGCAATACCCACCGTCCACCTGAGGAAAGCATGAAAAAAAATATGATAAAAGCCATCCCCGCCGCCTTGCTGCTGGCCGGGCTGGCGGCTTGCAGCGGCTCCGACAACAACTCGATATCGACCGTCACGCCGCCGGCGCCGGTCAGTTCACAAGATGCGCTGGCCACGGCCACCCCGATCAAGCACGTTGTAGTGATTTTTGGCGAAAACAATTCATTCGACCATTATTTCGGCACCTACCCTAACGCCACCAATCCCAGCGGCGAACCTGCATTCACCGCAGCGGCCAATACGCCGGCCGTGACTGGATTGACGCCGGCGTTGTTGACAGCCAATCCGAATTCGACCAACACCGCCAACGGCGCCGGCGCGGCCAATCCGTTCCGCCTGGACCGTTCGCAGGCGCTGACCGCCGACCAGAACCACGGCTATACCGCGGAGCAAAGCGCCTACAACGGCGGCGCCATGGACCTGTTCCCGAAAAACACCGGCACGGCTTCCAGCGGCACCGGCACCGGCACCGGCCCGTTCTTTACCAAGGGCCTGGTGATGGGTTATTACGACGGCAATACTGTCACCGCGCTGTGGAACTATGCCCAGCATTTCGCCATGAACGACAACTCCTTCGACACCGTGTTCGGACCGTCGACGCCAGGCGCACTGAACCTGATCTCGGGCCAGACCAACGGCGTGACCCAGGTGGTCGGCAGCAGCAGCTCGGCTTTGGTAGCCGACGGCCAGGGCGGCAAGACCATGATCAGCGATATCGACCCGTCCGCCGATACCTGCTCGTCGGCCACCAGCACCGCCACCATGAGCGGCAAGAACATCGGCGACCTGCTCAACGCGCAGAGCATCAGCTGGGGCTGGTTCGAAGGCGGCTTCGACCTCACCGCCAGCAACCCCAACGGCACCACCGGCTGCGCCCGCAGCACCTATTCGACCGTGCTGGGCGGCTATACCGCCGACTATATTCCGCATCACCAGCCGTTCCAGTACTACGCCTCCACCGCCAATCCCAAGCACACGCGTCCCAGCTCGGTGGCGGCGATCGGCTCCAGCCAGGACGGCGGCGCCAACCATCAGTACGACACCAACGATTTCTTCACGGCAGTCAGCGCCGGCAATTTCCCTTCGGTCAGTTTCCTGAAGGCCCAGGGCTACCAGGATGGCCACGCTGGTTATTCGAATCCGCTGGACGAACAAGCATTCGTCACCAAGGTGGTCAACTTCCTGCAGCAGCAGGATGACTGGAAAAATACCGTGGTGATCATGGCCTACGACGATTCCGACGGCTGGTACGACCATGTGGCCAAGATAGTCAACGGTTCGAGCACCACCGCCGACACCCTGAACGGCGCCAGCACCTGCGGCAGCGGCACGCCGCTGAACGGCGTCAACGGCACGCCGGTGCAAGGCCGCTGCGGTTATGGTCCACGCCTGCCGCTGCTGGTGGTGTCTCCTTACGCCAAGAGCAATTTCGTCGACCATACGCTGACCGACCAGTCCTCCATCCTGCGTTTCGTCGAAGACAACTGGCTGAACGGCCAGCGCATCGGCCAGGGTTCGTTCGACGCCATTTCCGGTTCGATCCAGAACATGTTCGACTTCAGCAACGGCGGCAAGACACCCAAGCTGAACCTTGATCCGGGTACAGGCCAGTCAAGCTGATCTCGTTTGGCGGGTTTTCCGGCGAGCCGCGCGATTTGCGCTGCTCGCCGCCTGATTTTTCATGACGGCGCCGGCTCGGGGCCGTTAACCGTGATATCGATGAAACGTTCTCCCATTTTATTGTTTGCCTTACCGGGCCTGCTGCTGGCATTGGCCGGCTGCGATCGCCACGCACCGTCATCCCCTGTTGCAGCGGCCGCCGTCGTTGCCCCTTCATCTCCCAAGGCGCCCGGGTTAAGCGCGGTAGCACAGCTGGGCAAGAAGATTTTCTTCGATCCGTCGCTATCCGGTTCGGGCAAGCTGGCTTGCGCATCCTGCCACAGTCCCGATCACGCTTATGCGCCGCCCAATAACCTGGCGGTCCAGCTGGGCGGCCCCGGACTGGATAGACAGGGCTTGCGTGCAGTACCTTCCTTGCGTTACCTGGAACATACGCCGGTGTTCACCATCGGCCCCAACAGTTCGGTGCCTGACAGCGACGCAGCCGCGCCGCCTGCCGTGCCCGCCACGACTGCCGACATCAAAGTCGCCGCGATTGCCAAAAACACGCAAGCCTCCGCTGCGCTGCTGGCGGCGGAGGCACATGTACCGATGGGCGGACTCGATTGGGACGGCCGCGCCGATACCTTGCAGAGCCAGGCCCAGGGACCTTTCCTCGATCCCAATGAAATGGACAACAAGAGTTCCGCGACACTGCTCGACAAGCTACGTGGCGCTCCCTATGCGGACGAACTGCGCCAGCTGTTCGGCGCCAACGTGTTCAGCAATCCTGACCTGGCGCTGAGCGAAGCCTTGTTCGCGCTGGCGCGTTTCCAGCTGGAAGACCCCAGCTTCCATCCGTATGACAGCAAGTACGATTATTATCTGGCCGGCATGGCCAGCCTCACTCCGGCGGAAGCGCGCGGCCTCAAGCTGTTCGAAGACCCGCAGAAAGGCAACTGCTCCTCCTGCCATATCGACAAGCCGTCGCATGACGGCATGTTCCCGCCGGCCTTCACCGACTACCAGTTCGAAGCGCTGGCCGGACCGCGCAACCGAGAGCTGCTGGCCAACC
>NZ_JAQGLV010000410.1 GCF_028292705.1 Collimonas fungivorans | reverse complement strand
CGCCAGCATCCGGGCCAGGTCACCTTGATCGCCCTCGGTCCCCTGACCAACATCGGCGCGGCGATAACGCGCGACCCCGCCACTTTCAGCAAGCTCAAGCGGGTGGTAATGATGGGCGGATCGGTGCGGGCCGGCTACAGGAAATCGGAATATGCGGCGCCGCGTCCGGCGGACAAGGAATACAACATTGCGGCCGATATCCCGGCTGCGCAAAAACTGTTTGCCTCAGGCGTGCCTATCGTGATGATGCCGCTCGACTCGACCCAGGTCAGGCTGGATGAAGTCGAGCGCGGCGCCCTGTTTGGCCATGGTTCGCCGGTGACCGATGCGCTGACGCTGCTGTACCACCAGTGGATCGACAGCTACCAACCCTGGTCGAGCGCTACGCCGACGCTGTTCGACGTGGTGCCGGTGGCCTACCTGGCCGACCGCCGCATATGCCCGACCACGCCGCTGCGCATCGTGGTCGACCAGGACGGCTACACCAGGGAACAGCCCGGCGCGCCAAACGCCGAAGTCTGCCTGGCGCTTGACAAGCGATTGTTCATGGAACTGTTCATGCAGCGCCTGCTGCAATAGTCGCTGCGCTCACTGCGCCGTCTTGTCCGACGGGTATTGCAGGGAATCGCGCAGCAGGTAACCCATCGGCATGTTCAGGTTGCTGCCTTTCGGGCCGTTCGGCTGGGTGAACCAATAGTTGTAGATTTTTTTCAGTTCGCCTTCGTTGATCAGCCGCACCATTTCCTGGTCCACCACTTTCTTGAAGGCCGGATCGTCCTTGCGGAACATCAGCGAATACGGTTCGATCGACAGCGGATCGCCGAGGATCGTGTAGTCGGCGGGATTTTTCGCGGTCGAGCGCAAGCTGTACAGCAGCACGTCGTCCATCGCGTAGGCATCGGCCTTGCCCTGTTCGACGAAGGCGAACGATTCGGTATCGTCCTGCGCTTCCAGCACCTTGATGTTCAGCGAACGCACATTGCTGCGGTCGTTCACCAGGTCGATGGTGGTGGTGCTCTTGGTGATCACCATGGTCTTGTTGCGCAGGTCCGACCAGTTTTTGATGCCGCTGCCGTTCTTCACCACCATCCGCACGCTGGAAAAGAAGTGCGGCACGGTGAAACCGACGCGGGTGCGGCGCTCGGCGTTATTGGTGGTCGAACCGCATTCGAGGTCGGCCTTGCCGTCGATGATGCTGGAGAAACGGGTGGCGGAATCGACCGGCAGGTACTGCACTTTCAGGTTCGGCAGCTTCAGCTCGCGCTTGACGGCGTCGGCGATTTTCTGGCAGAGGTCGATCGAATAACCGACGATCTGCTTGCTGTCATTGGTGTAGGAGAACGGTGCGGTCTGGCGGTAGGCGAAGGTGATGGTCTGGCTGTCGCGGATCTTGCCGAGGGTATCGCCTGCGCTTGCAGCGAGCGGCGCCAGGATAAAAAACAGGGTAAAACCGTGCTTGATGACACCATGCATAACGTAAGCTCCCAATGAGTCGCCGCCGGCCGCCCGACAAATCAGGCTGCCGAAAAATAGATTAAGGAGCAGATTTCCCCGCGACAAATATATCAGTAGTTTTGGCGCTTGCGGTGCTTGTGTTACAAATTGATTGCGTCAATCTGACGCAGCGTTTCCGCTCATGGCTTGGGGCGGAAACGCCGCTGGCGGCAGCTTACGGTTTGGCAGCGTAAAAGCGGTATATCGCTTTATAAGGCACGCGCGCTTCTTTCCCCAGCTGGGCCTGATCGCAGCCATCGGCCGGCGCATTGCCGCCGGAGGTCTGCAGGCGCTGGATGCTTTTCGTCAGGCCGAACACACCGATGCCGTCAGTCGATTTTGCATTGAGCAGCAACCACGGGATAGCCCCAGCCTCGGGCGCGTCGCTATGCGCCTGCAGTGCGCCGACTACCTTGCTGCCGTCGGTCGACTCCCAGGTCGGGCCGGCGTAGTGCTTGCCAATCTTCTCGCCGTCGTTGTCGAATAGATCAGCTTGCGGCGCCACAAAACGCCACTCGAATTGCGTTGCGTCCGCTTTGGCAACGGCGCATTCATAAATTTGCACGCCAGTGGCCTTTACTTCAAGCGACAAGGTCTGTGTATCTGCGACCTTCAGGCTGTCAGGAATCACGATCGAAGTCGTGGTTGGTGCACTGGCGCAGCCTGCCAGCAGCAGTGCGGTCCAGGCAGCTGCTGCCGTGCCTAACATTTTTCTTGTCATTTTGCTTTCTCCATTGTGTGGATCGATAGGGCTTGCTTGTTTCCAGCGCGTCTATTGTAAGGCGATCCGGCTAGACCCGGCTTTTGAACCAGGCCGCGGTGGCGGCGTCGGCTGGAAAGAAGGACTCTATCCTCAGCTCATGCACGGTGACGTCATGCGGCGTACCCATGGTGGCGATCGAGGTGAACAGGTTGAGCTCGACATCGTCCTTCCTGATGGTCATCGCCAGGAACGGCAAGACGCGCGTGTCCAGG
Source organism: Collimonas fungivorans (assembly GCF_028292705.1). Classification (GTDB taxonomy): domain Bacteria; phylum Pseudomonadota; class Gammaproteobacteria; order Burkholderiales; family Burkholderiaceae_D; genus Collimonas; species Collimonas fungivorans_B. The sequence goes on along the minus strand of NZ_JAQGLV010000410.1, from coordinate 4,287 downwards.
TTCGGCGTCTGGCTGGCGGCCTTGATGCCGGGCAGCGCCAGCAGCTGTTCCAGCAGCCTGGTGGCTTCGCTGCCCGGGCCGTCGCTCATGGCTTCGCGCTGTATCCAGTGCAGCAGGTCGGCGCTGACATCCTGCCAGTTGACCAGGTGTTTCCTGATCGCCTGCGGGTCCAGCATCAGCTGCAAGACGTTGACGCCTTCGCGCGGGATCGGCTGGCTGTCCGGCATGTCCAGCAGCCAGCGGATCATCATCGCGGCCGGGCCGTTGCTCATCACCAGGTTCCACAGGCGGTCCACCACCAGCGCCGGATAAGGCGCTTGCTGGGCCAGCATGAAATCCAGCGCCTGCTTGACCGCGGCCAGTTCGGGATCAGACAATTTGCGCTCCTGATAGGCCGGCGCGAAGCCCGCCGCCAGCAGCATCACATTGCGCTGGCGCAGCGGGATGTCGAGCGCCGTGCCCAGCTTCAGGATCAGTTCCCGGCTCGGCTGCGAGCGTCCGCTTTCGAGGAAGCTGATGTGGCGCTGCGAGATATGGCTTTCGGCCGACAGGCGCAGCTGGCTGTAGCCGCGCTTGTCGCGCCAATACCGCAATGCAGTAGCGAAGTCGTTGAAGTAGCGATTGCGCGCTGCCGGCTCCGCGCCCTGTTTCTCCACGGCTTGTGGCGAACCCATAAGTTGTCTCCAAAGAATTACCGGGCAGTGTAGCCCGGCAACCGCAGATGTCAAACGGGCAGGTTCATCGCATCCAGGAAACCGGTGACGCTGCTGATGCGGCCGTCCGCCGCCAGCGCCACGATGTCGGTGCCGATGGCGACCGGCTCGGCGCCGTCGGCAGCCAGGGTCCAGGAAAAGCGCACGACCTCGTTGTGACCGTCCTGCTTGCCGTACAGCTTGAAGCGCAGGCCGGCAAACTGCTGCTGCACCGCGCCTATCATGGCGTCCAGGCCGTCATGGCCGGCGTTGCGCATCATCGGATCGACATAGGTCGCTTCAGGAGTAAACAGCGCTGCTATCAGCGCGCGGCGGCGCACTGCGTCCTGTTCGTCCCAGGCCGCAATATAGCGGCTGGCGATCGATGCGGCTTGGCTGGCGATATCGGTATGGGTGCTGGTCATGGTCGTGCTCCTTGAGAGGTGAGTCCGGAAGATTGGCTTTGTCGTGATCGACAACTGCATTCTCCGCGCGACACCGGGCACGGTCGATTACCTCCCAGGTAATCAGATCGATGAAAGGGCGCGGGCAGCATGGCCGCGATACCCTTTGGCGAACTATTGCGGCTGCCCCGCGGTTCGCTGTTTGTTTTTCGGATCGATGGCGGCCATCAGCTGGCTCGCCACACCGTCTACCTGGCTTTTTGGAAGAACACCCCTGGCGGCGAACCCCTGCATTTCACCAATCAACGCCATGACTGCCTTGTGCTGCTGATCCGGCGCCAGTTTGGGAAGCGTCTCGCCCAGGCCGGCAATGCGGTCTTGCATTTGCGTCACTGCGATCACATCCCTGATTTTTTCATCGCGATGCGGATCGTTGGCCCAGCGCTGCTCGAGCGTCGGGATATCCAGCATTTGTTCGGCAGGTCCGGCCGGTTTCTCCTGGACGGGAGAAACCGCCGTCGCCGCGGAAAACGGCGAAGCAGGAAGGGAAGCGGCGGTGGCCGCGCTTTGGCCGTAAGCTGCAGACGATTTCACAGCAGGATGCGGCGCCGCCGCTGCCGAAGGCATCTCCGGCCCATGCCCAAGCAGCGCAAGCGGACTGCCATCGATAAACAGCAGCCCGCATCCTATGCCGATGCAAGCAGCGGCGGCTACTGTAATACCCTTGAGAACGTTTCTTTTATCCACAGCATCATCGATCAAAAAATGTGGCGCAAGATTGCTTGCCGCAGAAGCAGTTCATCCAATCTGCGGCAAGCAGCGAGGATGCCGGCATGGTCAGCCGGTAGCGTTGCCAGGTTGTGGCGCCACCACAAACGGCGCGGTCTCGCTGCGGAACTCGACCACATCCGGCAGCGCCCAGAACGGCTTGTAATTACCCTTGTGCACAATCCGGTAGGTGCCGCCCGGATTGCCTTGCTCCACTTCCCATGTCACGGTGGCGCTCCTGCAGTTGATGCACAAAAATCCGGTCGGGTTCCATTGGATCTTGGCGCCCCATTTGTCGTCACGCCGATATTCTTCCCAGCGGCCATCCGCCGTCTGTTTTTCGATCACAAGGAATGTATCGTTGCGGCGCAGGCGATTCATGGGATGGCCGCTCACGAATTCCGCGCTGACCAACAGCCGTTTCCCCTGTCCGCTGTTGAAGGGCGCTTCATATTGCATGGCGGGCGCGGTAAGCACGCTCCCGATCGTCCTGAACAAGGGAATGCCGTCCCACGCCACCGGCGCCGGCATGTTTTCTTCCGGCGTATTGGCGGCAGTCACCAGCGCCGTGAGCGGATCGTCCGCCGCCGGCTGTGCGACCGGCGCCCTGGCCGGCGGCGCGCTATTGTCTTTCAGGCCGGACGCCAGCATGTCGAGCGCCTGTGTAACAGCCGGCTGGCTCCATTTTCCCCAGTCGGTGTAGCCGGATTCGTACTGCTTGCTCTCGTATTCTTCCGGCGTCACCAGGTAACCGGCGAAACCGCCGGCTTCCAGGCTGGGGCTCTGGCCATACAGGTAACCCAGCGCCAAGACGTTCTTCATATCGTCGACGCCAAGCGTCGCCGCCAGCGCCTTGCGGATCCGGTACCCGGTCATGACCGGCAGTTCAAACGGTGCAACCGCGAGATACAAGGATCCCAGCTTCAGCACATGCATTTCCGTCAGCGTCGCCGGTAAAGCTGCAATCACGTCTTTGGGCCCTTGGCAGGCGCGCAGTTCGGGCGTCAGCGTCGCTACTTGCGCGTCCAGATGCAGCGCCGCGCTTGCCAGGAATTTCAGGATATCGGACAAGATCGGCACCTGCAGGCCATAACCGACCAGCGCAGCCAGCGAAAGGCTGTTGTCAGCACCTTCGGCCGCTAGCGGCGTGCCTAGATCTTCCGTGCTGCCGGCAGCAAAAGCGGCGCCCCAGGCTGGAGCGCAGGTCCGCTGTGCTCCCGGATCGCTGCCGTTCGGCCCCATGCCGCGGGTATATTTTCCATCGACCAGGATATTATGCAGCGCGACGCTCTGATAGCGATAATTCAGTCCCTGCCGGGCCGGCGCAAGGCCGTCATCCACCGGCGCCGCCGCCGAAATGACTTTTGGATATGACGGATTGGCCGGGTCCGCCACGGATCCCGTTGCCGTCAACAACATATAGGCCCTGTCGTAGAGACGTTCGCCGATTTCTTTCATGCTGTCGAAAGGCGTGTCCTTGACGCCACGTTTGCAGCCTGTCTGATGATGATCCAGCCGCTGGCGGTCTGTGCAGATGTCGAAATTCTTGTTGCTGGTCACATCGCCCGGGTTGGTTTCCGCAAATGCGGCGACGAAACCCTGACCGCCGTTCTGCCTGCCAAGATTCATCCGGTCTTCAAGCCGCCGGGCGGCATAACCATAACTGTCCCCTGTGACATAGGTAAAACCATCATCGACCATGTTGGTTGCATGAGTACCGAAGAAAGTCAGTGCCCCTACCGGGATTCCGCCACGGACGAACGTCAACTGCGTCATCAGCGGATCGATGCCGGCCTCGCCGACAGCTTTGATGTCGTTGACGTTATCCAGCTTGAACGCTTCGATCGAACGGTTCCTGCTGACCGTCGTCAGGTTTCCTCGGCTGACCTTGATGGCGGCGGTCACTTTGTTATTGTCGGCATTGACGATTGCCTGGACAATGCCGTCGATCTGGGCCTTGAACAGCTTTGGCCGTGCGGCGTCGCCATTGGGCGGCGCGCCGTGGGTATGTGTGACCACCATCACGAGATTTTCGGCGGAAAACCTGGAATTGAATTGCTGCTTCCCGGCCAATTCTTGCAACACCACATCTTTCACCGTGGAGCCAGGTAATCCAGCTTCGACGACGACAAACAGAACCTCGCTGGCCGCCGGTTTCGCCTCGGCATCCTTGATCAGGAAAGCTCTGGCCGTCAGCCGCGACTGTAGACCGTTGAATCCGGGGGCAACGGCCCAGGCGTTGCTGGTTTCCCCCATCGCCACGGCGGTGGTATCGCCGCGCCCAAGTCCCACGACATAATCGTGGGCTGCGGCATATCGCGCCGCAGTACAGATCAACGCCGCAGCGACGATCCGGCCAGCTATCTGTCGTAATTTCATTGTTCCTCCGTTTACGTCAAGTAAATACGTTACAGAACGACTTC
>NZ_JAQGLV010000268.1 GCF_028292705.1 Collimonas fungivorans | reverse complement strand
CAAGGGCACGCAACTGATCCTGCTCGGCACCAAGGGCGGACCGACGCCGTCAGCCTTGCGCGCGGCGCCGGCCAATGTGCTGCTGGTGGACGGCCAGCCATATGTCGTCGACTGCGGCAACGGCGTGGCCTTGCAGCTGACCAAAGCCGGCATCAAGCTGCCGCAGATACGCGACATTTTCCTGACCCACCAGCACTCCGACCACAACGCCGACCTCGGCAACATGGTGTTCCTGGCCTGGGCCACCGGGCTGGCGACTCCTGTGCATCTGTACGGGCCGCCGGGAATGCGCCAGATGATGGATGATTTTGTCCACATGAACGCCATCGACATCGCCACCCGCATACAGGAAGAAGGCCGGCCGCCATTGCGCCCCTTGATCAACACTCACGAATTCGACGGCCCGCGCGTAGTCATGGAAAACGACCAGGTAAAGGTCACCGCCACGCTGGTCGACCACTACACGCTCAAGCCCGCCTTCGCCTATCGCTTCGACACCAGGGACCGCTCGGTGGTTTTCTCCGGCGATACCGCCTACAACGAGAACCTGATCAAGCTAGCCAAGGGCGCCGACGTGCTGGTGCACGAAGTGATGTACCTGCCGGCGCTGGAGAAACTGATGAAGACCGTCGACAATGCTCCTACCCTGCTCGACCACCTGGTCAAGAGCCACACCAGCACCGCCCAGGTCGGCAAGGTGGCGGCGCGCGCCGGCGTCAAGACGCTGGTGCTGAGCCACTTTGTGCCGGGCGGCGACCCGGCGATCAGCGACGACATGTGGTCGGCCGAGGCGCGCCGGCAGTTCAGCGGCGAAATCATCGTCGGCAAAGACCTGATGGTAATCTGACGCCATCCCCAAAATTCCCATCCATCTTTCTATCCGGACCATCCCATGTCAAGCACCCTCGAAACCCTGGAAATCTCTACCTCCGAAACGCCGACCGCAGCCGTCATCTGGATGCACGGCCTTGGCGCCGATGGCTCCGACTTCGTCCCTATCGTGAAAGAGCTGGACCTGAGCGGCTGCCCCGGCATCCGCTTCGTGTTCCCGAGCGCGCCGGCGATCCCGGTGACCATCAACAACGGCTATGTGATGCCAGCCTGGTACGACATCCTCACCACAGACCTGATCCGGCGCGAAGACGAAGCCGGCCTGCGCAAATCGCAAACCGAAATCGAAGCGCTGATCGCCCAGCAGATCGCGCTTGGCATCGCTGCCGATAAAATCGTGATCGCCGGCTTCTCGCAAGGCTGCGCGATGGCGCTGCAAACCGGCTTGCGTTATCCGCAGAAACTGGCCGGCCTGATGTGCCTGTCCGGCTACCTGCCGCTGAGCGACAAGACTGAAGCGGAGCGCCATGCCGCCAACCAGCACACGCCAATTTTCCAGGCGCATGGCCGTGGCGATCCGGTGGTGCTGATCGACCGCGCGGAAAAATCGCGCGACTTGCTCAAGCAGCTGGGTTACCAGGTTGAATGGCATGAATACATGATGCCGCATTCGGTGTGCGCGGAAGAAGTCGCGGATATCGGCAGCTGGCTGCGCCGCGTGCTGGCCTGAAGCCAGGCGCCGGCTCAACTTATAAAAAAAGCCGGGGGCGCCTAGCCCGCTATGCGAGCCAGGCGCCCCCGGCTTTTTCCATCCAGGATGAATCTCAGACCACTTGCGGCGTGTATCCCGCATCGCTGATTGCTTCGGCCAGTTCGCCCGCAGTCGCGGTGCTCTCAACCGAGACCGTGCGCCCTTCTATCTTGATCTCCACCTTGGCGCCTGCATCCACGCCGTTGATGGCTTTGGTAATGCGGCCGGCGCAGTGGCCGCAGGTCATGTCCTGCACATTGAATTCGATCATTTCTGTTTACTCCCTTGGTTACCTGATTCAACTATAAACCTTCCCATCGTAGCAAGGTCAAGCACCAACCAACAATAAATGATCGAGGTCCGTTACCGGCCGCCGCAAACCGCTTAGTTCAAACCGTTCTTGCCTTCGATTTCACTGGCTTTCAAACCGCCCAGGCGTGCATGCAGGCGACCACGGGTCGCCACGGCGAACGCCACCACGACTTCATCGGCGTTCGGCGCATCGAAGAACTGGGTGGTGACGGTGTCGTAATGCGAAGGCACGTACAAGGCATGTTTATGCGCCAGCGGGATATCGAGCTCGGTGCCCGGCACGCCGCGCTTGCCAGACGAAGGAATCCAGGCCTTGCCGCCGCCGATGGCTTCGCGGATCGGCATCACCATGGCCGGCGTCAGGAAGGCGTTGCCGTGCTCGTATTCGCCGCCGATGCCAACGATGCAAGCCTTGCCGTAGCTTTCCACCTGGTCCTGCCCCAGTGCGGCGACGATGCGGCGGCCGAACTCATGGCCCAGCGCCGGCGAATTGGCCAGGATCAGGTCCAGGCTGTCGCTGAAACGCCCGGCGTAGGGATTGTGGATGGCTGCGGCGATCACGATCTTACGCAGCAGGCTGCCGTCGGCCAGCATGCCGCTTTCGTTGGCCAGGGTGTCATCGATCTGGGTGTACCACTTGCGGATATGGTAATTCTCGAAATTGGCTGGTTTGGTCATGATGTCTTTTGGCAAGTTGATGAGGAAAATTCCTTGGACAGGCATCCTAACTTGCCGCTGCCCCTTGCCGTATAGCGCATTGCGTATATGCGGTAGAGCTTTTGGCAGCGCAAAACGCAGGCTGTTAAAATTGTGCTTGACCTTCCCATGATGGGAAGGTGGATCATGCAGTCATCACCACTATCCAAGCCGAGCCCATCATGAGCAGCACAGTCACAGGCACCGAGTTCCAGTTACCGATAGACGGCATGAGCTGCGCGTCGTGCGTATCCCATGTCGAAAAGGCCTTGCGCAAGGTAAGCGGCGTGCGCGAAGTCAGCGTCAACCTGGCGACTGAACTGGCGACCGTGCAAGCCGATGGCGCAACCACCATCGCGCCCTTGGTCGCCGCCGTGGAAAAAGCCGGCTACCAGGTCAGGCAGCAGGAAGTCACGCTGGATATCGAAGGCATGAGCTGCGCGTCCTGCGTCAGCCGGGTCGAGAAAGCCTTGCTCAAAGTGGCCGGCGTGCAGACCGTGGCGGTCAACCTGGCCAGCGAAAAAGCGACCTTGGGCACCGCAGGCGTGGTGCCGGTCGACAAGCTGATCGCCGCAATCAAGGCGGCGGGCTATGAAGCCTCGCTGCCCAAATCCACGCAAGATGCTGCGGCCGGCAAGAGCGCATGGCCGAGCTGGTGGCCGGTCGCCGCTGCCGCGTTGTTTACCCTGCCGCTGGTGCTGCCGATGCTGGCGATGCCGTTCGGCCTGGACTGGGCCTTGCCCGGCTGGTGGCAGTTGGCCCTGGCGACGCCGGTGCAGTTCTGGCTCGGCGCCCGCTTCTACCGCGCCGGCTGGCGCGCGCTGAAGGCAGGCAGCGGCAACATGGATTTGCTGGTGGCGCTCGGCACCAGCGCTGCTTACGGCTTGTCGCTGTACCTGTTGCTGGCGGCCGGGCATGGCGCCATGGCGCACCTGTATTTTGAAGCATCGGCGGCGGTCATCACGCTGGTGCTGCTCGGCAAATGGCTGGAAACCCGCGCCAAGCGCCAGACCGCCGACGCCATCCGCGCCCTGAATGCGCTGCGCCCGGAACGCGCCACGGTGCGAAGCAACGGCGTCGACCGCGAAATCGCCATCACCGCCTTGCAGCTCGGCGACGTGGTGGTAGTGCGCGCCGGCGAACGCATCGCCGCTGACGGCGTGGTGCTGGAGGGACACAGCCAGGTCGACGAATCCCTGCTGACAGGCGAGAGCCTGCCGGTAGAAAAACAGGCGCACGACCAGGTGACCGCCGGCGCCATCAACGGCTCAGGCCTGCTGCTGGTAACCACCACCGCGATCGGCGCCGAAACCACGCTGGCGCGCATCATCC
>NZ_JAQGLV010000256.1 GCF_028292705.1 Collimonas fungivorans | reverse complement strand
CGGCTGCTGGAAGCGATGGGCGGTGAAGTCAACATCTTCGATCCGCGCGGCTTGCCATTGCCGGATGGAGAGCCCGACAGTCATCCTAAAGTCCAGGAACTGAGGGAGTTGGCGCAATGGGCCGAAGGCATGGTCTGGACCTCGCCCGAACGCCATGGCGCCATGGCTGGCATCATGAAAGCGCAAATCGACTGGATTCCTTTATCTATCGGTGCGGTGCGGCCGACCCAGGGTAAAACGCTGGCAGTGATGGAAGTATCCGGTGGCTCGCAATCGTTCAACGCAGTCAACCAGATGCGGATACTGGGCCGCTGGATGCGGATGATTACCATCCCTAACCAGTCATCGGTTGCCAAGGCTTTCCTGGAATTTGACGATGAAGGCCGCATGAAACCATCGTCTTATTATGAGCGTGTGGTCGACGTAATGGAGGAGCTGTTCAAATTCACGTTACTTACCCGCGATGTCTCTTCATTCCTGGTCGATCGCTACAGCGAACGCAGGGAAAGCGCCGAAGAACTCAGCAAGCGCATGAACCAAAAGAAAATTTGAAGAGTGCTTGAATTGGCCCGCGACGCGTTCTGAATCGTTCCTATCTTTGCAAATCTGGTTGTGGCAAACCGTTGAAACGGCGCAGGAATGCCGCAAACTGCTCCAGGTCGGCATCGCTCCAGTTGTCGATTTTCTGGCGGAAGATATCGCCTTTGAGGCCAATCGCCCGTTCAATGCTCTTGCGTCCCGAACTTGTCAGGTCCAGCACGACACCACGCCCGTCCGCAGGATCCGGCCGCGATTCCATCAATCCGAGATCGATAAGGCGAGCTGTCAACCGGCTTGTTGCGCTTCGGTCCATGGCGACAGCCTCAGCCACCCGGCTGGCTTTTGCCGCACCGAACGAATGAAGCCAGTGGGCGATGTGAAAAGCCGCCGGCGGCAGGTCTGGATGAAAAGTGGCCGCGGTATCCGTCATCAAGGCGCGCGAGGCGCTCATGAGCGTGTTGAGCTGTTCGCCCAGCGCACGCACCAGAACCTCCTGCGCGGTGTGCGGCCCGTCTGTTTTTTTCTTGTCTGACATCTTTGTTTTCGCCTGTCCTGGCATCTTTTTCTCCACCGGCATTTGCTCGTCAAGAATATAGTGGACTAAAATCCATTAAATGGATATAGTGGATATTAGTCCATTATAGTCGCAATCGCGATTCCATTGCCATGATCACCAATCCTACCGTCGTCGTCACCGGCGCCACCAGCGGCATCGGTCAGCTCGCAGCCATCGCGCTGGCGCGTCAAGGCGCGCACATCGTTTTCACTGCGCGCAATGAAGCAAAGGCAGCCGCAACATGCGCCGCCATCAAGGCAGCGGCGCCGGATGCGCGGGTCGATGTCCACTACGCGGATTTCACCAGTCTCGACGCTGTCGCCAGGGTGGCGCATGAAATCGCCGCCCGCTACGAGCGCATCGACGTGCTGGTCAACAACGCCGGCCTGCATGCTTTCGAGCAGCGTATTACTGCTGATGGTTTTTCGGAGATGGTTGGCGTCAACTACCTTGCGCCCTGGCTGCTGACGAATATCCTGCGGGAAAAGCTGGCCAGCTCGGCTCCATCGCGGATCGTTACCGTGGCCTCGGAAGCATCGCGCCGCAGCGGCGACCTGGATCCGCTGCGCGACATTTGCAATACCGCGGCGTTTACGCGCCTTGGCTCGTCAAGGATATACGGGCAGACCAAGCTGATGAACATCATGTTTTCCATGGAACTGGCGCGCCAGCTTGAAGGCAGCGGCGTCACAGCCAACTGCCTGTGCCCCGGCTTCAACGTCACCGGCCTTGGCCGTGAACTGGGTTTCGCCGCGGTCCTCCAAGGAATTCTCAAGGCATTGAACATCGGCAATCCGCAGCATGGCGCCGGCATCATTGTGCGGCTTGCCAGCGACCCGGCTTTCGACCGCATATCGGGCGGCTACTTTTCGGTCAAGGATGCGAAGCCGCTGGTGCCGGCGGGTGCGGGGAACGATGTTGCGGCCCGGCAGGCGCTTTGGTCTGTCACGTCGGAACTCCTCGCCGAGCGCTTGGCGATTGCCGTTCCGGGCATGGCAACAGGTGCAGGAAATGTAAGCGTTACTTGAAGACGGGGCGGAAGAAGCTGCGTTCGTAGCTGACGATGCAGCGGGTTTCCTCGGCATACTTGAATGCGGCCTGGCACTCCGGGTCCTGAAGCGACTTCGTTCTGTATTCTTCATACAGCGCGAGCGAAGGAAACGTGAACATCGCCAGCGCCACGTTGCTGATTCCCTCCGAGGGAAGGAAGTATCCATGGTGTATCCCGCCGAATTTCTCCACCAGCGGAATCCAGATTTTGCCGTAGTGCTCGAATTCCTTGAGTTTGTATGGATCGATGATGTAACGCAGGTAGCAGGTGACCATGGCAATCCTTGTCGGCAGATTTCAGCTATAACAATGGAGAAAAACAATCGCCACATGATGCCATACAAGAAGATATTTTATTTTCCGAGTTAGCGGCGGTCTGGTAGTGGCTGATGGCCGATAATGAGTGAATGGCAGCCATCGACCATTTCCAACGTTCGCGAACGGCAGCGCAAAGACGCTGCCGGCGCTCAGCCTGTTCAGTTTTCGAAGTATTTCATCTGTTCGAGATCTGCGATCAGTCCCGGTCCGGTCGGGCGCCATGCAAGCCTCTCCTGCGTTTTTCCGCTTGAGGCCAGAAGGTCGAGGCCAACAAAGTCGCCAAGCCATCCGAAATGCGCCCGCGCTTCCTCCTGAGAGAGACTGACCACCGGTACCTTCAATCCTCGGCCAATGACTTCAGCGATGTTACGAAGCGGTATCCCTTCTTCAGCGACAGCGTGGTACCTGCTGCCTGCTTCCTGTTTTTCCAGCGCCAGCCTGTAGAGCCGGGCAGCATCGCTGACATGCACCGCCGGCCAGCGGTTAAGTCCGTCACCTACAAACGCCGAGACTTTCTTCTCGCGGGCGAACTGGATCAGTGGGCTGATCAGGCCTTGCTTGACGGTATCGTGGACCTGGGGAAGGCGCACCACCGACACGTTTACGCCGCGCTTGGCCACTGTAACACCGGCCAGTTCCGAAGCCTTGCGGGGATTGGGGTGGTCAGGGTTGAAAGTTTCTTCCGTTGCGGCTTGTCCTGGTGCAGCAGTTCCCATGCCGGTACCGGAGGTGATGATGAGGGGCCGGTCAGAGCCGGCAAGCACGGAACCAATCGCCTCGATGACTTGCCGGTCCGCTTCGCAATTCGCGACGAATTTCGAGAAGTCATGGTTAAAGGCTGTGTGGATTACGCCGTCCGACATCGCCGCTCCGCGACGCAGGCTTTCCAGGTCTTCAAGATTGCCTCGAAATACTTCGGCCCCGGCCGCGATCAGCGACTGGGCGCCTGCTTCCGACCGCGTCAGACCAAGCACCTGATGGCCCGCGTTGATGAGTTCTGCAACAATGGTGGAGCCGATGAAGCCGGTAGCGCCGGTAATGAAAATACGCATGATGATGTCGCCTTTGCTTTAGTCGAGGACTGCGATCGCAGTCCGGTGAAACTGAATATAGGCGCTTGTATCGATACCATCAATGCTATAAAGTCCGTATTATTGGCTCATTCGTCCGGAGTTATGGATCCGCTATCAGATGTACTGTCGCTGCTTAAACCACGGAGTTATGCCTCGGGCGGTTTCGAGGTAACCGGCGACACGGCTATCCAATGGCCACAACATGAAGGCATCAAGTGCTATGCCGTGGTTTCCGGCCAATGCTGGTTATCCGTGGAAGGCATTCCCGACGCTGTATTGCTCACGGCCGGGGATTGCTACCTCTTGCCGCCCGGGCCATCTTTCCGTCTCGCCACCGATCTGTCAGCGACGCCTGTCGACTTCAACATAGTCCGCTCAAAATCGAGATCGGATCGCGAAGTCTCCGGCAAGGAGGAGGGGAGCTGCTATCTGGTCGGCGGCCACTTTGTTCTTACGGGCAGTCACGCCGATTTCTTGCTGAGTTCCCTGGCGCCCATAGTGCACATCCGGAAAGAGTCGGATAAGGCGGCGATGCGCTGGTCGCTGCAACGCATGAAGGAAGAAGTGCGCGACCCGCAGCCGGGCGGCTCCTTGATTGCACAGCAGCTCGCCTACATGATGCTGGTCCAAGCCCTGCGGCTGCACCTGGCGGATGGGGCGAAAGAAGGCGTCGGCTGGCTCTTCGCACTGGCGGATAAACAGATGGGGGCTGCAATCAGATGCATGCACGACGATCCAGGATATAGGTGGACATTGCAGAAACTCGCGGAGCGCGTGGGCATGTCGAGATCCATCTTTGCCTTGCGGTTCAAAGAGACGGTCGGGGCGACTCCGATGGAGTACCTGACACGCTGGCGCATGCTGCTCGCCGGCGACCGGTTAAAGAATTCGCGCGAATCGACTTCCGCAATCGCCTTATCGCTCGGCTACGAATCCGAAAGCGCGTTCGG
>NZ_JAQGLV010000249.1 GCF_028292705.1 Collimonas fungivorans | reverse complement strand
GTGGTCGGCAATTGCGGCATCAGCGCCGCGCCGGTCAGCCTCAAGGCGGAACCGCCGGATCCGATGAACCTGCTGGGCGAGGCAAGCGCTTTCAGCTATCCGACTTTTGCTTCCTATGTCGAAGCGGTGACCCAGGCCCAGCCGGCAATCAATGTCGCCGCCCTGATCGGCCATACCGCCTTGCGCAGCAACCAGATGGACCGGCTCGACCGCGCCGCCACTGAAACCGAAATCGCCGCCATGTGCGAGCAATTGCGCGAAGCGCTGGCGCACGGCGCGCTTGGACTCAGCACCGGCCTGGCCTACGGCAATGCGATCAACGCGCCGACCGCCGAAGTACTGGCGCTGGCAGAACCGCTGGCCGAGGCCGGCGCCATCTACGCTACCCATTTGCGCAGCGAATTTGCCGATATCCTGGAAGCCATGGATGAAGCGTTCCGCATCGGCAAGCATGCCCGGGTGCCGGTGGTGATTTCGCACCTGAAATGCGCCGGCGTCGAAAACTGGGGCCGCAGCGGCGAGGTGCTGGAGGCGCTGGAGCAGGCGCAGCGCTACCAGCCGGTCGGCTGCGACTGTTATCCCTACACCGCCAGTTCCTCCACCCTGGATTTGAAGCAGGTGACCGACACCATCGACATCATGGTGACCTGGTCGGAACCGGAACCGGCGATGGGCGGCAAGCTGCTGGCCGACATCGCCGCCGAATGGCAGGTCGACCTGATGGCGGCGGCGCGCCGCCTGCAGCCGGCCGGCGCGGTCTATCACTGCATGCAGGACGAGGACGTCAACCGCATCCTGAGCCACCCGGCCAGCGTGGTCGGTTCCGACGGCCTGCCTAACGATCCCTTGCCGCATCCGCGCCTGTGGGGCGCCTTTCCGCGCGTGCTGGGTTATTACAGCCGCGAACAGAAACTGTTCCCGCTGACTGTGGCGATCCGCAAGATGACCGGCCTGTCGGCGGAACGTTTCGGCCTGGCCGAACGCGGCCTGGTGCGCGAAGGGTACTGGGCCGACCTGGTGCTGTTCGATGCCGAGACCGTGCGCGACGCCGCCACCTTCTCCGATCCGATGCAGCCGGCCGAAGGCATCGATGCGGTGTGGGTGAATGGCGCCTTGTCTTACCTGGGCGGCGCGCAAAAAGCGCCGACCGAATTGCGGGCAGGGCGTTTCCTGGCGCGCCAGGCCGGCGTCAGCGGCGTACTGGCAAGTTGAATTTTGTTTTTTTACTGAGGAGTTGTCATGACAATCAAACGATATGGTGTTGAAGGTGGTTCGGGAACCGGCGGCCAGCATCTGCCGTTCGCGCGTGCAGTGGAAGCCGATGGCTGGCTGTATGTTTCCGGCCAGGTGGCGATGGTGGACGGCGAAGTGATCGACGGCGGCATCGTCGCCCAGTCGCACAAGACCATCCAGAACGTGCTGGCGATCCTGAAAGAAGCCGGCTACGGCCCGGAGCACGTGGTGCGTTGCGGCGTCTGGCTCGACGATACCCGCGATTTCCAGTCGTTCAACCGGGTCTTCAAGGAATACTTTGGCGCCAATCCGCCGGCCCGCGCTTGCGTGCAGTCGAGCATGGTGGTCGACTGCAAGGTGGAAGTGGATTGCATCGCTTATAAAAAATAAACCAGGTTCAGGTCGGCGAATTTACTGACAACTGGTAGTCAATGGCTGCAAAATGGCGCCGTTATGGATTTGCGCGCCAAGGCAGGCAGCAGGTATATGGCGGTGTCAAAAAATAAATCGGACTTTAGGAGGATTTGATGGAGATGGTTCAGGGAAATATGTTGCTGCTCTATGCAGTGATTGCCGTGATCGCACTGGTGGTGCTGATCGCAAAGTTCAAGATGAATCCGTTCATCGTGCTGATCGTGGTGTCGGTGATCCTGGGCCTGGTGGTCGGCATGCCGATGGCCAGCATCGTCAAGTCCTACGAAACCGGTGTCGGCGGTGCTTTAGGACATATCGCGCTGGTGGTCGGGCTGGGCACCATGTTCGGCAAGATGATGGCCGAATCGGGCGGCGCCGAACGCGTGGCCAATACGCTGATCGGCGTGTTCGGTCCCAAGAGGGTGCACTGGGCCATGATGGTGGTGGCCCTGATCGTCGGCCTGCCGGTGTTTTTTGAAGTCGGTTTCGTGCTGCTGATCCCGATTGCATTCAACGTCGCCAAGCGTACCGGGACATCGATGATCATGGTCGGGATCCCGATGGTTGCCGGCCTGTCTGTCGTGCATGGCTTGATTCCGCCGCATCCGGCCGCGCTGTTCGCCGTGACCGCCTACAACGCAGACATCGGCCGCACCATCATGTACGCGCTGATCGTCGGCATTCCTACCGCGATCATTGCCGGCCCGCTGTTTGCCAAGCTGATCAGCCGCTTCGTGGTGCCTAATCCGGACAATCCATTGATCGCGCAATTCGTGGAAGAGGGCAAGACCCGCGAATTGCCGGGTTTTGGCATCACCATTGCAACCATCCTGCTGCCGGTGGCGCTGATGCTGATCGGCAGCTGGGCCGATGTGTTTTTCACTCCCAAAACTTTCGCCAACGATTTCCTGCGCCTGATCGGCAACTCGGTGATTGCACTGCTGATTGCGACGCTGGTGAGTTTTTACACCTTCGGCAAGGCGCGCGGTTTTGATCGCGCGGCGATCCTGAAATTTACCACCGAGTGCCTGGCGCCTATCGCCGGGATCACCCTGATCGTCGGCGCTGGCGCCGGTTTTGGCCGGATCCTGATCGACGGCGGCGTGTCCAAGGCGATTGTCGAACTCGCCAACAACGCGCATCTGTCGCCGTTGCTGCTGGGCTGGTTCGTGGCGGCGCTGATCCGCGTTGCTACCGGCTCCGCTACTGTGGCGATGACCACCGCCTGCGGCATTGTCGCGCCTATCGTCACCGCCGCCGGCGTTACCGTCAGGCCGGAACTGATGGTGCTGGCCACCGGCGCCGGTTCGCTGATCCTGTCGCACGTCAACGATGGCGGTTTCTGGCTGGTCAAGGAGTACTTCAACATGACCGTGACGGAAACCTTCAAGACCTGGACTGTGGCTGAGACCATCATTTCGGTAGTGGCGCTGTTGCTGACCTTGGGCCTGGCTACAGTGATCTGATCCGTCCGAAGGTCAACTCGCC
>NZ_JAQGLV010000233.1 GCF_028292705.1 Collimonas fungivorans | reverse complement strand
CGATTTGCGAAGCGCCCTTGCCGCACACTTCCTGGAAGGTGATGGTCTGGTGGTTCAGGTGGCGCAGCGCCAGGCTGTCCATGTCGTGGCTGCGGTGCGATTCGAACACATACGATTCGAGCAGGGTATCGTGCACGATACCCTGCAGGCTGACGCCCTGGTTGGCGAAAATATGGCTATCGTATTTCAGGTTCTGGCCGACCTTGGGCTTGCTCTCGTCTTCCAGCCACGCGCGCATTTTTTCCAGCACGAACTCACGCGGCAATTGCGCCGGCGCATCCTGGTAGCGATGCGCGACCGGGATATAGGCGGCAATGCCGACTTCGCAGCACAGCGAGATGCCGACCAGCTGGGCGGTCATCGGCTCGAGCGAGGTGGTTTCGGTATCGACCGCGGTCAGGCTGGCTTTGTCGATGCGCTGCAGCCACTGGTCCAGCTGGGCTTCCGTCAGCACGGTTTCGTACTGCCGCTCAACTGGCGCCGCAGTTGCCGCAAACAGGCTGCTCTGGGCTGATTCTGCTGCGCCCGGCTTGCTGCCGGCCGCAGCCGGTTTTCCTGTCTCAGCTGTGTCGGCGGCATTGCCCGCTACGCTCAGTTCGCGCAGCCAGGTCTTGAAGTTATAGCGCGTGAACAATTCGATCAGCGTCTCTTTGTCCTGCTCGGGCGCCTTCAGCGATTCCGGGATCGACACCATGTGCGCGCTCAGGTCGCAATCGGTTTTTACCGTCACCAGTTCCTTTGCTTTCGGCAGCCAGTCCAGCACTTGCCGCAAGTTCTCGCCGACCGCGCCGCCGATGTCGGCCGCATGCGCGATCACCTGGTCGACGGTGTCGTATTGCGCCAGCCACTTGACCGCCGTCTTCGGTCCCACCTTGGCGACGCCGGGAATATTGTCGACGGTATCGCCGATCAGGGTCAGGTAATCGACGATGCGCTCGGGCGGCACGCCGAACTTGGCGATCACGCCGGCGCGGTCCAGCGTTTCGTTGCTCATGGTGTTGATCAGCGTCACATCGTCGTTGACCAGCTGCGCCAGGTCCTTGTCGCCGGTCGAGACGATGGCCTGCATGCCGTGCGTCACGGCCTGCACGGTCAGGGTGCCGATCACATCGTCGGCTTCCACCCCTTCGACCATCAGGATCGGCCAGCCCATGGCGCGCACGGCGGCGTGAATAGGCGTAATCTGTTTAACTAGGTCCTCCGGCATCGATGCCCGGGTTGCCTTGTAGTCGGCGTACATGTCGTCGCGGAAAGTTTTACCTTTTGCATCGAACACGCAGGCGAGGTAAGCTGAGGGGTAATCGAGGCGCAAGCGGCGCAACATATTGATGATCCCATACATCGCGCCGGTCGGTTCATTGGCAGCATTGCGCATATCGGGCAAGGCATGGAAGGCCCGGTAAAGATAACTGGAACCATCAACTAACAGCAGGGTTTTTTGCATATGGAATTGAACGGAAAAAATGTGCCGCGTTTGCGGCAAGTGACGGACATCGAACGCGCAACTTCCAAGAAGGCGCGCGAATCGTGGCATATGTTCACGATTATGGCAGAATTTATCGAGTCGACCGAACGCCTTTCCGAGTTGCATCCGGCGGTGTCGATCTTCGGCTCGGCCCGCATCAAGGAGGACAATCCTTATTATCCCTTGTGCAAGGATATCGCACGACGCTTTTCCGACGAAGGTTTTGCCGTGATTTCGGGCGGCGGCCCGGGTCTGATGGAAGCCGCCAACAAGGGCGCGTTCGAAGGCAAATCGCCGTCGGTCGGCCTGAATATCGAACTGCCGCACGAACAAAGCGGGAATAAATGGCAGGACATCTCGCTGAGTTTCCGTCATTTCTTCGCCCGCAAGGTCGCCTTCGTGCGTTACGCCGATGCCTACATCGTTCTGCCCGGCGGCTTCGGCACACTGGATGAGCTGACCGAGGTCTTGACGCTGATCCAGACCGGTAAATGCCGCCACATTCCGATCATCCTGGTCGGCAGCAGCTTCTGGAGCGGGCTGCTGGACTGGTTCCGCAGCCAGCTGGTGGGCGACGGCATGATCGGCGCCAAGGACATGGACCTGATCCAGGTGCTGGACGATCCGGCAGAGATTCTCGCCGCCGTGGTGAAATTCTACGAGGCGGGCGAAACCGTCATGGCGGAATCCGACAGCCATGCCAGCGTGCTGCTGTAAGCAGCGCCGTCGCCTGACAGATTCCCGGCCCCTTATTGCCTATAGGGGCTGGCGGTTTGTTACAATGAAGACTTCCATCTTGTTTTGATCAAGGTAGCCAAATTCTCATGAATAAATCTCAAGTCTGGCAGCTGCTGGCAGCAGGTATTGTCTCGCTCGCAACGCCTTTGTTGGTAAATGCGCAACAAGCGCCGCAACCGTCCAAGAGTGCAGCGCCGCCACCGCCTGAGCTGCAAAAGCTGGAAGAAGGCGAAGCGCCGGCTGTCACTATCCGCAAACCAGGCGACGAGCCAGCCGGAATCACGCAAAAACGTGAGCAAGGCCGGGTTAGCGAAGTCAAGGTCGAGAGCGGCGGCAGCACGTATTACGTGAAGCCGGGATCGCAAGCCGGCACCCTGCAGCCAGGCGATTCGATCCCGCGCGGCGCGCAATGGCAAATCAAGGAATTCGACCTGGGCCAGAAAGTCCGCAAGCCAGGCGAAGCAGTGCAGACCGACAGCGATGCAGGACTGCCGCCGCCGACAGTGGCGCCGTCCAAGAACTAGCCTGGCGATTCCTGAGCAGCCATGCGGCTGATGCGCGGAAAACCGCTGCGCATTTGCCGCATATTCATTCCAACCCGGCCTGAACCTTGTCCGAATCTTGTCTTTTTCCGATTTTCCCCATGGCAGTATTTACCCCCGTCACGCTAGACGATCTCACGCAGTGGATCCCTCCCTTTTCCTTAGGCAAGGCACTGGCAATCCGGGGCATCTCGTCCGGCATCGAAAACAGCAATTTTTTCATCGACACCGAGCGCGGCGAATATGTGCTGACAGTGTTTGAAAATCTCAATTTCGAACAGCTGCCGTTTTACCTGGAACTGATGCGCCATCTCGCGCAGCGCGGCGTGCTGGTGCCCGAGCCGATCGCCAACCTGCAAGGCCAGATCATCAATCCGCTGCATGGCAAGCCGGCCGCCATCGTCACCAAGCTGGAAGGCGATTGCCAGCTGGCGCCGGCGCCGGTGCATTGCGCAGCCGTGGGCGCGATGCTGGCAAAAATGCATCTGGCGGCGCAGGATTTTACGATTCGCCAGCCGAATCTGCGCGGTTTGTCCTGGTGGCGCGAAACCACGCCGGTAGTGCTACCCTACCTGCCAGAAGACGGACAACAGCTGCTGCGCGACGAAATGGCGTTCCAGGAAAACTTCGCTGCCTCGCAAGCGTATGGCCGATTGCCGAACGGACCGGTGCACGCCGACCTGTTCCGCAACAACGTGATGTTCGACGGCGAACGGCTGACAGGATTTTTCGATTTCTATTTCGCCGGCTGCGATACCTGGCTGTTTGACCTGGCGGTCACGGTCAACGACTGGTGCATAGACCTGGCCAGCGGCAAGCTTGACGACAGCCGGGTACGGGCCATGCTCGATGCCTATCATGCGGTGCGGCAGTTCAGCGCCGACGAACAAACTGCCTGGCAACCGATGCTGCGCGCCGGCGCCCTGCGCTTCTGGCTGTCGCGGCTCTACGATTTTTATTTACCGCGCGAAGCAGAAATGCTGACGCCGCACGACCCAGCCCATTTCGAGCGGATCCTGCGGCAGCGCGTCGCCCATCCGGCGCCAAACCTGTACTGATTAGATAAATAATGGAAAAACTGCCTGCCAAAACCGGATGGACATGGATCAAGGAGGGGTTTGCGCTGTTCCGCAAGCAACCGGCCGAGATCTCCACCTTATTCCTGGCGTATATGTTCGCGATGCTGCTGCTGAACATCGTGCCGCTGCTGGGACGGATATTGCCGCTGGTCCTGGTGCCGGTGTTCGCCATGTCCTTTATGCAGGCTTGCCTGAACATCGAGCAGGGCAAGCGCGTCTACCCGAATCTGCTGATGGTAGGTTTCCGCTCGCCGGCACTGCAGAAACTACTGCTGCTGGGGGTGTTGTATCTGATCGCGGCTGTCATCGCGCTGGCGGCATCATCCTTGATTGATGGCGGCCTGTTCTGGCAAACCGTGACTGGCGAGACCACGCCTGACCCGAAGGAAATACAGGATTCCAGCATGTCGCTGGCGATGTTGTTTTCCGCCGTGGTCTACCTCCCGGCGGCAATGGCATTCTGGTATGCGGCGCCGCTGATCATGTGGAAAGAAATGGGCGTACGGAAAGCCGTTTTCTACAGCTTCTTTGCCGTCTCGCGCGAATTGAAAGCATTTACCGTCTATGGACTGGCATGGGCCGCCATCGGCGTCGTGCTGCCGGCGATCATCAGCGTGTTGATAGCGGTCTTGGTCGGCAG
>NZ_JAQGLV010000228.1 GCF_028292705.1 Collimonas fungivorans | reverse complement strand
TCGCGATGGGCGCCGGCATGCTGCCTATCGCGCTGGGACTGGGCGCCGATTCCAGCTTCCGCGGCCCGATGGCGATTGCCGTGATCGGCGGCCTGGTGACCTCGACCTTCCTCAGCCTGCTGGTCATCCCGGTGGTGTTCACCTACGTCGACGATTTCCTGGTGTGGGCGAGCAGCAAGCTCCGGCGCAAGCATCATCATCATCATGGCGAACACCATGACGAAGCGGGTGGCAGTGCGGTCGGCGGCAAGCTGCATACGTCCGACATGTAAGTTTCCTGTTTCTGGGAATCGATAAAGCGCCTGCAAGGGCGCTTTATTTTTTCTGCCGCGTTTTCCTGGTAGGCACGCCAGATTCAAGGAAAATACACGGAAACCCGCAGTTGCAATATGCTGTCGATTCAGAAGCATCGATACCGGATTCAAAAAGGACAAGCATGAATAATTTCCGCCGCCTGGTTTTCCACACCCACCCGCGCCTGATGATTGCGTTGATCATCGGCCTTGCGGTGTGGGCGGTCCAGCCTACGAGCTCGCACCTGACACGCCTGCTGATCGGCTGGAACGCCGGCGTCTGGAGCTACCTGGCGACGCTCTGGTGGATGATGGTCCGGGCCAACGCAGGGCAGGTAAAAAGGCGCGCCGCCGTCGAGGACGAAAACGATACCGTGATACTGGTCATCATTTGCGTCGCCGCGGTCAGCAGCATCGGCGCTGTGGTGCTGGGACTGGCCCACACCCAGGATTTCCTGCCGGGCCCGAAAGAACTCAGGTACATGTTTACCGGCATGACGGTGCTCGGTTCCTGGTTCCTGGTGGGCACCATCTTTGCGCTGCACTATGCGCGCCTGTTTTACGCCTGCGCCGGCGACAAGCTGCCGCTGCGTTTTCCCGACGACGAAAAGAATCCCGACTACTGGGATTTCCTCTATTTTTCGTTCACGATGGCGGTGGCGGTCCAGACTTCCGATGTCAGCATCATGACCCGTTCCATGCGCAAGATCGTGCTGATGCAGTCGGTGCTGACGTTCCTGTTCAATTCCGCGATCCTGGGTTTGTCGATCAACATTGCGGCGGGCCTGGTCGGATAAACATCGCTGCAGCGCGGGGACGTAAAAAAAGCCAATCGCAATGATTGGCTTTTTTCTTGAGGGCTGGGACGATGTCTTGTCCCGTTTCCCTTGACGCTGCGTGTTATTGCCAGCCGTAACGGCGGGCATACCAGCCTTTCATCGCTTGCGTCAGCACCGCATAGGCCACCAGGATAAGCAGCAGCCACGGGAAGTAGGTCAACGGCAAAGCCTGCAGCTTGAAGTAGTGCGCCAGCGGCGACATCGGCAGCAGGATGCCGACCATCATGATGATCAGGGTCATGCTCATCAGCGCCCACGAAGCACGGCTCTGGAAGAACGGGATCTTGCGGGTGCGGATCATGTGCACGATCAGGGTTTGCGACAGCAAGCCTTCGATGAACCAGCCGGACTGGAACAGGGTCTGGTGTTCCGGCGTGTTGGCGCCGAAGATGTACCACATCAGGGCAAATGTCGTGATGTCGAAAATCGAGCTGATCGGACCGAAGAACACCATGAAGCGGCCGATTTCGCCGGCGTTCCAGCGCTGCGGTTTTTCCAGGAATTCCTTGTCGACGTTATCGAAGGGAATCGTGATCTGCGAGATGTCGTACAGCAGGTTCTGCACCAGCAGGTGCAACGGCAGCATCGGCAGGAACGGCAGGAACGCGCTGGCAACTAATACCGAGAACACGTTGCCGAAGTTGGAGCTGGCCGTCATCTTGATGTACTTCAGCATGTTGGCGAACGTCTTGCGGCCTTCCAGCACGCCTTCTTCCAGCACCATCAGGCTCTTTTCCAGCAAGATGATATCGGCCGCTTCCTTGGCGATATCGACCGCAGTGTCGACCGAGATGCCGATGTCGGCTGCGCGCAGCGCCGGCGCATCGTTGATGCCGTCGCCCATGAAGCCGACCACGTGGCCCTTGTCATGCAGCACGCGCACGATGCGTTCCTTGTGGGTCGGGCTCAGCTTGGCGAACACGGTGGTGGTGTCGACCGCCACGGCGAGCTCAGCGTCGCTCATTTTCTCGACGTCGTTGCCGAGCAACATGCCGTCCACGGCCAGGCCGACTTGGCGGCAGATCTTGGCGGTCACCAGTTCGTTGTCGCCGGTCAGGATCTTGACGGTGATGCCGTGCGCCTTCAGCGCGTCCAGCGCCGGCTTGGTCGATTCCTTCGGTGGATCGAGGAAGGCGATGTAGCCGATCAGGACCAGGTCGCTTTCATCGGCCACGCCATACACTTCCTTGGTCGGCGGCAGGTCCTTGGCGGCGACGGCAACCACGCGCAAGCCTTCGGCGTTCAGGCTGGACGTGGTTTCGTAGATTTCCTGCAGCAGTTCCTTGGTGAACGGCACTACCTGGCCGTTGTGGCGGGCGTGGGTGCAGACCGAGACGATTTCTTCGACGGCGCCCTTGCAGATCAGCTCATGGTGATCCTCGCGTTCGCTGACCACCACCGACATGCGCCGGCGCTGGAAGTCGAACGGGATTTCATCGACCTTGCGGTAGGCCGAGGCCAGCGCCATTTCACGCTGCAGTTCGGCGTGTTCCAGCACGGCCACATCCAGCAGGTTCTTCAGGCCGGTCTGGTAGTGGCTGTTGAGGTAGGCGTATTCCAGCACCAGGTCGTCCTGCTCGCCGAGGATGTCGGTATGGCGCTCCAGGAAAATCTTGTCCTGGGTCAGGGTGCCGGTCTTGTCGGTGCACAGCACGTCCATGGCGCCGAAGTTCTGGATCGCGTCCAGCCGCTTGACGATCACCTTCTTGCGCGACAGCGCAACGGCGCCCTTGGCCAGCGTCGAGGTGACGATCATCGGCAGCATTTCCGGCGTCAGGCCGACCGCGATCGACATCGCAAACAGGAACGCTTCGACCCAGTCGCCCTTGGTGTAGCCGTTCAGCAGGAACACTACCGGCGTCATCACCATCATGAAGCGGATCAGCAGCCAGCTGACCTTGTTGACGCCCGACTGGAATGCCGTCGGCGTGCGGTCGGTAGCGGTGACGCGCTCGGCCAGGGCGCCGAAGTAGGTGCGGTTGCCGGTGGTGACCACGATCGCGGTGGCCGAACCGCTGACCACGTTGGTGCCCATGAAGCACAGGTTGTCCAGTTCCAGCGGGTTGCTGGTGGCGGCGCCGCGGTGGGTGACGAATTTCTCTACCGGCAGCGATTCGCCGGTCATGGCGGCCTGGCTGATGAACAGGTCCTTGGCGGTCAGCAGGCGCAGGTCGGCCGGGATCATGTCGCCGGCGGACAGCTGGACGATGTCGCCCGGCACCAGCTTCTTGATCGGCAGCTCGATGCGGCGCGCGCCCTTCGGATGCAGGGTGACGTCGAAGTAGCGCAGGGCTTCCTCGGCGATATCTTCGGCCAGGTCGTGGCGCAGCACGGTGGCGGTATTGCTGACCATCGCCTTGAGCTTGTCGGCGGCGGTGTTGGAGCGCGACTCCTGGATGAAGCGCATCATGGTCGACAGCACGACCATCGAGCCGATGACGATGGTGGCTTTCATGTCTTCCGTGAGGTAAGACACGGCGGCCAGCACGGTCAGCAGCAGGTTGAACGGGTTTTTGTAGCATTGCCACAGGTGCACCCATTTCGAGATCGGCTTTTCGTGCTCGACTTCATTCGGGCCGGCGCTGGCGCGGATGGCGTCCGCTTCCGCTTCGGTCAGGCCGTCGGCGCGGCTGTGCAGGGTCTGGAACAGTTCGCTGATGTCGACGCGGGCAGCGCTGGACAGGGTTTCTGCCAGCGACGGCGGCACGTCCTTGCTGACCGGCGTGCTGCGGAACATGTCGGCGCCAAGGCGGCGGAAGTGGCGATCCATGCCGTGGCTGCGGACAAAGCTAACGAATGTTTCTCTCAGAATATTCAGATTCATGGTCTTCTTCTTTTTTCATGCATTGCGGTCTGCTGTCGTCGATCGGTGTGTCGCTGCCTGCTTGCCTGTAGCTTTATCGCTTTTAACTTAATGTTAACGACTGGCAATCCATCCGGATGACAGCCTGTCGGCAAAAAGAGCAAAGTTTTAGAACGGCACCAGACTGTAAATTCGATCGGTGACATCTTGATGACAATTCGTGTCTGTCCCAAACGCTGGATGCAAGCGCTGGATGCAAGTGTTCGATGGCCTCGACAGCGGCGCGAGCCATGGTCGGGGCCAGAATCAGCCTAGCGTGCTGCCGATGCGGCGGCGCAACTATGCGTGAAACAAGATCAGGTGGTGGAATGCTGTGCGCCCGGAAAACCGCTCCGGATGCTGGGATACCATCATTCGCCGGCGGCGAGATGACGGCAGGGGAAGTCCTGCGTTATCTTGCCGAGGCGGCGCCAGAACGGGTCTGGCTACAACTGTCACTCGAACAAGTGCCCATTAAAGGGACTCCATAAAATTTAGACTGGTGGATAGTAGCCGCGCCGGGCAGGGCGGTCAAGAAAATTGTGCAGGACAGCATCGGTTGGATCCCATATTGCTTTGGCTATGCCCAGCCTGTTGTCAATCAATTATTCCGCCTTGCCTTTAAGCATGAGAAAACTATACTGAAATTACAAATATACAAAGGAGATGACCATGGTCAACCTGGTGATGAACAACCTGCTGTTTTTTGTGCCGGCAGCCATCGCCGGCGTGGTGTTGTGCGGCGAAGTGCCGGTTGCCTCCAAAGTTGCCCGCGGCAGCTTGCGCGCTGTTGGCGCTGTCTGCGGCGCGCTGCTGGCGTTGATTATTCTGGAAGCCATACCAGCTTTGCTCTGACGCTGCAGTCTTGAAGTGCATGTCGGGATCGCTGACGGCATCCCGAAGCGGTATTGTTTTCTGATTTTCCGCACATCTGCCGGCGCTGTTTTGCCGCTTGTTCCGCAGCCGGCCACGACTCCTTTTTTTGCATCGCGTGAACGCATGGGATAATCCCGTGCAAACCTTCTTTTTCACCGGTGCCCACTTGAATAAACTCCACGCGATCAGTGTCCTTCTCTTGTCTTCCGTCTTGCTGCCCGGCGTCCAGGCGCAGGAATCGTCCGCGGTATCTTCTGTCACGCCTCCGGCATCGTTCAGCAAGGCTTTGCAGCTTGCCGGGATTCCGGCCCAAAGCGTCGGCGTCTATGTGCAGGAAGTCGACGGCGCCGGCAAGGTGATGGCGTCCGCCAATGCCGGCACGCCGTTCAATCCCGCCTCGACCATGAAGCTGGTGACCACCGACGCCGCGCTGGAACTGCTGGGGCCGACCTACCGCTGGAAAACCCAGGCCTACACCAACGGCAGCCAGGTCGGCAATGTGCTGCAGGGCGACCTGATCTTCAAGGGCAACGGCGACCCCAAGCTGGTGCTGGAAAATTTCTGGCTGTTCCTGCGCCAGATCCGCGCCAAGGGCATCCGCGACATCCGCGGCAATATCGTGCTGGACCGCAGCACGTTTGACGAGAGCACCTACGATCCCTCCGAATTCGACGGCGATCCGATGAAGCCATATAACGTCGGCCCGGATGCCTTGCTGCTCAACTACAAGGCGCTGACCTTCCAGTTCGTGCCGAATCCGGAAACGCGCCAGGTCAGCGTGCTGATCGATCCGCCGATGAGCGGCTACCCGATCACGCCGCCGCGCCTGGGCAGCGGCAACTGCGATGACTGGCAGGGCAAGCTGCAGGCGTCGGTGGATGCCGACGGCGCCAGTTTCAACGGCGCGCTGCCGGCTTCCTGCGGTGAAAAGACCTGGTACGTCAATCCCTACAAGATGAGCAGCACGCAGTACTTCGGCGCGGTGTTTCGCCAGATGTGGAGCGATCTCGGCGGCAGTTTCAGCGGCGTGGTGAAAAACGGCGTGGCGCCGGCCGGCAGCACCCTGGTCAGCGAATGGAACTCGGTGACGCTGCCGGAAGTGATCCGCGACATCAACAAATACAGCAACAACGTGATGGCGCGCCAAGTGCTGCTGACGATTGCCTCCGACATCCTGAAAGTGCCGGCCACCCCGGACCGCGGCGCGCGCGCCGTGCAAAGCTGGCTCAGCAACAAGGGCATAGAGACCAACGGTCTGGTGATCGAAAACGGTTCGGGCTTGTCGCGCAACGAAAGGATCTCGGCCAGGACCATGGGCCGCATGATGGCCGCCGCATTCCAGTCGCCGGTCATGCCCGAGTTCGTTTCCTCGATGCCGCTGGTAGGCTACGACGGCACCATGCGCAAGCGCCTGAAAAACCAGAGCGTCGCCGGCCAGGCCCACGTCAAGACCGGCACCCTGAACGACGTCAGGGCGATCGCCGGTTACGTACTGGCCGCCTCCGGCAAATACTACGCAGTAGTCTGCCTGATCAACCACCCCAACGCCCCCCGCGGGCAGGCGGCACAAGACGGCTTGCTGCAATGGGTCTACGAGAATGGTTAAAAATTCGACTCTGACCCTAATAAATTAATTAGGGTCAGAGTCGAATTAATCGAGGATCACAGCATCAGCGGCTTGTCCGACAGTTCGTTTTTCTTGCGGCCTTCGTCGGGGAAGTGCTGGGTCAGCAGGCCGTTCATTTGTTCCAGCGCGGCCAGTGTGCTGTCGTGGAATGCGCCGTTGGCGAATTCCTTGGTCATGGTCTTGCACACGGCTTGCCAGTCGGCGGATTTAGTAGCATGGCCGATGGCGCGGTCGACGATGATTTCGACCTTGTGGTCGGCCAGGTTCACGTAGAGCAGGACGCCGACGTTTTCTTCCGTGTCCCAGATCCTATAGTGCGA
>NZ_JAQGLV010000219.1 GCF_028292705.1 Collimonas fungivorans | reverse complement strand
TGGTTAGGGCTGAGGCCGCGCATGGTGAGGGCGCTGGTCAGGTTGGCGGCGTCGGCGCCGACCGCTTGCCGCGTGATCGAGGGCGACAGCTTGACCAGCGCATCGCGCAGGTCGGTCTGGCCGGTCTTTTGCAGTTCCGCCGCGCTGATGACGTCGATCGGGCTCAGGCTTTCGCGCGCGGCTTTTTGCGTATCGCGGGTACCGGTGGTGACGATCACGTCCTGGATGTTGCCGATATTGCTGCTGGCGTTGCCGGCGCCGTCGGCCAGCGCCTGGCCCGCCGCAAACAGGCTGCCAACCGCGATGGCGGTGCCGCTGAGCTTGAGCCTGCCGAATCTTGAAAATCCTGATCGAGACTGACTATTGGATAATGCTGACGACATGCTTTCCCCTTGCCTGGTTGGTATCTGTTGTTATGCCGCGATTTTTTTTGCGGCTTGCGCTGTTTGCGTGTGACGGTTTTCGGCAAAGCGCAAGCCGAGGTTGCCGCGCAGGGTGTCGTGTTCATACTCGCTGCGGAACAGGCCGCGTGCCTGCAGGATGGGCACCACCAGGTCGATGAAGTCGTTGAGGCCGGCAGCGGCCGTGGTGCCGATGATGAAGCCATCGGCGGCGCCTTGTTCGAACCACTTTTGCGCGATGTCGGCGACCTGTTCCGGCGTGCCGATGAAGCTGCTGCGCGGCACGGCAAAGCGCAATGCGGTCTGGCGCAAGGTCAGCTGTTCCTCTTTCGCCACTTTCTTGATCTTGTCGGTATAACTGCGATAGCTGTTGCTGCCGATCTCGCCCAGTTCGGGAAACGGCGCATCCAGCGGGTAGGCGGAGAAATCGAAATAGGTGAATGGCCGTCCCAACTGGTCCAGCGCTTCTTCGATGGTGATCAGGTCGACCCGTTCCTGGTACTTGCGCTCGGCTTCTTCCGCGGTGCGGCCGATGATGGGATCGATGCCAGGCAGCACCAGGATTTCTTCCGGCGCGCGGCCATAAGCGGCGGTGCGGCGTTTGATATCCTGGTAGAACTCCTGCGCCTGCTCAAACGTATCGTGGATGGTGAAGATGGCGTCGGCGCTGCGGGCTGCCAGGTTGCGTCCGTCTTCCGAACTGCCGGCCTGGAAGATCACCGGCTGGCCTTGCTGCGAGCGGGCGATATTCAGCGGTCCCTTGACCGAGAAAAACTCGCCTTTGTGATCCAGCGCATGCAGTTTTTTCGGATCGAAGAACACCCCGGCCTTGCGGTCGCCGACAAAGGCATCGTCTTCCCATGAGTCCCACAGGCCCTGGACCACTTTCAGGTGCTCCGCGGCCAGCTTGTAGCGCACGTCGTGCGCCAGGTGTTCGGTCTTGCTGTAGTTGAGCGCGGCGCCTTCCAGTCCGGTAGTGACCACGTTCCAGCCGGCCCGGCCCTGGCTCAGCAGGTCGAGCGAGGCAAACTGCCTGGCAGCCGTAAACGGTTCGGTGAAGGAGACCGACAGCGTGCCGACCAGGCCCAGGCGGCTGGTTACCGTGGACAGGGCCGACAGGGCGGTTAGCGGCTCCAGCCGGTTCAGGTAGTGCGGCGCCGATTTTGGCGTGATGAAGGTACTGTCGACAATGAACAGGAAGTCGAATTTGCCTGCCTCGGCTTTTTGCGCCACCTGCTTGTAATGCGCGAAATCGGTGCTGGCGTCGAGCGCCACATCGGGATGTTTCCAGCCGGACTGGGTGGTGCCCGCGCCCTGGATGGTGGCGCCCAGTTTTATCCGGCGGCTGCTCTTGTAGTTTGCTGTATTGCTCATTTCGCTCTCCCTGGTGAATAGTCGATTGAGCGATGGTATACAGCAAATGATAATAATAGAACGTAATTATTGTTCTATACAAATATGCATAATGAGAATGAAATACGGGTCGTGAAATAGTGCCGGAAAAACGGAATCGCGTCAGCATCCAGGACGGAAAGGAATGCCGGGCCGCGCATTGCACGGCCCGGAGAATGAGGAAGGACGGGGTAAGGCGGGATCGAGCGGTTTGCGGCTCAGCGTACTTTCGCTGCTGTCGCCTCGATTTCTATCAGCGCTCCCGGCAGCGCCAGGCCGGCAATCTGGAAGGCCGACCGCACCGGCTTGTTAGGCTGCTCTTTGGTAGCAAAGAACTTGGTGTAGCCAGCCTGGAAACCGGCGAAATCCAGCTTGCCGTCCTTGCGCGGATCGCCCACCAGGAATACTTTGAGCTGGATGACGTCGCCCAAAGTCAGGCCCTGGCTGGCGAGGGCGGCTTCGATGCGGCGGAATACCGAGACGGTTTGCGTTTCGGTATCGCCGAAAGCTTCAATCGATCCTTTTGGCGCATCCTTGTTGCTGACCTCGGGCAGGATGCCGCTGAAGTAGATGGTGCTGGCGTTCGGCGGCACCACTACCGCCTGCAAGATCGGGAAATCGGAATTCGGCAGGGGAATGCGCTTGATTTCCTGGGCGCCGGCGCTGCCGGCTGCGAGTGAAAACACCAGCAGGCCGCTGAGTGCAAGGCCCGGAAGGATGGCGGTTTTTTTCATTGTTGTCTCTCTCGATATTGAAAAGTCGGCAGGCAGGCATTGCGCCGGCTTATGCTAGCACGCTGTTGAAGCTGCGGTCCCACAGGCCGCTGACATCGATACGGCGATCCAGCACCTTGTTGTCGGTGAAGACGTCTGCCACCTGCTGCTGCGAGCGGACCGCGGCGTCATCGACGGCGACCAGAACCGTCGGCTGGCTCTGCAGCTTGCGCTGTTCGTCGAACAGCCATTTCGGCAGGCCGGTGATCTGCGCCAGCTTGGTGGCATAGGCGTCCGGATTGCGGTTGATCCATTCATAGACCTTGCGTTCGCGCAGCAGGTAATCGCCGATCGCCGCATGCCTGGCCGGATCGGCGATGGCCTTGGTGTGCGCCGCCAGCAGGTAATTGCCGGACAGGTAACCAAGGCCGGTCTTGACGATGCGGGCACCTTGCTTGCGCGCCAGCTGGATCAGCGGGCCGTAGATGACCCAGGCATCCAGCTGGCCGCTCTGGAACGCCGCCAGTCCATCTTGCGGCGACAGGCTGACAGGCTTGATGTCGGCGAAACTCAGGCCCTTTTCCTTGAGGAAGCGCAGCAGCAGGTAATGCGAGGTGGTGGACCGCACATAACCGACGCGCAAGCCCTTGAGCTCGGCCACATCGCGGACAGTGGACTGCGGCGGCACCAGCAGCACCTGGTTGTTGACGTCGCCGCGCAATACCGCGATCAGCTTCAGCGGCGCGCCGCTTTGCACTGAAAAAATCGGCGGGATTTCGCTCATGCCGCCGAGATCGATGGAGCCGCCGGAAATGGCTTCGACGATCAGGTTGCCGCCGGCGAATTCGGCGTAGTTGACGCGATAGGGGAAATCGCCTGCGCCGACATCTTTATAAAAAGATGAGGCGTCGCCTTTGTAGGAGGCAACGCGCAATACGGTATCAGGCGAAAGCGGCGCGGCCAGCAGGTTGCCGGCGCCGAGATTAAGGCCCAGCCCCAGGCTCGCACCTAGGCCGGCTTGCAGGAAACGGCGGCGGCTCAGGCCTGCCGGGTAGTGGAGCGTCATCGTCATCCTTGGTTTAGTCGAACAGGTCGGGTTCTTCGCGCGTCACCACATCCCACAGCGGCTGGAAGCTGAACCAGCCGCCGGCGTCGCTGCCGATCTGCGAAGCGGTATGCTGCGCCACTGCCTGCGACAGCGGTTTGGTGGGGCCTGCAGCTTCCGAGATCAGCTGCGCCTGGGCCGCGTTTTCCATGGCGATGTAGCGCCATACCGCCGATTCCACCGAGCCGCCGACCGTCAGCAGGCCGTGGTTCTGCAGGATCGCGGCTTTGTGCGGCCCCAGCTTCTGGGCGATCCGTTCACCTTCGCTGGTGTCCAGCACCACGCCGCTGTATTCGGAAAAAATCACGTGGTCGCCATAGAAGGCGCAGGAATCCTGGGTCAGCGGATCGAGCAAGCGTCCCTGCGCCGAGAATGCCTTGCCCCACAAGCCGTGCGAATGGGCGGCGGCGATCACGTCCGGTCGCGCCTTGTGCAGTTCGGAGTGGATGGCGAAGGCGGCGCGGTTGAGCAGGCCGTCGCCATGCAGGATCTTGCCGCTGTGGCTGACCAACAGCAGGTCCGAGACCCGGATGTGGCCGAAATAGACGCCGGCCGGGTTGACCCAGAACTGGTCGGGATGTTCTGGATCGCGCGCGGTGATGTGGCCGGCGCCGCCCATGTCGTAGCCGTAGCGGGCAAACAG
>NZ_JAQGLV010000211.1 GCF_028292705.1 Collimonas fungivorans | reverse complement strand
CTGGCGGCGATGGCGCATGCGCGCAAGCACGGCGTACGCACCTCGCTCGACACCAACCTGCGCCTGAAACTGTGGCCGCTGGAACGGGCCCAAGAAAAAATGCGCGAAGCGTTTGCGCTGTGCGATATCTGCCTGCCCAGCTGGGACGACGTCAGCGCCCTCACCGGCCTCGACGACCGCGATGCGATTGTCGATACCTTGCTGTCTTACGGTATCGGCCTGGTCGCTTTCAAGCTTGGCGCCGAAGGCTGTTATGTCGCGACCGCTGATGAACGCCGGCTGGTGCCGGCCTATGGCGTGGAAGCGGTCGACGCTACCGGCGCCGGCGATTGTTTTGGCGGCGCTTTCATTACCCGCCTGAGCGCCGGCGACGACCCGTTTCGCGCTGCCCGCTACGCCAATGTCTGCGCGGCCTTGTCGACCACCGGTTACGGTGCGGTGGCGCCGATTCCGCGCGCGGCGCAGGTAGAAGAGATACTGGGATCAAGCTAGTAATGCATACCCTGGTTGCCCTCAAAGAATGATGCAATACATGCATTACCGTTAAACCACGGAGATTGGCAAAGCACTTGTTGCAGCCCCCCGATCTGGCTTATTCTGTAACCATGAGCATCACCCGTGAAGATCTTGAACAGGACCGCCTGCGGACTATCCTGGATAACACCCCGATTGCCTCTGCCCTGCTGTCCGAAGCAGCGCTGGAGGCTTCCTGGCGCGCCGCGCTGGCTTCGCTGCCTGATCCCAACGGCGATGTCTGGCTGTTCGGCTACGGTTCGCTGATCTGGAACCCGATGGTGGAATACAGCGAGCGCGTGCCGGCCATGCTATACGGCTATCACCGCGGCTTTTACCTGTATTCGCGCATCAACCGCGGCACCTGGGACAATCCCGGCCTGGTGCTGGGGCTGGACCGCGGCGGCTCTTGCCAGGGCATTGCATTCCGCATCCCCGCCATCAGCGTCGAAACCGAACTGAAAATGCTGTGGCGCCGCGAAATGATGACTGCCGCTTACCTGCCGCGCTGGCTGCCGATGCAGCTCAAAGGCAAGAACGGCCCGCGCGTCAAGGCGCTGGCGTTCGTCATGAACCGCCAGCACGAAAGCTACACGGGTCGCTTGCCGGACCTGAAAGTGGTTTCTCACCTGCGCGACGCTTGCGGGCTTTATGGGCCGGCGAGGGATTATTTGCGGTATACCCTGGAAGGGCTGCTGAAAGAAGGGTTTCGCGATCCGTATCTGGCGCGACTGTGGGCGCAGCTCGAATCTGATTAGCAACGGCAAACGAAGACTATCGAATGCGGCCGCACGTACTCCGTGGTCCGTTAAATGGGGTCAGAGTAATTTTCGCAAAGGCCGCGAAAAAAACTCTGACCCCATTTAACTGCTGCTATAGCTGCGGGTTCAGTTTCTCGGACTTCGAATGCAGTTTGTTGAGCGCTGACAGGTAAGCCTTGGCCGAGGCCACCACGATATCCAGGTCGGCGCCTACGCCGTTGACGATGCGGCCGGCCTTGGACAGGCGCATGGTGACTTCGCCCTGCGACTGGGTGCCGGTGGTGATCGCATTGACCGAGAACAGCAGCAGCTCGGCGCCGCTGGCCACCTTGGTTTCGATGGCGTTGACGATAGCATCTACCGGCCCGTTACCTTCGCCCTCGCAACTGGACTCCTTGTCATCGATCGAAAACACCACCTTGGCGCTAGGTTTTTCACCGGTCTCGGAATGCTGAGACAACGACACGAAACGATAGAACTCCTTGTCGTGCGATTGCTGCTCATCCGAAACCAGGGCAATGATGTCTTCGTCAAAAATTTCCGACTTGCGATCCGCCAGCTCCTTGAAGCGCGCAAAAGCCGCGTTCACTTCCGTTTCCGATTCGAGCGCGATGCCCAGTTCTTCCAGGCGCTGCTTGAACGCATTGCGCCCCGACAGCTTGCCCAGCACGATCTTGTTGGCGCTCCAGCCCACATCTTCGGCGCGCATGATTTCATAGGTATCGCGCGCCTTCAGCACGCCATCCTGATGGATCCCCGAGGCGTGCGCAAAGGCATTGGCGCCCACCACCGACTTGTTCGGCTGCACCGCAAACCCTGTGATCTGCGACACCAGCTTGGAAGCCGGCACGATTTGCGTGGTGTCGATGCCGATGTCCAGATTGAAGTAATCGCGCCGGGTTCGCACCGCCATGACGATCTCTTCCAGCGCCGTGTTGCCGGCCCGTTCGCCCAGGCCGTTGATGGTGCATTCGACCTGGCGCGCGCCGCCGATCATGACGCCGGCCAGTGAATTGGCGACCGCCATGCCGAGGTCGTTATGGCAGTGCACCGACCAGATCGCCTTGTCGGAATTCGGAATCCGTTCGCGCAGGGTCTTCAGCATCTGGCCGTACAGTTCCGGCACGCCGTAGCCGACCGTGTCGGCGAAGTTGATGGTAGTCGCGCCTTCCGTGATCACCGCTTCCAGCACCCGGCACAGGAAATCCATGTCGGAGCGGCTGCCGTCTTCCGGGCTGAACTCGACATCGTCGGTGAATTTGCGGGCGTAGCGCACCGCCATCTTGGCTTGTTCGAACACCTGGTCCGGCGTCATGCGCAGCTTCTTTTCCATGTGCAGCGGCGAAGTCGCCAAGAAGGTATGGATACGCTTGCGTTCGGCCGGCTGCAGCGCCTCGGCGGCGCGCGCAATATCCTTGTCGTTGGCGCGTGACAGGGAACAGACGGTGGAATCCTTGATGATGCCGGCGATCGCCTTGATCGCCTCAAAATCGCCAGGGGAAGCAGCCGCAAACCCGGCTTCGATCACGTCGACTTTCATCCGCTCCAGCTGCTTGGCGATGCGGATTTTTTCGTCCTTGGTCATCGATGCGCCGGGCGATTGTTCACCGTCGCGCAAGGTGGTGTCGAATATGATCAGTTTTTCGGGCGAGTTGGCTGCCATGCTGTGCTCCTGATTGGTCTTGTAAACCATCAATTTTAAAGACTTTGGCGGATTCCGGTATAAAAATAACAAAGCTGCGGCCGTAAAAAAACCGCCCGGGGCATAGCGGGCGGTTCTGTTCAGCTTGAATCTGAATTACTGTGGCGGAATACGCAGCATTTGGCCCGGATAAATCAGATCAGGGCTTTTCAACATTGGCTTGTTGGCTTCGAAAATCGCCTGGTATTTGTTTGGATCGCTGTAGAACTGCTTGGAAATCTTCGACAGATTGTCGCCGCTGACCACGGTGTACCATTGCGATTCATCGACATCAGGCTTCAGATTGTCGCTGTTCACGCTGGCGACATCCTTGACATTGCCGCAGCACAGGATGATTTTCTCGCGTGTCGCCTGGTCCGGCGCCTCGCCGCTGACGGTCACCTCCGATTTGGTTGCATCAAAGGCGAGCGTCAGGCCGCTGGTGTCGATGCCTTGCGTACCGACGTAGGCCTTGATCGCGTCGGCTGCCTGGTTTTGCAGTTCTTCGACATTAGGAGCAGCAGCGACTTCCGCTGGTTTATGTCCCAGGAGCTTTTCACCGGCATCCTTAAAAAAAGAAAGTAATCCCATTTTTTTCTCCAGTAATAGTTGAAAAAGTATGATGCCACTTGCTGTGCTACCGTGCTGCTTGCAACCCAAGGTTTAACAACATTTAACCTTACAAATATTTCACAGGCATTACCTTAGTCCTTATCGTCGTGCTCGAGTTCCGTCTGCACGATGCTGACCGGCTTGCCTTTGAACCAGCGCCAGAAATACACGCCGAAACCGGACAGGCCGTACAGCACGAACAGGCCGAACAGCACCTTCGACGGATCGCTGAAAATCGCCACCAGCGCCAGCACCACCAGGAAAGCTGCGATGAACGGCATCGGCTTGCGCAGGTTGATGTCTTTAAAACTATAAAACGGGACATTGCTGACCATGGTCAGGCCAGCGTACAGGGTAATCGCCCACGCCGCCCAGCTCAACGATGCGCCGCGGAAGCCGAGATCGTCCATCAGCCAGACAAAACCGGCCACCAGGGCCGCTGCCGCAGGGCTGGGCAAACCCTGGAAATAGCGTTTGTCGACCACCGCGATATTGGTGTTGAAGCGCGCCAGGCGCAAGGCGCCGCCGGCGCAATATACAAAAGCCGCCAGCCAGCCCAGCTTGCCCATGCCGCGCAAGGACCACTCATACACCACCAGCGCCGGCGCGGCGCCGAACGACACCATGTCCGACAGGCTGTCGTACTGCGCGCCGAATTCGCTCTGGGTATTGGTCAGGCGCGCCACGCGGCCGTCCAGGCTGTCCAGCACCATCGCCACGAAGATCGCGATCGAAGCCTGGTCGAAGCGCAGGTTCATCGCCATCACGATTGCATAAAAACCGCAGAACAGCGCTGCCGTGGTGAAGGCGTTCGGCAGCAGGTAGATGCCGCGCCGGCGCCGGACCGGAGGGTTGTTGTCCGCCGCATCCTGGTCCAGGTATTCGCTGCGTTCTGCGTTCTTGTTCGGGCGCAGCGCCTTGGGGAACTGCGCGATATTGTTCTTCGCTTTACGGCGCTTGAATGTGGCCATGTAAGTTCCGTTTCAATCGACTCTGATTACCAGCAACACTGCTTAAAACTCGGCCAGGATAGTCTCGGTGGCGGATACCTTGTCGCCCACGGCAACCTTGGGCGTCGCTGTCAGCGGCAGGTACACGTCGACCCGCGAACCGAAGCGGATGAAACCGTAGCGCTGGCCGCGCGCCAGCACGTCGGCCACCTTGACGTAACACAGGATGCGGCGCGCAATCAGGCCGGCGACCTGCACGCAAGTCACGGTCTGGCCGTTGGCGGCGGTGATGACCAGGGCGTTGCGCTCGTTTTCGATCGACGCCTTGTCGAGATCGGCGTTGACGAACTTGCCCGGGAAATACTCTACCTTCTCAATCTTGCCGTCGACCGGCGCGCGATTCGAATGGACATTGAATACGTTCATGAAGACGCTGATCTTCAGGGCTTCGCGATTGGCGTAAGGATCCATGGTTTTTTCCACGACGACGATGCGGCCATCGGCCGGCGACAGCACCGCGGCGGGGTTCTGCGGAATCACGCGGGCCGGATCGCGGAAAAACTGCAATACGAATAAAGCAATAATCCAGAATGGCAGCGACCATGCAAGAGAGAAAAACGTGATCAGCAGCGCGACCGCAAAGGCGATGCCCAAAAACGGCCAACCCTCGCGGGCAATAATAGGATGGGGGTAATTATTCAACTGCACTCCGGATTATCTGGGTAAATGGTGGAAATTTGAAAGCGTGGCTATTCTAGTCGAGCGGGAAATAAATGTAACCTGCTGCTTTATTGCTTGCCGGGAGGCGCGAAGCCAGTTCTGCCAGCCCCCGTGCCGCTTCTTGATTCGTTTCTTGATTCGTTTCTTGATTCGCTTCTTGATTCGCTTCTTGATTAATAAACACTGGTAAATCGGTGATTTGAGACCGCCTGCATGATATCAGTGGTCCGGATGTTCAGCGAAAGAAACAGCGCCTTGGCATTGTATAAAAAGACCAAGCTTTTCGCTCGATTTTATTAGCCTGGGTAAATATAACCGGGAAAATATTTTTAATATAACAACAAACCAGCGCAAACCGGCGGAATATCGCAAAAAAAGAAGCCGGGGCAGGCGCCCCAGCTTCTTTTTCTTATTTCTGCTGTTCCTCTTCCGCTGCCTTCGCCTTGTCCTGGGCTTGCTGCAGCTGCTGTTCAACCCCTTTTGCCTTTTCCAGCGCATCGGTCTGGGCCTTGAAGACTTGCGGCGTCGGCGCTGACGGCTTGCAGCCGGCCAACGCCAAGGCCATGCCCAGGATCAGGCTGAAGACAGTCAGGCGGCTCATTTGAAGCGGTACTTGGCAACCAGGCGCATGTTCAAGGTGGTTTCACCCGGTTCGAAACTAGGTTCTTCCACCTGGGCCGAGTCGTTCATGGATGCTGCGCGCATCATCATCGCTTTCGGCGCCGCCGCTTCCTGGGCATAGTTGCCGGAGCCTTCGAAATCCACCGTATCGAGCACGGCATCCGATACATTGCGGCCCATGGCGCGGGCAATCGAAGAAATGCGCTCGGTCAGGTTCTGGTAGGTGGCGGCGATGCGCTGGTCATCCAGTTTTTTGCTGGTGGCGTCGCTCAGGCCGAAATACAAGCCGTTGAGGCCGAGGATGCTTTGCACCGCGGCTACCGTTTTCGGCAGGTTGTTCAGGTTGGTCGTGGTGGCGTCCAGGTACTGGCCGACGCGCCAGCCGGTCGGTTGGCGCGGCTTATTGGCATTGCCGCGCGGCTGCGGCTGGTCTTCCGGATAAACCGGGTAGGTGTAATAGCCGCGCGTCTGCAAGATCGCTTGCGGATCCTGGCGCTTGAGGATATCGGTGCCCTGCTTCATCTTCAGGTTGACGCGGGAAGCAGCCGCCGCTTTGTCTTTGTCCTGCTCTTCAACGTTGAACGTGATCCTTACCTGATCGTTGGCATGCTTGACTTCGCCATAGGCAGGCACTACTACCAGGGTACCGCTGGTCGGCGCCTGGGCGTGCGCGGCGAAACCCGTTGCAGCCAGCAGTGACGACAGCATCAATTTGCGTGATCGCGACATATTCTTCTCCAAGAAAAAATGGAGCGCTACCGGAAGTGCGCCCCAAAGACTATCAATTACAGACCAACCTTCGATTGTGTTCTGTCGAATTAGTTCGCTGACAATATTGCCTGTAGTTAGTGGCAAACGCAAGACCGCAAAAAGCCTTGCATCGGCCTTATTTTTTCGGTGGGTCCTGGTGCACATTAAGCCCCATGCGGCC
Organism: Collimonas fungivorans; assembly: GCF_028292705.1. GTDB lineage: Bacteria > Pseudomonadota > Gammaproteobacteria > Burkholderiales > Burkholderiaceae_D > Collimonas > Collimonas fungivorans_B. Next base: position 7,573 of record NZ_JAQGLV010000211.1, on the reverse strand, counting down.
TTTGAATTCCGCGAGCTTGTTGAACGGATCGGCGCCGGCCGCGGCAGCATCGTATTGATAGGGTTCCAGCTTCTCGCCGCAGTGTTTGCAAAACAGGGAATCGGCTTCATGTCCTTCGGTCAGGCAATGGGTGCAAGTACGGGTGGTCGGCGTGCCCTTCATCATGGTCATCGCCAGTTCCACGCCGACGATCCCGGTCGGCAAGGCGATGATGCCGTAGCCCAGCAGCATGGCGCAGGAAGTAATCAGCTGGCCCATCGGCGTTTTCGGGTGGATGTCGCCATAGCCGGTGGTGGTGAGCGTCACGATCGACCAGTACATGCCGACCGGGATGCTGGTGAAGCCGTTCTCCGGCCCTTCGATCACATACATGATGGTGCCCAGGATCACGCTCATGATCAGCACCACGCCCAGGAACACCAGGATCTTGTGGCGGCTGTTGCGCAGCGCCTGCAGCAGGATCTGCGATTCGTCGAAATAACGCGGCAGCTTCATCACGCGGAAGACGCGCAGCATGCGCAACAGGCGGACGTCGATCAGGAAATGGAATTCCGGCAGCAGGATCGCCAGGTAGGTCGGCAGGATGGACACCAGGTCGATGATGCCGAACAGGCTGAGGGCATAACGCAAGGGATGCTTGACGCACAGCAGGCGCACCACGTACTCGACGGTGAACAGGATGGTGAACAGCCATTCCAGGATATTCAGCGCCAGGAAATCGCGCGAACGCACGGCGCCGACGCTGTCGATGATCACGGTCGCGACGCTGAGTACGATGATGACCAGCAAGGCGGTATCGAAGCGGCGTCCGGCGGCGGTGTCGGCTTCAAAAATAATCGTGTACAGACGCTCCCGCCAGCCGCGGTCGGGCTTGCCGAATTTGCTGCCGATTGTATTAGTTGCCATATTGCCCAGGAAAATTACTCGATTGACGATGCCACAATCTAAACAATGTATGGTTGCGGGTCAATCGCTGTCTCTGGAAAAGAAAAAGGACGGCATCGCCGTCCTTTTTTATCGAATCAAAAGAAATCCGATCAGTTCTTCGACTGGTCAACCATCTTGTTCTTTTTGATCCAAGGCAGGCTGGGCGGGGTTTCGCAAAGCACCGCTTTGCGCCGCCCTGCCCAGCAAGCGCATGCAGGCGCTTGCTGCATGATGCCTGCCCTCAAAACAAGAGAGCCCAGCTTAGTTCTTCGACTGGTCAACCATCTTGTTCTTTTTAATCCATGGCATCATGCCGCGCAGTTGTTCGCCAACCTGCTCGATTTGATGCTCGGCTGTGATGCGGCGACGGGAAATCAGGGTCGGCGCGCCAGCCTTGTTTTCCAGGATGAAGCTCTTCGCGTATTCGCCGGTCTGGATGTCTTTCAGGCACTGGCGCATGGCGTTCTTGGTGTCTTCGGTCACGATGCGCGGGCCGGTGACATATTCGCCGTATTCAGCGTTGTTGGAGATCGAGTAGTTCATGTTGGCGATGCCGCCTTCATAGATCAGGTCAACGATCAGCTTCAGTTCGTGCAAGCACTCGAAGTAAGCCATTTCAGGCGCGTAGCCGGCTTCCACCAGGGTTTCGAAACCGGCCTTGATCAGTTCCACCGCGCCGCCGCACAACACGGCTTGCTCGCCGAACAGATCGGTTTCGGTTTCTTCGCGGAAGTTGGTTTCGATGATGCCGGCGCGGCCGCCGCCGTTGGCGGTTGCGTACGACAAGGCGATGTCGCGGGCGCTGCCGGACTTGTCCTGGTAAACCGCGATCAGGTGCGGCACGCCGCCACCCTGGGTATAGGTGGCGCGGACAGTGTGGCCTGGCGCCTTAGGAGCGATCATGATGACGTCCAGGTCGGCGCGCGGCACGACTTGGCCGTAGTGCACGTTGAAGCCGTGGGCGAAGGCCAGCGTGGCGCCTTGCTTGGCGTGCGGCGCGACGTTCTCCGCATAGACCTGAGCGATGTTTTCGTCCGGCAGCAGGATCATGATGACATCGGCGGCTTTCACCGCGTCGTTGACTTCAGCCACGTTCAGGCCGGCGTTCTTGGCCTTGTCCCACGATGCGCCGCCCTTGCGCAGGCCGACAGTGACCTTGACGCCGGAATCGTTCAGGTTTTGTGCATGGGCATGGCCCTGCGAACCGTAACCGATGATGGCAACGTTCTTGCCTTTGATCAGGGAGAGGTCGCTGTCTTTGTCGTAGAAAACTTTCATTTTTGATCCTATATATGTAATTTGATGTAAATCTTGATGTGATTCGCACCGAACGTTTCAGCGCGATGACTAATTATTTAAACTTTATTTAAACTTTGAGGATGCGTTCGCCGCGGCCGATGCCAGAGCCGCCGGTACGGACGGTTTCCAGGATCGCCGCGCGGTCGATCGAATCGATGAACGCATCCAGCTTGCCCTTGTTGCCTGTCAGTTCCAGGGTATAGGACTTGTCGGTGACGTCGATGATGCGGCCGCGGAAAATGTCCGCGGTGCGCTTCATCTCTTCGCGTTCCTTGCCGACCGCGCGCACCTTGATCAGCATCAGCTCGCGTTCGATATGTGCGCCTTCGGTCAGGTCGACCACTTTGACGACTTCAATCAGACGGTTCAGGTGCTTGGTGATCTGTTCGATCACGTCATCCGAACCGCTTGTCACGATGGTCATGCGTGACAAGGTTGCATCTTCGGTCGGTGCGACCGTCAATGTCTCGATGTTGTAGCCGCGGGCGGAAAACAGGCCGACCACGCGCGACAAGGCGCCCGCTTCATTTTCCAGCAATACAGAAACGATATGTCGCATGATTACAGATCCTCCGAACCGAGCAGCATTTCAGTCAAGCCCTTGCCCGCCTTGACCATAGGCCAGACGTTTTCGGTTTGATCCGTAATGAAATTCATGAATACCAGGCGATCTTTCAGACCGAAGGCCTCTTTCAGCGCGCCGTCGACGTCGCCCGGCTTCTCGATCTTCATGCCGACGTGGCCGAACGATTCCGCCAGCTTGGTGAAGTCCGGCAGCGAATCCATGTAGGACTCGGAATAGCGCGAACCGTAATCGATCTGCTGCCATTGCCGGACCATTCCGAGGAAGCGGTTGTTGAGCAGGATGATCTTCGGCGTCAGGTGATACTGCTTGCAGGTAGCCAGTTCCTGGATGCACATCTGGATCGAGGCTTCGCCGGTGATGCAGGCCACGGTCGCACCGGGATTGGCCATCTGCACGCCCATCGCATACGGCAAGCCGACGCCCATGGTGCCAAGGCCGCCGGAGTTGATCCAGCGGCGCGGCTTGTCGAAGCCGTAGTACTGCGCCGCCCACATCTGGTGCTGGCCGACGTCGGAGGTGATGAAAGCGTCGCCGTCGGTGATCTGCCATACTTTTTGCACCACGGCCTGCGGCTTGATGACTTCGTTCGAATCGGCAAACTTGAGGCAGTCGCGGCCGCGCCATTCCTCGATCTGCTTCCACCAGCTCGACAGCGCCGACGTATTCTGCCGGGTCTCTGCGGCGTCCAGCTGCGCCAGCAGTTCCTGCAGCACATCCTTGACGTTGCCGACGATCGGAATGTCGACCTTGACCCGCTTGGAAATCGACGACGGGTCGATATCGATATGGATGATCTTGCGCGAGACCGAAGTGAAATTCTTCGGATTGCCGATCACGCGGTCGTCGAAGCGGGCGCCGATGGCGATCAGCACATCGCTGTTCTGCATCGCCATGTTGGCTTCGTAAGTGCCGTGCATGCCGGGCATGCCGACAAACTTGTCGCTCGACGACTTGTAGCCGCCCAGGCCCATCAGGGTGGTGGTGCATGGGTAGCCCAGGCGATCCACCAGCTTGTTCAGCTCAGGCGAGGCATTCGCCAGGATCACGCCGCCGCCGGCGTAGATCATCGGCCGTTCGGCGGTCAGCAGCAGTTGCACCGCTTTGCGGATCTGTCCCGAGTGGCCTTTGTCGACCGGCTTGTAGGAACGCATTTCAACTTCCTTCGGATAGTCGAAAACGTGGCGGTGCATGGTGATGTCTTTAGGGATATCCACCAATACCGGGCCGGGACGGCCGGTGCTGGCGATAAAAAACGCCTTCTTGATGGTCGATGCCAAATCCTTGACATCCTTGACCAGGAAGTTGTGCTTGACGCACGGGCGGGTGATGCCGACCGTGTCGCATTCCTGGAACGCGTCTTCGCCGATCGCATACGAAGGCACCTGGCCCGAAATCACCACCATCGGGATCGAGTCCATGTAGGCCGTGGCCAGGCCGGTCACCGCATTGGTGACGCCGGGGCCGGACGTGACAATCGCCACGCCAACCTTGTTCGAGCTGCGGGAATAGGCATCGGCTGCATGGATCGCAGCTTGCTCATGTCGTACCAGGATATGCTGGAATTTTTCTTGCTGGAATATGGCGTCGTAGATGTACAGCACAGCGCCACCGGGATAACCGAACACGTGTTCGACACCCTCTTCCGCCAGGCAGCGCACGAGAATTTCCGCGCCGGTAACAGGCAGGTTTGTATCTTTGCTCATGATGACTAGATCCTTTCAAGGTCCATTGGAAATTGATCGGATGCTCTTTCCTGACGAAATGGCGCAGCGTACCAGTGCCACGGCGTCCCTTTTTTGTGCGATCACGTCATTCCGTTGCGTAGCCGTAGATACGATTCAAAATGGCGCTAAACGCTACTCGTTCGGCCGAAAATTCTGATTACGCCGTTGCCTGTTTCTCGCGCTTGTGGCACGGGTTGGAGCAAACAGCTTACAAATGTGAAGCATGCCTGTCCGTTGAACAACATCTTGAGTCGTCAGCGAAAAGGCTTGCACCCCAGGGTTCTGAAGTGGATAGCTACCATAATGCGTAGTTTCATTCTGGTCAAGCCAAATTACATGAAATCCGGGTTAAATCGTGTCTTTTGCAGTAGATTTGCCCACAACCCTCGCCTTTTTTGCTAGGATTCGGCCAGTCTGGAAATTAATCGTAAGCCATCGTTTATGAAGGCAAGGCGAATCGCGATTTCCGGGCACACGCCAAGGGCGGCTAGCGCAAACCAGTCAGCATCGGGGCCTCCCCGCGCTTGACCGTGTTCCGGCCGCATAACAGAATCTTGAGAATCTTGAATCAGCAGTAGTGTATGACCCAATTCGCCGCGATGCATGGCCACCGATAAAGAACTTTCCGATTTCCTTGAAAACGTAGAACGCCGGGCTTTCAAGCAGGCGGTGTACGCCGTCCGCAAGGATGAATCCGCGCTCGACATCGTCCAGGATGCGATGATCAAGCTGGCGGAAAAATACGGCGACAAACCCGCGGCCGAGTTGCCGATGCTGTTCCAGCGCATCTTGCAGAATACGATCCACGACTATTTCCGTAGGGAAAAAGTGCGCAACACCTGGGTCAGCCTGTTTTCCAGCATGGGGCGCAACAACGCCAACGACGAGGATTACGACGTCCTGGAGACCTTCGAATCGGATGAAGATTCGCAAGCGACCGAATCGAGCGCCAACAAGCTGGAACGTGAGCAAATTCTCAACATCATCGACGAGGAAGTACAGAAGCTGCCCGCACGTCAACGGGAAGCCTTCCTGATGCGTTATTGGGAGGACATGGATGTTGCCGAGACCGCGGCCGCAATGGGATGCTCGGAAGGCAGCGTAAAGACGCACTGCTCTCGCGCAACGCACACTCTGGCGCTTTCGCTCAAGGCCAAAGGAATCAGTTTATGAACCACAAACAAATCAATTTCGCTTTCAAGGTGCGGCATGCACTGAATGAAAATCTGGACCATTTGCCGGCCCCTACCGCCGACCGCCTGGCGGCTGCCCGCAAGGCGGCCATGGCGCGCAAGAAAAAAGATGCCCCGACCCGCGTACTGGCGCGCCAAGGCGTGCTGGCGGGCGACGCCGGCAGCTTTTTCGGCGACCGCCTGTCCTGGCTGACGCGGCTCGGCGTGGCCGCGCCGATACTGGTCGGCATGCTGCTGCTGTCGGGTTTGTATCAATACGAACAACAACACCGGATCAACGACACCGCCGACATCGACGCCGCCGTGCTGTCGGACGAACTGCCGCCGTCGGCTTACCTGGATAACGGCTTCAGCGCTTATCTCGCCCAGCAACAGCAGCAAGACCAATGACCCCAACACCTTCCTCCAGGCTGCTGGGCAGCCGCCGCAAACGCCTGATCGGCGCCGCCTGCGCGCTGCTGGTGAGCGGCGCCGCCGCGCTGGCAGTGCTAGGACCGCTCGCATCGACCCAGGCCGCGGCGCAGCCTGCAGCAGCCATACAGCCGGCTGTGATCAGCGTCATCAAGCCGGCCCCGCTGCCGCCTCCTAAAATGACCAAAGTGGTGGGCATCACCGCGCCTAACTGGAATGAACTGAGCGCTGTCCAGCAGCATGTGCTGGAACCGCTGGCCGGCGACTGGAACAAGCTGAAGCCGGTTACCCGCAAGAAATGGCTGGAAATCAGCAACCGCTACGCCAGCATGACGCCGGCCGAGCAGGAAAGACTGCAGGCCAGGATGCGCGGCTGGGTAACATTGACTCCGGAACAACGCCGTATCGCGCGCGAAAATTATGCGCGCGCCAACAAGCTCGATACCGAGCAACGCGCCTTGCGCTGGCAGCAGTACCAGCAATTGTCGGAGCAGCAAAAAAAGGAGCTGGCGGAACAAGCCACGCCCAGTCACAAACGGGTGACCACGATGCCGCCGACCAAACTCAACAAGCCTAAGCCTGCAGCGCCTGTCAGCCTGACGCCGCCGAACGGCCAGGAACAGGCTGTGGTGGCGGCTCCCGCGACGACGCCGGCCCCGGTGCTGGCGCCTACCGCGAAATAAGCATTTTGGCAACAACCCAGCTCTCCAGCCAGCAGCAGACGCCATCGCTGAAACGCCGTTTCGGCAGCATCATGTATGAATCGATGCTGCTGTTCGGCATCCTGTTCATCTCGGGCTGGATTTTCTCGACCTTGCTGCAGCAGCGCCACGCGCTTTACCTGCGGCACGCCCAGCAAGCCTGGCTGTTCATCGTGCTGACCCTGTATTTCGTCTGGTGCTGGAGCCACGGCGGACAAACGCTGGCCATGAAAACCTGGCGCATCCAGCTGGTCAACCGCGACGGCAGCGCAGTCAAGGCCGGCCGCGCCGCCATCCGCTTCCTGCTCAGCTGGTGCTGGTTCCTGCCCGGACTGGCGTTGGCGTGGGCGCTGGGCGCGCATACCTGGATGCTGGTCTGGATCCCGGCCGCCAATTTCCTGCTGTGGGCGCTGACCATCTATCTCGATCCGCAGCGCCAGTTCCTGCATGACCGCATCGCCGGCACCAGGCTGGTCGACATGGCAGAAATCGCCAAACGTCCCGGCAAGCACAAGTGGTATCACTGAGGCGGGCCTAAGCCTGCTCTCATTTCCTGTAGCAGGGCCTGCAATTCCGATTCGGAAAAACCGGCCGCCCTCCTCGCCTCCATATTGAACGGTCCGCGCAACTGCGGCGCTTGGTGCTGTACCACCAGGGCGGCGAATGTCGCCAGCGGCTCCAGCCCGCGCGCCTGGCACAGCCAGCCATACCAGCGGTTGCCGATCGCCACGT
>NZ_JAQGLV010000197.1 GCF_028292705.1 Collimonas fungivorans | reverse complement strand
TCGGAATGGATGTCGCCGAACTGAAGAAAATCATGCAGAACCAGCCGGTTGCGGCTTGCATGGTGATGCCGAATTTCCAGAATCCGCTGGGTTTTGAAATGCCGGAGGAAAGCAAGCGGCAGCTGGTGGAACTGGGCTCGCGCTACAACATGCCCATCATCGAAAACGGCGTCTGCAACGAACTGTATTTCGGCGCCGCCCATCCGAGCGTGCTGAAGGCTTACGACAAGCGCGGCATCGTGCTGTACTGCTCGTCGTTTTCCAAGAGCCTGACTTCGGCCTACCGCATCGGCTGGACCCTGCCGGGCCGCTACCGCGAGCAGGTGGAAAAACTGAAATTCCTCAATACGCTCAGCACCTCGACCTTGCCGCAACGGGCGATCGCGGCCTACCTGACTGCCGGCGGCTACGATCGCCACCTGCGCCGGGTGCGGCGCACCTTGCAGCAGCGCTGCGACATCATGAGCGCTTTCGTCGGCCGTTTTTTCCCGGCTGGGACGCGTATCACGCGGCCGGCCGGCGGTTATGTGCTGTGGATAGAATTGCCGGCGGCGATAGATTCGATGGCCTTGTACCGGCAGGCGCTGGCGGAGGGCATCACGATCGCGCCGGGGCGGCTGTTTTCCACTTCCGACGCCTATCGCAGTTTTATCCGCATGAATTACAGCTACAGCTGGACGCCTGAGATCGAACAGGCGATACGGCGCCTGGGCGAGATGCTGGCCGAGATGCTGGTATAGATCAGGCCATTGCCGCTGCCTGGCTCTCGTCCAGGGCGTCGAAAATCGCCATCCCGAACGGCGTCAGGGTTGCGCGGCCGGTACCGTCTTCATTGAGCGTGACGTTGACGATTTCGGCGCTTTCCAGCGCGCTCAGGTGACGCCGCAAAGTGCTCATCCGCTGCTCTACCCGCTTGCTCAGTTTTGCCAGCGACATGTCGGGTCCGGCGCTGTGAACGCGTTCATCGCCGGCCTCGGCATGCAGCGCGGACAAGATCGCCAGCACCGCGTCGTCAAGTTGTTCGTCCCAGTCCATCATGCGCAGTCCTTCATGATGTCACGCCGCCATCTGCATGGAACGGCGCAGCAGTACAGGGATCGATTTTGAGGTCGGCGTGCGCGCTTTATCTGCAAAGCTGTTGAGCGGCACCAGCGGATTGGTTTCCGGATAGTAGCTGCTGATGCAGCCGCGCGGAATGTCGTATTCCACCAGCAGGAAGCGGTCGGCGCGGCGTTCGATGCCGTCGTCCCAGACGCCGACCAGGTCGACCCAGTCGCCCGGCGCGAAACCCAGCATCTGGATATCGAGCAGGTTGGCGAACACCACGCGCCGCTGGCCGAACACGCCGCGATAACGGTCGTCCAGTCCGTAGATAGTGGTGTTGTACTGGTCGTGCGAACGGGTGGTCATCAAGGTCATCAGCTCAGGACCGTATTTGCGGCGCGCCTGATGGATCGGCGTGTCCTTGGGAATCGCGTGGACGATGAATTGGGCGCGGCCGCTGGCGGTTTTCCAGACCCGTTCGCGCGACGCCACGCCGAGGTGGAAACCACCCGGATGTTTGATGCGGGCGTTGTAATCCTTGAAGGCGTCGTACACTTTTTCGATGTCGTCGCGGATCAGGGAATAATCCTTGACGTAGTCCAGCCACTGTATGCGGCTGCTCTTGAGCGTGGCATGCGCCAGGCGCGCCACGATATCGATTTCCGACAGGCAGGTCTTGGCCGCCGGCTTGTTGATGCCGTAAGAGATGTGCACCATGCTCATCGAATCTTCCACCGTCACGCCTTGCGCGCCGGTTGCCTGCATGTCGATTTCGGTGCGGCCCATGGTCGGCAGGATCAGGGCGTCCTTGCCGTGGATCAGGTGGCTGCGGTTCAGCTTGGTGGTGATGTGCACAGTCAGCGCGCAAGACTGCAGCGCTTCCCAGGTGCGTGGCGTGTCAGGCGTCGCCATGGCGAAATTGCCGCCGAGGCCGATGAAAACCTTGACCTGGCCCTGCAGCATCGCTTCGATCGTGCCGACTACGTCGAGACCATGTTCGCGCGGCGGCTTGAAGCCGTATACTTTTTCGATGCGGTCGAGGAAAGCGGCGGTCGGCTTTTCATCGATGCCGACGGTGCGGTCGCCCTGCACGTTGGAGTGGCCGCGCACCGGGCACAGGCCGGCGCCGGGGCGGCCGATATTGCCGCGCAACAGCATCAGGTTGGACACCATCTGGATCGTCGCCACGCCATGCTTGTGCTGGGTCAGGCCCATGCCCCAGGTGGCGATGACGTTCTTGCCGCGCACGTAGACCTGCGTCAGCCGTTCGATGTCGTCCCTGCCGACGCCGGATTCGGTGACGATGTCGTCCCAGCTTTCGGCGCGGATGTCGGCTGCGAATTCTTCAAAATAAGCAGTGTGCTCGGCGATGAACTGCACGTCGATGACGCGCTCGCCATTGTCTTGCAGGGCCAGTTCGTCGAGTTCCAGCACGCGCTTGATCACACCCTTGACCAGCGCCAGGTCGCCGCACAGGGTAGGGCGGATGAACATGTTGCTGATGCTGGTGCCGGAGCGCGACAGCATGTCGGACGGATGCTGCGGGCTGGAGAAACGTTCCAGGCCGCGCTCGCGCAAGGGATTGATGGAAACGATGGTGGCGCCGCGCTTGGCGCATTCGCGCAGTTCGCCCATCATGCGCGGGTGGTTGGTGGCCGGATTCTGGCCGAAGATGAGGAAGGTGTCGGCCAGGTCGAAATCGTCCAGCGTCACCGTGCCCTTGCCGACGCCTACGGTCTCGGGCAGGCCGACGCTGGTCGGCTCGTGGCACATGTTGGAGCAGTCGGGGAAGTTGTTGGTGCCGTACTCGCGCACGAACAACTGGTACAGGAACGCCGCTTCATTGCTGGTGCGGCCTGAAGTATAGAACGATGCCTGGTTCGGATCGTCCAGCGTGTTCAGGTGATCCGACATCAGGTTGAATGCGTCCTGCCACGAGATCGGCTGGTATTTGTCGCTGGCGGCGTCATACGCCATGGGTTCGGTCAGGCGGCCGTGTTCTTCCAGTTCGTAATCCGATTGCTGTAGCAGCGCGCTGACGCTGTTCTTGGCAAAAAAATCGGCGGTGACGCGCTTGGAAGTGGCTTCCGCCGCCACCGCCTTGACGCCGTTTTCGCAGAATTCGAAGGTTGATGCGTGATCGCGGTCCGGCCAGGCGCAGCCGGGGCAGTCGAAGCCGTCCGGCTGGTTCTGCGCCAGCAGGGTGCGCACGCCGCCGCCCGGCACTCTTTCCTTCAGCAAGTGCAAAGCCACATATTTGAGGGCGCCCCAGCCGCCGGCGGGGTGGTTGTACTGCTCGATCTTCTGGTTGCTCATGGTTGTTCCTTGCAGCGCTGCCAGGCGCCATGGCCCGCGCAAATCGCGCAGGGTCAGGTCGAGTGTAGCCAGGGCTTTGCTGCAGTAGCACATACAGTGGGCACAGTAGATTTAGAGCACAGTTACATATTTCGGTTTTACTGTACTTTCATTATCAAAAAAGAAGGGGAGCCCGAGTCCGGAGTAGGGTTATTGGTCGGAATTTGTGAACACTGCATCCAGGAAATGTGTCTATTTCCCGCATTTAATTGACTTAAAATCAAGCAAGCCAGGTTTGCAAAAGCAGTTCCGATTCGTGTGCGATAAAACAGGGGAGCGGGATGACTACACTCAATATCAATGGGACTGCGCATCAGGTCGATGCGTCCAATCAAAAGCCGCTGCTCTGGGTCTTGCGCGACGAACTGGCCATGACCGGCACCAAGTTCGGCTGCGGCGCCGCCCTGTGCGGCGCCTGCACCGTGCATGTGGACGGACTGCCGGTGCGCTCCTGCGTGACGCCGGCGGCGGCATTGGAAGGCAGGAAAATCACCACCATCGAGGCGATTGGCGATCACCCGCTAGGCAAGAAGGTGCAGCAGGCCTGGGAAGAGCTGAATGTGCCGCAATGCGGCTACTGCCAGTCAGGCCAGGTGATGGCTGCGGTGGCCTTGCTGGCCAATACGCCCAAGCCAAGCGATACGGATATCGACCAGGCCATGTCGGGCAATATCTGCCGCTGCGGCATGTACCCGCGCATCCGTGCCGCCATACATAGCGTCGCAGGCAACGGAGCGAAAAAATGAACGCGGCCGATCCATCTCAAATTTCGCGCCGCGGTTTTTTGCAGGTGAGCGCCCTGGTCGGCGGCGGCTTGCTGGTCGGCTGGCATATCAGCGGCACCATGCGCGGCGCCATCGCCGCCACGCCGCAAGCCGGCGTCGTGCTGCAGCCGAACGCCTTTGTCCGCATCACGCCGGATAACTGGATTACCGTGATCGTCGGCCATACCGAAATGGGCCAGGGCGTTTCCACCGCCTTGCCGATGCTGGTGGCGGAAGAGCTGGACGCCGACTGGAACCGGGTGCGCTGGGAACAATCGCCGACGGCGCCCGCCTACGCTCATCCGCTCATGCATACGCAACTCACCGGCGGCAGCATCACCACCATGGCGCAGTACGAGCCGCAGCGCAAGGCAGGTGCGACGGTGCGGGCGATATTGCTGGCGGCCGCCGCCAAGCGCTGGAATGTCGACAGCGCCAGCCTGCATGCTGACAAGAGCCGGGTCATCCACGCCGCCAGCGGCCGCAGCGCCAGCTATGGCGAACTGGCCTCGGACGCGGCGGGGCTGGCGGCGCCCGACAAGGTAGCGCTGAAAGATCCCAGGGATTTCAAGATCATTGGCCGTCCCGTCAAGCGACTGGACGGCAAGACCAAGTCGGACGGCAGCGCGAAATTCGGCATGGATGTGATGGTGCCGGGCATGCTTACCGCATTGATTGCGCGGCCGCCGATTTTCAAGGGCAAGGTGCGCAGCTTTGACGCCAGCAAGGCGCGCCAGGTTGCCGGCGTGCTGAGCGTGTACCAGGTGCCGGCCGGCATAGCGGTGGTCGCCAAGGATTTCTGGGCAGCCAAGCTGGGGCGCGATGCGCTGGTGGTTGAATGGGATAGCGTGGCCGGCGAGCGGGTGTCGTCGGACATGCAGAGTATCGTCTACCGGCAGCTGATGGATGTGTCCGGTACCGTGGCGCGCAACGATGGCAATGTGGCCGGCGCCCAAAAGAATGCAAAACAAAGTTTCACCGCGGACTACCAGTTTCCCTACCTGACCCACGCCACCATGGAGCCTTTGCACGCGGTGTTCGATGTGCGCGCCGATGGCTGCGAAGTGTGGCTGGGCACGCAGTGGCCGGGCGGCGACCAGCAGGCGATTGCGGCGGTGCTCGGCTTGAAGCCGGAACAGGTCAAGCTGAACACCATGTTCACCGGCGGCGGTTTCGGCCGCCGCTCCAGCCTGGGGTTCGACGTGGTGGTCGATGCCGCGCATGTGGCCAAGGCGGTGGCGCAGGACCTGAAGAAACCGGTGAAAGTGGTCTGGACCCGCGACCAGGACATCAAGGGCGGCTACTACCGGCCGGCATCGTATTGCCGCCTGAGCGCGACCCTGGACGAGCAGGGCCAGCTCACTTCATGGACCGACCGGATCGCGGTGCAGTCGATAGCCGGCGGCACCATCATGGAACCGTTTATCGTCAAGGACGGCATCGACTCGCTGTCGACCGAAGGCGCCCAGGACATTCCCTACGCCATCCCGAACGTGATGGTCGACCTGCACACCACACATTACCAGGTGCCGGTGCTGTGGATGCGTTCGGTGGGACACTCGTTCAATGCCTATGCGGTGGAAACCTTCATGGACGAGCTGGCGCATGCAGCGGGCAAGGATGTCTACCAGTTCCGGCGCGAGCTGCTGAAAAACAAGCCGCGCCACCTGGGCGTACTGGATGCCGTGGCCAAGGCTTCGGCCTGGTCGCAGCCGGCGGCAGACGGCGTGCACAGAGGGATCGTGGTGCACGATTCGTACGGCAGCTTTGTCGCCATGGCGGTTGAGGCCAGCGTCGACAAGAGCCGCAAGCTCACCGTGCACAAGGTGTTCTGCGCCATCGATTGCGGTGTGGTGGTGAACGCTGACCTGGTGCGGGCGCAGATGGAATCGAGCGTGGTGTTTGGCCTGTCGTCCGCCTTGTTTGGCGAAATCACGCTGAAGAACGGCGTGGTCGAACAAAGCAATTTCGACGATTATCCGGTGCTGCGCATGTACCAGACACCCAAGATCGAAGTGATCCTGGTGCCGAGCAGCGAGCATCCCGGCGGCGTGGGCGAGCCTGCGGTAGCTTGTGTTGCTCCGGCTTTGGCGAATGCGATATTTTTTGCAACCGGCGAGCGCATACGTTCGCTGCCGCTCAAAAACCATCAATTCCAGATTGCATAGGGTGACGCGATGAGATACCTGAAATTATTCAGCACCCTGCCTGCCTTGCTGCTGGGTTGCACGGTCGCGCTGGCCCAGCAAGCTCCCGCTCCCACCGGACAGCAATTGTTCGAGCCGATCGCCAGCGTGGTGATGGGGCCGCGCTGCCTGAATTGCCACCAGGTGCAGGCGCCGCACCAGAAGGACATCGGCATCGAACATGCGCAGATGGTGATGCGCGGCCCGCACGACAGCGGCGTCGCCACCCTGCAATGCGCCGCTTGCCACCAGGCCAGCAACAGCGCCGACGGCAAGGTGCCCGGCGCGCCGCACTGGAAGATGGCGCCGGTCAGCATGGCCTGGCAGTCGCTGAGCAAGGTGCTGATTTGCCAGTCGATGAAGGACCCGAGCAAGAACGGCAACCGCAAGACCATGGATGAAGTGGTCGAGCACATGAAAACCGATCCCTTGGTCTTGTGGGCATGGAATCCCGGGGCGGGCCGCACCACGCCGGTGATGTCGCATGAAGAATTCGTGCAGAAACTGCAGGCCTGGGCGGCAGCCGGCGGACCTTGTCCCGGCGATCCAATCAAACAGGCTGTGAAATAAACGCTGCTACCGGTGCTGCAGCAGCAGGTTTTCCATCCAGTCTATGAAGACTTGCACCCGGCGCGACAAATGGCGCCGGTGCGGATACAGGGCATAGACCGGCATGGCGGCGGCGCGCGCCTGCGGCATGACTTCCCGTAGTTCCCCGGCGCGGATGTGGCTGCGCACATCGTAGGCCGGTATCTGGATCAGGCCCAGGCCGGCCAGGCAGCAGGCGATATAGGTTTCAGCGTTGTTGACTGCTATGCGGCTGCGCATTTCCACGGTGTTGAGCACGCCGTCTTCGACATATTCCCAAGGCGCGCTGCGGCCGCTGGTGGGCGACAGGTAGCTGACAGCCCAATGCTGCGCCAGTTCGGATGGCGCGGACGGTATGCCGTGTTGTTGCAAATAAGCCGGGCTGGCGCAATTGATCAGTTCAAACTGGCCAAGCGGACGCGCGACCAGGCTGCTGTCATCGAGCTGGCCGACGCGCACTACGCAGTCGACGCCTTCCTGGACCAGGTTGATGGAGCGGTCGGTGCAGCGCAATTCCAGTTCAACGTCGGGATACAGCTTGAAGAATCCCGGCAGGGCGGGGGCCACCACCAGCCTGGCAAGGCGGCTGGGAACATCGACCTTGAGCTTGCCGCTGGCCTGCGCCGGGGTTTGCCTGAACAGCCCGGATATCTCTTCAAAATCGGACAGCAGCTGATGGCAGCGTTCCAGCAGGGCGCTGCCGTCCTGCGTCAGGTGCACGCGGCGCGTGGTGCGCTGTAACAGGCGCGCACCCAGGCTGGCTTCCAGTTGCTGGATTGCAGCCGAGACGGTGGCGCGCGGCAATCCCAAGCCGTCGGCGGCTTTGGTGAAGCTGCCGGTTTCAGCCACCCGCACGAACACCTGCATGGTTTCCACTCTATCCATTGTCGCTCTTTGTTTTGCGGGGTGTGCTGGATAGTCTAGTAAGTTTTCAATGATTTGTATCGGATTTATTGAACAATGACCGCTGTTTTGACATTCCTTAACAAATGCACCACTGCTCAAAAGAAAAAACCCGGCACCGTCCTGTGGAACGGGCCGGGTTTGTATTTTGCAACGTATGCTTAGACGTTAAACAGGAAATTCAAAACGTCGCCATCCTTGACCACATATTCCTTGCCTTCGGCGCGCATCTTGCCGGCTTCCTTGGCGCCTTGCTCGCCTTTGTGGCTGATGAAATCGTCATAGGCAATGGTCTGGGCGCGGATGAAGCCGCGTTCGAAGTCGGTGTGGATCACGCCTGCCGCCTGCGGGCCGGTGTCGCCGACATGGATGGTCCATGCGCGCACTTCCTTGACGCCGGCGGTGAAGTAGGTCTGCAGGCCGAGCAGCTTGAAGGCGGCGCGGATCAGGCGGTCCAGGCCCGGTTCTTCCATGCCCATGTCGGCCAGGAATTCATGCTTGTCAGCTTCGTCGAGGTCGGCGATTTCCGATTCGATCGCAGCGCAAATTGCCACGATGGGCGCATTCTGCGAAGCGGCGTAAGCGGTCAGCTGGTCCAGCAGCGGGTTGTTGGTGAAGCCATGGTCGGACACGTTGGCGACGTACATGGCAGGCTTGGCGGTGATCAGGCACAGCGGCTTGATCAGGGCCATTTCTTCGGCGTCGAGGCCGCAGGCGCGCACCGGCTTGGCCTGGTCCAGTTCCGGCATCAGGCGTTCCAGCAGGGCCACCAGCTTGGCGGCATCCTTGTCGCCGGAGCGGGCTTTCTTGTTTTCGCGGTGGATGGCTTTTTCCACCGTACCCATGTCGGCCAGCGCCAGCTCGGTCTGGATCACATCGATATCGTCCAGCGGATTGATCTTGCCGGCCACGTGGATCACGTTGTCGTCTTCAAAGCAGCGCACCACATTGACGATGGCGTCGGTTTCGCGGATATGCGCGAGGAACTGGTTGCCCAGGCCTTCGCCCTTGGAGGCGCCGGCCACCAGGCCGGCGATGTCGACGAACTCCACGGTCGCCGGCAGGATGCGCTCCGGCTTGACGATCGCGGCCAGCGCGTTCAGGCGCGGATCCGGCACCTCTACCATGCCGACGTTCGGCTCGATGGTGCAGAAAGGATAGTTCTCTGCAGGAATGCCTGCTTTGGTCAGGGCATTAAAAAGGGTAGATTTGCCGACGTTCGGGAGGCCGACGATGCCGCATTTGAGACTCATGGAAAAACTTTCTAGATCAATTGATTACAGGTGTTGATAGGGGTTGCGGCTCAAGATTTATTGGGTCCGCAAGGGCAAGATCTGTAGTTGTTAGACTCGCAACAAAGCCAGGGAAATCGGGAGTGTTTCCACAAATTCCGTATGGATTTTGTTCAAAAAAAGATGACTATTGTAACTCTGTCGGAAGGCCTTCTACAAAGGCTAATCAATAGTCTCGGCCGGCGCATGCTTTAAAGCCGGGGAAGCATCCTTCTGCGGCAAAAGTTCATCGGGTGGATTTCGCATGGAAAGCAGATAGGCAGGCAGCCTGTTTACAGGTTTGAGCGCAAATATCTCCACGCGGCGGAAAATAACTGCCGCGGTAATGCTGACCGCAATTGAAACCAAAATGATCAAAGAGATATGGGACGCGTCGAGGGTTCCTAGCTCGGAAAATTTAATGGTTAAAAAAGAGGTGAGCGAAATAATCACACTGAAATGCACCAGGTATAAAGGGAAAGAGATTTCACCCAGGAAGCGGGAAAATTTCGACGAAAAAAAGCCGACGGTCCAGTTCGATGTGTAAAAGCAGAACACGAGAGCCGCTGCAGTCACGGCGTTTATATTGATGTATTGCCAAAAATTCGGATATTTTTTGGAAAGTGTGTAGGTAATCACAATGGCTATCAGTATCGCTATAACCGCGAAATTCCAGCTTCTGGACGCCCGCAGCCGGTCGAAGACGCCATTTGCCCGGTACTGCGCGAACAGTATCCCGATAAAGAAAAGACAGTAAAACGATTGGGCGACAAGCAGGAAAACAATCAGTGCATACAATATCCTGACCGGGGCTTTGAGCCGGGTAGAAAGATACAGGTACAGGAAGACCAGCAGTGAACCGACCAGCTCGATGGACATCGTCCAGAGAAACGGATTGTACGAAACGCTATTTGAATGACCGGCGTAGACCAGGTAAAACGAATAGCGCAGCAGGGAAATCAGATGTGGCTCAAAAAGTATGAATGAACCGAGCCAGTCTTCACGATGGATAATTTTCGCCGCGGCGACGTTGTAGTTGGCCCCCGCCAGCATCAAGACATATACGATTGCACAAGAAAGCAGAATCGGGACGGTCAGGCGAAAGTAGCGTTTGATAAGCAGCGAGTCCAGCAGCCTGAAATCCGCTTTTTTTAAGAAGCTGGAGGAAAGGGCATCGCCGGAAAGAATAAAAAAAACCGTCACGGCCAAGCCGCCGTTGAGCAGAAAATACAGAAAATCGCTGCGAAACATCGGCACCAGATTCCCGAATGTCTCGTTGGTCAGGTGGAAAAATAACACAATGAGTGCAGCCCATCCTCGGATGCCATCGATTTCTTGAAGTCGATTTTTCATGTCGTAAGCAACCGCTCCGGCAGGCGGCGATGGCGTCATTTGGCGGTATGCAGCTGCATGGTCGCGGCTTCGAATTTGCCTTCGCACAGCAGGGGAATGATTTTCAGGCTGTCGGCAATCGCTTCTTCGATCGGCACCTGCTCATCCTTGCGTGGCCGGTGCAAAACGAAATCGGCGACCGCCTGCTGCAGACTGAGCGTGCGCGGATGGCCAATGCCCAGCCGCAGGCGCCAGTAATCCTGGGTGCCGAGCGCAGCCGTGATGTCTTTCAAGCCATTGTGGCCGCCGGACGAGCCGCCTTTTTTCAGCTTGGCGCTACCGGGCGGCAGGTCGAGCTCGTCATGCACCACCAGGATTTCATCCGCTGCAATCTTGTAGAAGCGCGCCAGCGCGCCGACTGACTGGCCGGAGCGGTTCATGAAAGTCTGCGGTTCCAGCAACCAGACTTCCTGGCCGGCGATGCTGGCCTTGGCGGCCAGGGCGTTGAAGCGCGCTTCCCGGGCCAGCTTGCGGCCGAGGTCGTTGGCCAGGTTGTCGACCAGCCAGAAACCGGCATTGTGGCGCGTTTGCTCGTATTCCGGGCCGGGATTGCCGAGGCCGACGATGAGGCGGATAGACATAGGTTTGTTTTATACTCTTTTTGACTGTGCCGATTTTTGCTGAATTTTTGCTGATTATCGCGGATATTGCGCACTACCGTCCAATTCCTGCGCGACGTTTTGCCCGAAACAGGCCGCAATAATAAAAAACCCGCCACGAAGGCGGGTCTCAGGTAACTGACTACGGCCAGAAAACCGCTCTGGCCAATAGGTTTGCTATTACTTCTTGTCAGCAGCTGGTGCGTCAGCAGCTGGTGCTTCTGCAGCAGCAGGAGCGTCAGCTTCGACCTTGCCGGCCGGGATCGATGCAGTAGCGATCGTCAGGTTTTCCTGCGATACAGCAGCAACGCCCTTAGGCAGCTTCAGGTCAGCCAAGTGGATCGAGTGACCGACTTCGATGCTGGTCAGGTCGACTTCGATGAACTCTGGCAGGTCGGCTGGCAGGCAAGTCACTTCCAGTTCAGTGAAAACGTGGCTGATGATGGCGCCGGACAGTTTCACTGCAGGAGCGATTTCTGCATTGACGAAGTGCAGAGGCACCTTGACGTGAATTGCTTGTTTTGCATCGACGCGCTGGAAGTCAGCGTGCAGGACCAGTTGTTTGTATGCGTGGACTTGGAAGTCGCGCAACAGGACTTTCTGCACCGCGCCGTCGATTTCGAGATCGAGGATCGAGGAGTGGAAAGTTTCTTTTTTCAGCGCGTGGTACAGCGCGTTGTGGTCCAGCGAGATATTGACCGGCGCGTCGGAACCACCATAAACGATACCTGGTGTTTGGCCAGCATTGCGCAGGCGGCGGCTCGCTCCGGTCCCCTGCTCTTTGCGTACAAATGCGATTACTTTCATTTTGAAGCTCCATTGTGTGCCGGATAGAAGTCCGGCGGTAAAAACCCTCCGCGACCAGAGGGTTTTGTTAGCCCGCTACGTCCGCCTTTCGGCTGGCGTGGCAGGGAATACGAATTCAGTATGCTAGGACTCGGCAAACAGCGACATCACCGAATCGCCCTTGGTAATGCGCTTGAACGTCTCCGCCAGCAAACTGGCGCACGACAACTGGCGAATCTTGCCGCAGGCCTTGGCTTCCGCCGACAGCGGGATGGTGTCGACCACCACCAGCTCGTCCAGCGGCGAATTGACGATGCGCTCGAGGGCAGGGCCGGACAGCACCGGGTGGGTACAGTAAGCCACTACCTTCTTGGCGCCGCGCTCTTTCAATACTTCGGCGGCCTTGGTCAGGGTGCCGGCGGTATCGACCATGTCATCCATGATCACGCAGTTGCGGCCTTCGACTTCACCGATGATGTTCATGACTTCTGACACATTCGCCTTCGGCCGGCGTTTGTCGATGATCGCCAGGTCGCAGTTCAGGCGTTTTGCCAGCGCACGGGCACGAACCACGCCGCCGACGTCCGGCGATACGACCAGCAGGTCGTCGTAGTTCTTGCTCACCAGGTCGCCCAGCAAAATCGGCGAAGCGTAAATATTGTCGACCGGGATATCGAAGAAACCCTGGATCTGGTCAGCATGCAGATCCATGATCAGGACACGTTCGACGCCGGCTTCCTGCAACATGTTGGCGACTACCTTGGCTGAAATCGCAACCCGCGCCGAACGCGGGCGGCGGTCCTGCCGCGCATAACCGTAGTAAGGAATCGCGGCGGTGATGCGGCCAGCCGAAGCGCGCTTCAGGGCGTCGACCATCAACATGATTTCCATCAGGTTGTCGTTGGTCGGCGCGCAAGTCGATTGCAGCACGAATACATCCTTGCCACGCACGTTCTCGTTGATCTCGACCATCACTTCGCCGTCGGAGAACTTGGTGACGTTGGCTTTGCCTAGCGGGATACCGAGTTGCTTGGCAACTCCAATAGCTAGTTCCGGGTTTGCGTTACCGGTAAAAACCATCAGGTTTTCGTTTGCCATGGAGTTCCCTGGATACAGTCGTTAAAAAGTTGAAAAGCCGACAATGCCCGACTATTCTAGTCTTGCGTTGGCGGCTTAGGTATTCGCTGTGTGCTGTTGTTGTATTTCTGAAGCGGCTTGCTGCTGCTGCCGCCGTAAGAACTACGCTGTAAGGACTAACGTAACACTATTTCCTGCAGGACACTCTCGTCCGTATTAAATGGCAGGGGAAGAAGGATTCGAACCTTCGAATGCTGGAATCAAAATCCAGTGCCTTAACCAGCTTGGCGATTCCCCTACGCAACTTGTTGTCTACCATAAATCCGCGCTGCATTTGATGACTGCGCTTGAATCTGATGCTAAACCGAATTCTGTCTTACTTTAACGATCCAGCAACCCTGCGAGCGGATGTTCCTGCATCGCCCTGGCTTTCCATGCCTTCCAGCGACTCGGCACCAGTTTCAGTACCTCATCTGCCTGTTCTTCTTGCGTAAAACCGCAAAAAACACAGGCGCCGGATCCGGTCATTCTGGCATCTCCATGCTTGCCTAGCCATTTTATGGCTTCTGCAACTTCCGGGAACTGCCTGGCGGCCACGGGTTCCAAATCGTTTTTTCCGAAGAGCTTTTTGCTAGCTATCGAAAAGTCCGTCATTTTGACGGGTTTCGTACTCCTTGTCAATTCCGATGATGAAAAAATTAATGCGGTCGGAATTGTTACGCCGGGCTGAATTATAACGAACCATAGCCCCGGAGTGTCAAGCTTTTGCAGGCTTTCTCCGATTCCTTCTGCAAACGCATTTCGGCCGAACAGGAAAAACGGCACATCGGCGCCCAATTGCAGGCCCAGAACCATCAATTCTTCGCGCGACAGGCCGCCTTGCCAGAGATGGTTGAGCGCCATCAGCGTGGTGGCGGCGTCGGAGGAACCGCCGCCCAGCCCGCCGCCCATGGGCAGGTTTTTTTCGATGGCGATATCTGCGCCGGGCGCCGCCGCCCCGGTTCTTTCATGGATCGCGTTTTGCAGCAGCCTGGCGGCGCGCACGATCAGGTCGGATTCTTGCGGCACGCCCGGGATTTCCGTGGTGCGCCGGACCTGGCCGTCGGCGCGTACTTCGAAATGCAAAAGATCGCTGAAGTCGACCAGCTGGAACACGGTTTGCAGCAGGTGATAGCCGTCCGGGCGGCGCCCGGTGACGTGCAAAAACAGATTCAGTTTGGCCGGCGCAGGGCAGTTGTTGAGCGTGCGAGGCATGGCAGATTCGGGCAATTTCGGCAAATTCATTGCAGGTTTCAGTGCGGCTGGCGGCTGTCGATGACGATGCGGATGGCAACCTCGCCCGCCTGTGCGGTATTGCGCGCCAGGTCTATCCGTTTCGGATAACTTTCGGCGCCGTTGTTCTGGTCTTGCCAGTTGGTGTACTGGATCAGCCATTTGTCTGCGGTAGTGACGCTGAAGCCATCGTCGGCGGCCGCGGATGGGATGGCGCTGAAGCGCTGGCCGGCAGCGTTCTGGCCGAAACCTTGCAGCCAGTCACGCAGGCCGGCAACCGGCAAGGGCCAGCCCAAGGCTTGCACCGTCAGTGCATCGACATCGCTGGCGCTGCGCGCAGGCTGGCCGCTTTGCTTGAGGGTGGCCTGGTCGGCCGCGATATTGATGGTGGCCAGGGTTTGTCCCAGCGGCGAGAGCAGGGTGATGACGGTTTCCTGCTTGCCTTGCGCCCAGGTGAAGCTGCCGTGCACCGCCTGCTCCTTGCCGTCTTGCTGATAGCGTATCGACAGGCGGCCGCTGACATCTATGGCCTGGTGGTATTGCCGCGCCGCGCCGCTGGCGACGCTAGCGGTGTTGGACGACTGCGGCAGCGTGCTGCAGCCGCTGAGCGTCATGATTGCCAGCGCGGCAGCAAGCAGCGCGCCACGCCGGATTGCCGGCAATATGTGTCCCGGATTCCCGCCTGGCGCCCACATCATAATTTGGCGCCCAGTCGCACCAGGGTGTTTTTCAGGGCGTCGTTTTGCGGATCTTTCTGCAGCACTTCGCGCCACAGTTTTTGCGCATCGGTTTTTTGTCCCTTCACCCACAGCACTTCACCCAGGTGCACCGCGATTTCCGGGTCGGGCAGCAAGCTGTAGGCGTTGCGCAGCCGGGTCTCGGCTTCGCCCAGGTTGCCCAGGCGGTATTGCACCCAGCCCATGCTGTCGACGATGAACGGATCCTGCGGCGCCAGCGTCAGCGCTTTCTGGATCAACGTCAGCGCTTCCGGCAAGCGGATATTGCGGTCGGCCAGCGAATAACCGAGGGCGTTGTACGCCTGCTGGTTGTCCGGCGCCAGCGCGATCAGCTTGCGCAGCGCGGTTTCCATGGTGCTCAGGTTGTTCAGCTTTTCTGCCGCCATCGCATAGTCGTACAGCAGGTCAGAGTTGTCGGGCTGCGTCTTGAGTGCGGTTTCCAGGACCTTGAACGCTTCTTGCGGACGGTTGGCTTCGCGCAGCAATTGGGCTTCGACCTGGGTTACCTGGGTTTTTTCGCGTTCGCCATTGGTGTCGATCTCGGCCAGCACCCGCCGCGCGCCGTCCAGGTCGCCGCGCTTGGACAGCAGCTGGGCGCGGCGCAGCTGGGCATCCAGGTAAGCGTCGCCCGGCTCGACTTGCGCCAGCCATTTCAATGCAGCGTCGGTGTCGTTCCGGTCTGCCGCAATCTGCGCCAGGATCAGCAATGCCTGGGTGTTGTCGCGCGCTTCGTCCGGATGTTTGCTCAACTGGTCGATGTAGCTGACCAGGTAGCGTTCGGCGGCCTTGGTGTCGCCGATCTGCGCATTCAGCAGGCCCAGCGCGAGCAGGGTGGTGGCGTCCTGCTTGTCGTTCTTGAGCAGGATTTCAAACTGGCTGCGGGCTTTTTCGTATTGCTTCTGGTCGATCAGGGTGCGTGCGTAAGCCACCCGTACTTCACGCGAGTTTGGATATTTCTTGAGGAACTCGGTGAGGATGCGTTCGACTTCGGTGCTGTCCGCCGCGACTTGCGCGCTGGTCAGGATCGCCAGTTCGGAATCGGGTTTCAGGTTCAGCGCGATTTTCGATTCTTCCTGGGCGCGCACGCTGTTGCCGCCGCTGAAGGCTTGCTGCGCCAGCGCCAGATGCGCTTCCGACATCGCCGTGTAAGGCGTGACCAGCTGCTCGAGCAGCGTAAACGCGCCGGCCTTGTCCTGCGCCCGCGCCAGCAAGCGCTGGATCTGCAGCATCATGACGCCGCGCGCTTGCGGCGGCGCATCTTGCAGGCGCTTTTCAAGGATAGGCTTGGCTTCCGCCAGGTTGTTGCTCAGCATGATGAAGCCGAGGTAATACTGGGTCGCCTCTTCCGAATCGGGCGCCAGTTCACGCCACAGGCGGATGGCGACCAGCGCTTCATTGGCTTGTTTGGCGCTCAGCGCCATTTCCGCTGCGCGCCGGGCCAGGCGCGGATCGCGCGTCTGCTGGGCGGCTCCCAGCAGGGTGACGTAAGCGGATTGCCAGTTGCCGCGCTGGAAAGCGACTTCGGAGCTGAGCACCTTGAACAGGATTTCCTTGGTCAGCGGCACCGCCGGCAGGTGTTCTTCCGGCGGTTTGACCGGCGCTACCCTGGTTGCCAGCTTGCGGCTTGCGATCTGTTCGGGACTTGCCGCAGGAGTCGCGGCAGAGGGCGTGTCAGCGGCGGCAGCAGGATTTGTGGCATCGTTGCCTGGCGTTATACCGGCGCAAGCCGACAGCAAGGTAGAGAGCGTTACAATGGCAAGGGTTTTTTTCAAGGGATATATCCTGGCTTTCAAAGGTAATCTTGATTTTACGCCCAACCAGAGAGCAATGCGCAGTGGCTGCCTCTGGATTTGTTTCAAAAAGTACATAGGAAGTACATTAGCCGATTATGCCATTTCATTCCGGACGCGCTTTTCCAACGATGCCTGACGATGCCAGAATTACCTGAAGTCGAAGTGACCCGCCGCGGCGTTGCGCCGCATCTCGACGGCCGCATCGTGACGGCCGTCACCTTCCGCCACCGCGGCTTGCGCTGGCCGTTCCCGCTCGACCTGCCGGCGCTGCTGGTGGGCCGCGAGGTGCGCGGCACCGGCCGCCGCGGTAAATACCTGCTGCTGCGTTTCGACCATGGCACCGTGATCATCCACCTGGGGATGTCGGGCCACCTGCGCATCCTGGAGCTCGGCGTCGAGCCGCAAAAGCATGACCATTTCGACCTGGTGGTCGGCCGCCGGCTGCTGCGGCTGACCGACCCGCGCCGGTTCGGCGCGGTGCTCTGGCATGCCGATGCCGACGGGCCGCTGGAGCAGCATGTGCTGCTGGCTGGGCTGGGCCTGGAGCCGCTGGAAGATGTTTTTTCGGCGCAGATCCTTTACCAGAAGACGCGCAACCGCAGCGCGCCGATCAAGCAAGTGCTGCTGGCCGGCGACATCGTGGTCGGGGTCGGCAATATCTATGCTTCGGAAAGCCTGTTCCGCGCCGGCATCAATCCGAAAACCCCGGCCCATCGCATCAGCCTGGCTCGTTATGAACGGCTGGTTGATGCCATTCGGATAATTTTAGCGGCGGCAATTGAGAAGGGCGGCAGCACTTTGCGCGATTTTATTGGTGCCGATGGCCAATCTGGCTACTTCCAACAGAGTTATTTCGTCTATGATCGTGCTGGGTTGCCGTGTAGAAATTGTGGCGCCCTGATTACGCAGATCAAACAGGGGCAGCGTTCGACGTTTTATTGCAAAAAATGTCAGAAATAATATTAGAGAACATAGGCGAGAGAGAGATAGTGAGCAATCTAGTCCAAAAATTCCAGGAATACAGTGAGTGGCGCACCGGCGTTGCCGGCGCATTGCGGCGTTACCAGACATGGGCCAGCGCCTCGAAATTGTCGGACGTGGCCAGCGAGCAGCGCATCAGCCGGGCCTTGGCGCGCCTGACCGACGACAAATTGTCGATCGCGTTCGTGGCGGAATTTTCGCGCGGCAAATCGGAACTGATCAACGCCATCTTTTTCGCCGACTACGGCCAGCGCATCCTGCCGTCGGCCGCCGGCCGCACCACCATGTGCCCGACCGAGCTGCTGTACGACGCCTCTTTCCCGTCCTGCATCCGGCTGCTGCCGATAGAAACCCGGGCCGAATCGCAATCGACCAGCGACTACAAGGGCGCGCACCATGTCTGGACCGTGCTGCCGCTGGATATCTCATCCACCGACGGCATGCTGGAAGCGTTCAAACAGGTCAGCCTGACCAAGTGGGTGCCGGTGGAGGAAGCCAAGAGCTATGGCTTGTACGACGAAGACGATCCGGATGCCGCCCTGGCGATTGACGTGCTGGGACGGGTCGAGATTTCCCAATGGCGCCATGCCATCGTCAACTTCCCGCATCCCTTGCTGAAAGAAGGGCTGGTGATCATCGATACGCCGGGCCTGAACGCGATCGGCACCGAGCCGGAACTGACGCTCAACCTGATTCCGAACGCCCATGCGGTGCTGTTCATCCTGGCGGCGGACACCGGCGTCACCAAGAGCGACATCGACGTCTGGCGCCATCACATCGGCAGCGGCGCCGGCCGCATGGTGGTGCTCAACAAGATCGACAGCATGTGGGATGAATTGCGCTCGCCGTTCGAAGTCGAGCAGCAGATCAGCAAGCAGGTCTCGAGCGTGGCGCATACGCTGGGCTTGTCGGAAGCGCAGGTGTATCCGGTCTCGGCCCAGAAAGGCCTGGTCGGCAAGATCAACGGCGAGCCGGAGCTGCTCAAGAAAAGCCGCTTGCCGGCCCTGGAAAACGCCTTGTCGCGCGAGCTGATCCCGGCCAAGCGCGACATCATCCGCTCGCAGCTGATCGGCGACATCCATGACCTGACGGTCACCAAGCAAGCGCTGATGTCGGCGCATATCCGCAGCGTGGTCGAGCAGTTGCTGGAGCTGAAGAGCTTGCGCGGCAAGAATACTTCCATCATCAGCCACATGATGAAGCGCATCGATATCGAGAAAAAGGAATTCGACGAAAGCCTGCTCAAGCTGCAAGGTACGCGCATGGTGTTTGCGCGCCTGTCGGCCGGCGTCTTCACCACGCTCGGCATGGGTTTGCTGAAAGAAGAAATCCGCAAGACGCGCGAGACCATGGAAGGCAGCATGTTCACCGCCGGCTTCCGCCACGCGGTCAAGGAATTCTTCGACAAGTCGCAGGAAAACCTGATGCTGTCCGGCCAGAAGACCGATGAAATCTCGGAAATGATGACCATCATGTACCGCAAGTTTTCGACCGAGCACGGCCTGGCTTTGTCGACGCCGATGCCGTTCTCGCTGGACAAGTACCGCAACGAAATCAAGGTGATCGAAACCGCTTATCACCGCCAGTTCGGCACGGTGACGCTGGTGAAGACCAGCCAGGTAGTGCTGATGCAGAAATTCTTCGATTCGATCGCCTCGCGCGTCAAGCAGAGTTTCCTGCAGGCCAACCGCGACGTCGACGCCTGGCTCAAGGTGGTGATGGCGCCGCTGGAAGAACAGATCCGCGCCCACAAGTCGCAGCTCAAGCAGCGCACCGATTCGATCGAGCGCGTGCATGTGGCGATCGACAGCCTGGAAGAAAAAATCCAGTCGGTGGAAATGCTGCAGAAAGAATTGACGGGCCAGAGAAACACATTGGTGGCGCTGGAAGCCGATTTAAGGAATGCGCTAGGGTCGGAAATGGCGCCCATGAAAGTTGCGGTATAGATGAAACGTGTAGTTATCAGTAGCAGCGAAGCGGCCGGCCAGTTTGCCGACCCGTCTTTTTCGGCAGCGGTGATTGGGTGGCAGAAGCAGCATGGCCGCCACGCCTTGCCATGGCAGCAGACGCGTGACGCCTATCGCGTCTGGCTGTCCGAAATCATGCTGCAGCAGACCCAGGTGGCTGCCGTGATCCCCTATTACCAGCGCTTCCTTTCGAGTTTCCCCGATGTGCAGACACTCGCGGCCGCACCCAGCGAAGAGGTGATGGCGCACTGGAGCGGACTGGGTTATTACACGCGGGCGCGCAACCTGCATCGCTGCGCGCAACGGGTAGTGGCCGAACATGGCGGGATCTTTCCGCACGATCCGCTGCTGCTGCAGGACTTGCCCGGCATCGGCCGTTCCACCGCGGCTGCCATCGCCGCATTTTCCTACGGTGTGCAGGCCGCCATCCTGGACGGCAACGTCAAGCGCGTGTTTGCCCGGGTGTTCGGCATCGACGGCTATCCCGGCGCCAAGCCTGTCGAAGATGCGATGTGGCGCCGTGCCGTAGCCTTGTTGCCGGAGCAGGGAGTTGAATCGTATACCCAGGGTTTGATGGACCTGGGAGCGACGCTCTGCACACGCAGCAAGCCGTCTTGCCAGACTTGTCCGCTGGCGCAGCGTTGCGTTGCGCTGGCGACCGACCGGGTCGGCCAGCTGCCAGTACGCAAGCCGAAAAAAGCGATCCCCGAAAAACATACCGGCATGCTGGTGATCGTTGACCGGCATCAGGTTTTGCTGGAACAGCGTCCCGATAGCGGCATCTGGGGCGGCTTGCTGTCGTTGCCGGAAATGGCGCCGGGAATTTTGTCAAAAGCCGATTTCGATGCAGCATTAAATCGCGCCGTTGCAGCCTTCGGCCCCGTCGCATCGTGCGAACCGCTGCAACCGTTCACCCACGTTTTCACACACTTCAAACTGCAGATATCGCCGTTCCAGATTGCGCTCGAACGGCGGCTTGACGGCGTTGCCCAGGCCAACTACGTCTGGTATCCGGTTGAAAAGCTGGCAAACGCGCCGCTGCCGGCGCCGGTCAAGAAACTGCTGCTGGAAGTATTCCGCGAAGCCGACCTGTTCGCCTGATCAGATGATGTTGTGCTGTAGCAGGTATTGATGGACTATGCCGAGCCGTTCGCGGCCGTCGGTCAGCTCCAGCAGCTTCTGCCGCGCTTTCAGGGGAATCGGCAGGATTTCGCACCAGCGGTTGGCGACCCAGCCGGCATTGTCGAATTGCAGCGGCAGCGCAAACGGGCTGGCGAAATTCTCTCCATGCGCGCTGCGGCCTTTCTTGTTGATATCGTCGATCACCAGTTTCAGCGTGCCGGCGCATTGCAGATGGGTTTCGTCAGGCGTGGTGGCCGGATCGGCGTCGATCAGCGTCACCTGCGCTTCCAGGCGCTGGTCGGAAAGCACGCGCTGCTGCACGATGCGGAAGCGCTGGCTGCCTTCGGTGCGCAGCATCATCACTCCCAGGTCCTGCATGTCCCACTCGATAATCCTGGTCAGGCAGCCTACACTCTCAGGTTCGGCGGCATTGCCGACTTCCTTACCCGATTTGATCAGCACCACGCCGAACGGCCGCTCGGTCCGCATGCATTCGCGCAGCATGTCGAGGTAGCGCGTTTCAAATACCTTGAGCGGCAGCACGCCGCCGGGGAACAGCACCGCGTTGAGCGGGAACAGCGGTATCCAGGAATTATTTTCGGGCATAGGGTGACGTCAACTGCGGAGGAGGTGAGCTGCGGATGAGGGCGGGATGCTAATTGTCGCCGGCGCGCCTGAGCAGTTCGCGGTGGCGCCGCACCACGCGTTCGGAGACCTGGAAATATTCCGCCAGCTGCTCCACCATGTAGACCGAGCGATGCTGGCCGCCGGTGCAGCCGATCGCTACCGTCAGGTAGCTGCGGTTGTCGTCCTTGAACGAGGGCAGCCATTTTTCGACAAAATTGCGGATATCGCCCAGCAGGTCGCCGACTTTGGGCAGGGCTTCCAGGAAGTCGATCACCGGCTGGTCGCAGCCGGTCAGCGGACGCAGTTTGGCGTCGTAATGCGGATTCGGCAACATGCGCACGTCGAACACCAGGTCGGCGTCCAGCGGCACGCCGCGCTTGAACGCGAACGATTCGAACAGCAAGGTCAGCGGCGCCGGTTCGGTATCGACCAGTTCCTTGATCCAGCTGCGCAAGCGATTGGCGCTCATGTTCGATGTGTCTATGGTGTGGCCGATGCTCTCGATCTCGGCCAGCATCTCGCGTTCATTCAGGATGCACTCGGTCAGGGTCAGGCGGTCGGCCGGATTCTGGCCGGGGCGCAGGCGGTGCGACAGCGGATGGCTGCGGCGGGTCTCGGAGAAGCGGGCGATCAGCGATTCGGTCTGGGCAGTCAGGAAGAACACCTTGACGTCGTGCCCTTCGGCTTTCAACTGCTGGATATCGGAAGGCAGGCCGGCCAGCGAATCGGCGCTGCGCGCATCGGTGGCTACCGCCAGCATTTGCGCGCCTTCATCGAGGCGGGTGGCGACCAAGCCGCGCAGCAGGATAGGCGGCAGGTTGTCGACGCAAAAATAACCCGCATCTTCGAGCACGCGAAGAGCGACCGATTTGCCGGAACCGGAAATGCCGGTGATGAGGATAATACGCATTAGCGAATGATACCGTAAGTCGGGGTTTTTATCGGAAGCCCCGCAAACGGATGTCAGAGATCGCTGTCGCTGTCCATCGCAATGCGCTGGCGGGCGATGAAATCCTTGAGCGTGTCGATCCCGCGCAACTGCAGGATGGTGTTGCGCACCGCGGCTTCCAGCAGCACCGCGATATTGCGGCCGGCGGCTACCGGGATGATGACTTTGCGGATCGCCAGCCCCAGCACTTCCTGGGTGTGGGCGTCGAGCGGCAGGCGCTCGTAGTTTTCTTCCAGCGTGGCGCGCCGCACCAGGTGCACGATCAGCTTGAGGCGCATTTTGCGGCGCACCGCGGTTTCGCCGAAGATGGTCTTGATGTCGAGCAGGCCCAGGCCGCGCACTTCCAGCAGGTTTTGCAGCAGGTGCGGGCAGCGGCCCTCGATCATGTTGGGCGCGATGCGGGCGAACTCGACCGCATCGTCGGCCACCAGTCCGTGGCTGCGCGAGATCAGTTCCAGCCCGAGTTCGCTTTTGCCGAGCCCGGATTCGCCGGTGATCAGCACTCCGACTCCCAGCACATCCATGAACACGCCATGCATGGTGATGCGTTGCGCCAGTTTTTTCGACAGGTAGACGCGCAGGTAATCGATCACCTGCGCGGCCGGCAGCGGCGTCGAAAACAGCGGGATGTTCTTTTCGTCGCAGATTTCGAGGATGTCCGGCGGCGTCGCCAGTCCTTGCGCGATGATGAAGGCAGGCGGCGCGCCGGCCACCAGTTCAGCGGTCTGGTAGACCCGCGAAGTGGCCGAGAGGCGCTGGTAGTATTCGGTTTCCTGGTGGCCGAAGACCTGGATCCGGCCCGGATGGATCAGGTTCAGGTGGCCCACCTGGTCGGCGGCCGAAGCCGCATCGCCGGAAATCAGCCGCTCGCCGCCGGGGAAACCGGCAAACCAGCCCAACTGCAGCGATTCGCGGTTTTCGTCGTACAGTTGCTGAATCGAGAGGGGCGTGGAAACTGGCATGGTCGGCGTCTGACGTGGTTGATGGGTTAGATCGCCTGGAGGGCGACTCAGACAGGATGATGTCTTAAATCAAATTATGTCGCATTTTCCGTGCCCATGGGCTGCCAGGCCACGATGTGCGCGTGCACCGATGCCGGATCGGGATCGCTGCTGAGGATGGTGCGGAAGGCGTCGCTGGAAAACATCTCGGCGATTTCCGACAGGATTTCCAGGTGCTGCTGGGTGACGTTGTCAGGAATCAGCAGGAACACCAGCAAACTGACCGGTTCGCCGTCCGGCGATTCAAACGGGATCGGTTCGGCCAGGCGCACAAAGGCAGCCAGCGGCGCTTTCAACCCTTTTACGCGGCCATGCGGCACGGCGACGCCGTGGCCGAGGCCGGTGGAACCCAGGCGTTCGCGCGCAAACAGGTTGTCGGAGACGGTAGAGCGGGCAATGCCGCAATTGTTTTCGAAGAGTAAACCGGCTTGTTCGAAGGCGCGTTTTTTACTGGAGACTTCAAGATCCAGCGCTACATTTTGTGCAGGCAGGATTTTTGCAAGATTAGTCATAATACAAATTGGTATGCGGCACAATACGGGTGGTTGTGTCTAAGTCATTGTAAGCCACCACTAATATAGCCGCAGCATTTCGGAAACATGCCAATTTCGGGTCTGAACGCTGCTGGCCGCCTAGCGCGACCGCAACTGTTATGGCTGTCATGACAGCGTCTCCCCGATTTCGGCCCAAGTCAATATAGCCCGGGCTACGGTCTTAATGGCACCCAACCCGGATTATAGACTTGATTCAGGTCAACAACACCAACTTGCGGTCATGGTCATGCCAGGAGTTGATTATGGCTTTTACTTAACTTCGAAGCGCGCAAATATCAGCCAGACGTCGCCGTTGCCTTTATTCTGCGACAGGCGAGGCACGTAGGATCCCATCAATTTGGCCCCCTTGACGCCCAGCGACACCACCGGCAGCGCTATCGGGAACGGGAAGCCGCCGAAATAATCCTGCCGGCTCATCAGCATGGCGGTATAGCCGGCGCCGACTTCGACCGGCGTCTTGGGCACATTCCAGATCCATTCATAGGCATAGCCGGCCATGATCTGCGGCTTGCGGTGAGAGTCGCGAATGGCGAACAGGTACAGCGATTCGTCATTGCCGTCGGCGTTGCGGATGGTGCGGCCGCCGCCCAGGCCCCAGGCTTTTTCATTCAGCTCGCTGATTTTTTCTTCGGTATAGGTACGGCGGCCATGGTAAGCATAGCCTGACAGATACACTTCCATATCGCCATTGTTGGCGATATTACTCAGCCGGTCCTGGGTTTGAGTTAGGGTTTTGCTGAACCAGCCGGTAGTGTCCGGGGTTTCCTGCGCCTGGGCAGGGGCAGCCATGGCGACCAGTGCGGTCATGCAGGTGAGCAATGCGGTCCGCTTGAGCGCGGAAAAACGATAAAAAGTTGTCATAAGCAAAAGAATCCTTTACGGCGAGGTCGTACGGTAGACGTTGATCCCCTGGACGTCAATATTCCCGACCCAATTATTGTTATTTAGTTATTAAAGTGCTGTCTTTTCGCTACGCTTTGTAGCTAATCGTAAAATCTGTAGCAAATCGTAAGTTATTGCCTTGCCTGGCGCCAATTCAACGGTGGCTGCGATGTCGAGAAATTGCTGCGCCAAGGATTGATGTCGAGACCACCGCGCCGGGTATAGCGTGCGTATACAGACAACTTTTGCGGCCGACAGTTGCGCATCAGGTCCATAAATATGCGTTCCACGCATTGTTCGTGGAATTCATTGTGGTCGCGGAAGCTGATCAGGTATTTGAGCAGGCTTTCCTGGTCGATGGCGGCGCCGACATAATGGATCTGCACGCTGCCCCAGTCCGGCTGGCCGGTCACCAGGCAATTCGATTTCAGCAGGTGCGAGACCAGGGTTTCTTCCACCACAACCTGGTCCGGGTCGCTTTTCAGCAACGACGGATTCGGCTGGTATTCGTCGACCTCGATATCCAGGCGATCCAGCAGCAAACCTTGCGGTTCCTGCAGCTTGAGCCCGGCGAAGGCCTCTGCGGTGGTCAGGGCGACATGCACCGGTGCGCCGAAACCGGCCGAGATATCGGTGCGCAGCAGCTGCAGCAGCGCGTCCTTATCCGCCAGCCGGGTCTGGTTGAAGGAGTTCAGGTACAGCTTGAACGACTTCGATTCGATGATGTTGGGAGAGTCCGCCGGCACCGTGAAAGTAGCGATCGCCACTTGCGGCTTGCCGCGCAGGTTGAGCCAGGACACCTCATACGCATTCCAGATATCGACGCCGAAAAAAGGCAATGTGCCGCTGATGCCGATTTCTTCGCGCTTGCCCAGGCGGGCAATCGGAAACAGCAGCGAAGGCTGGTACTGGGTCTGGTAGGCGGCGGGTTTGCCCAGCGGCGAGGCGTCGGGCGTGTTCGGGATAGTCATGGCTTCTGCTTGTGCTTAAAAGCAGTATTTTGCCAGATAAGCAGGCCGTCCTTGATAAGCGCCGCTTAATGGCGCGTATCAAGGGCATGGCCGAGCATGTCAGCCGAGGAACAGTTTATAGACCGGATTACTGGTTTCGTCCCAGTAACGGTAACCGAGGCTGGAGAGGAAACTGCGGAAGATCTTCATCTCTTTTTTCGGCACCTGCAGCCCGACCAGGATGCGGCCGACGTCGCCGCCCTGGCTGCGGTAATGGAACAGGCTGATGTTCCAGTCGGGCGCCATCGAATTGAGGAAACGCATCAGCGCGCCCGGACGTTCCGGGAACTCGAAGCGGTACAGCAGTTCGTTTTCCGCCAGCGGGCTCTTGCCGCCCACCAGGTGCCGCACGTGGACCTTGGCCAGTTCGTCATGGGTCAGGTCGAGCGTGCTGAAGCCATGCTTCTCGAAATTCTTGGCGATCAGCTTGGCTTCGTCGCCGCTGGAAGTCTGCACCCCGACAAACACGTGGGCGACCTTCTCGTCGCTGATGCGGTAGTTGAATTCGGTGACGTTGCGCGGCCCCACCAGTTCGCAGAAACGGCGGAAGCTGCCGAACTGTTCGGGGATGGTGACGGCATACACGGCTTCGCGCAGCTGGCCGATGTCGGCCATTTCAGCGACGAAGCGCAGGCGGTCGAAATTCATGTTGGCGCCGGAAGCGATGGTGACCAGGATCTGGTCCTTGACCGGCTTGCGGGTGGCCTTGGCGCGTTCGACATAGGCCTTGGCGCCGGCTACCGCCAGTGCGCCGGACGGCTCCAGGATGCTGCGCGTGTCCTGGAATACATCCTTGATCGCGGTGCACACCGCATCGGTATCGACCAGGATCACTTCATCCACGTACAGGCGCGCCAGGCGGAAGGTTTCTTCGCCGACCAGCTTGACCGCGGTGCCGTCGGCGAACAGGCCGACGTCCGGCAAGGTGACGCGGCGGCCGCTCTTCAGGCTGCGCGCCATGGCGTCGGAATCGGTGGTCTGCACGCCGATGATCTTGATCTCGGGCCGCACCGCCTTGACATAGGCGGCGATGCCGGCGATCAGTCCGCCGCCGCCTATCGGTACAAAAATCGCGTGGATAGGGCCGGCGTGCTGACGCAGGATTTCCATGCCGATGGTGCCCTGGCCGGCGATCACGTGCGGATCGTCGAAGGGATGGACGAAGGTCAGCTTGAGTTTCTTTTCCAGCGTCAGCGCGTGATTGTAGGCGTCGGTATAGGAATCGCCGAACAGCACGACTTCGCCGCCGCGCGCCCGCACCGCGTCGACCTTGACCTGCGGCGTGGTGGTCGGCATCACGATCACGGCGCGGCAGCCGAGTTTGGCCGCCGACAGCGCCAGTCCTTGCGCATGGTTGCCGGCCGAGGCGCAGATCACGCCGCGCTTGAGCTGGGCCGGGGTCAGGCTGGCCATCTTGTTATAGGCGCCGCGCAACTTGAAACTGAACACGCTTTGCATATCCTCGCGCTTGAAATAAATCTGGTTCTCAATTCGCTTCGACAGCGTAGGCGCCAGTTCAAGAGGGGTTTCGACCGCGACGTCGTAGACGCGGGCGGTGAGGATCTTCTGCAAATAATCTGTGGTCATGTCGTTGTCAAATTGGAGTGCCGAGCGGGCTCGGCAGCAGGATCAGGCCGGGAGAAACAGCGGATCATTATAATGGACGGCTTTTAATCGTCACCAGGTTTTGTCGGCCGCAGCGTTTATAAACCTCGTCGCAGGTTGTTGCGCGCGCCGAATTGCCGTCTTTCCGAATTGTTCCCATGATCGAATCCGCAGTTTTATGGTTGCTCAAGACGCTCGCCGTGCCCACGGTCGGCCTGACTTCCGTCTTCATCATCAGTTTTGTCGCCGCCACCTTGCTGCCGCTCGGCTCCGAGCCGGCCGTGTTTGCCGTGATCAAGGCCAACGGCGCACTGTTCTGGCCGGTGATCCTGGTGGCGACCGCAGGCAACACGCTGGGCGGCGTGGTCGATTACTGGATGGGCTACGGCGCCAAACAGGCATTTTCCCGCGAGCGCGGCAGCAGCTGGTTTAACTGGCTGCAGCGCTACGGCGCCAAAACCATGCTGCTGGCCTGGCTGCCGGGCATAGGCGATCCGATCTGCACCCTGGGCGGCTGGCTAAAGCTGCCGTTCTGGCCCTCGGTCATGTATATGGCGATCGGCAAGTTTGCCCGATATGTATTGGTAGTCTGGCTGCTGATGAACGTGCCGGACGGATTCTGGCGGCAAGTCGCAAGCTGGCTGGCCTGAGCGAGGGGTAAACAAGGCGCTGGATTTTTGCGTTGCACTATTATATTATTTCCCTGTGGAAACATTGGTTTGTAGGCTTCTTGGAAATCGAAATATATCGAGGATAGAAAGCTATGCACA
>NZ_JAQGLV010000152.1 GCF_028292705.1 Collimonas fungivorans | reverse complement strand
TCGATGTCGGCAATTTCGACAAGAATCTCGATGTCGCCCAGTCTTACGGCAACCCGATCAAGAAGGGCATCCCGGCTGCGGTGCTGCTCAGCCCGGACAACAAGATCCTGTATTCGACCAAGGCCGGCGAGCTGGCCGATGCCCGCCGCATGGGCGAGAACGGCATCTATGACTTCTTCAATAAAGAGATCGTAAAACGACAAGGCAGCTAAGCCTGCGCCCAGCTGCCCTGCTTTCCAGCAATCCGGTCTGCGCCGTTAGACCGGGCTGTTACTTCGGCGCCAACCGGATCCCGCCGTCGAGACGGATCACTTCGCCGTTCAGGTAGACCGTCTCGACGATGGTCTTCACCAATGCCGAGAATTCAGCCGGCTTGCCCAGCCGCGGCGGGAACGGCACCATTTTTCCGAGCGCCTCCTGCACTTCTGCCGGCATGCCGAGCAGCATCGGCGTTTCCATGATGCCTGGCGCAATCGTCATCACGCGGATGCCGTGGCGCGACAGTTCGCGCGCCGCCGGCAAGGTCAACGCCACTACCCCGCCCTTGGACGAAGCGTAAGCGGCCTGGCCGATCTGGCCGTCGAACGCAGCCACCGAGGCGGTATTGATGATCACGCCGCGCTCGCCGTCGGCATTCGGCTCGCCCTTGCTCATCGCATCGGCCGCCAGGCGCATCATGTTGAAGGTGCCGATCAGGTTGATCTGGACCACCCGCGCGAAATCTTCCAGGCCATGCGGCCCTTCTTTGCCGACGATGCGCTTGGCCGGCGCCACGCCTGCGCAGCTGACCAGCCCATGCAAGCCGCCGAACACCGTCAGCGCCGTGTTGACGGCTTCCGCCGCGCTGGCCTCGCTGCACACGTCGGTGGCGACAAAACGGGCGTTGGCGCCCAGCTGCGTCGCCAGTGCGGCGCCGGCTTCCTGGTTGATGTCGGCGATCACCACCCTGGCGCCGCCCTGCACCAGCATGGCGGCAGTCGCCGCGCCCAGGCCGGAACCGCCGCCGCTGATCAGGAATACATTATTTTCGATTTGCATGGTTTTTCTCTTCTTTAAATTTTAGCCTTGGCGATTTCCTGGTTGCGCAAGATGAAGCGCTGCAGTTTGCCGCTAGGCGTTTTTGGCAGTTCAGTTAAAAATTCGATTTCGCGCGGATAAGAATGCGCCGCTAGCCGGTGCTTGACATATTGCTGCAGCTCGGCGACCAGTTCCGCACTGGCTTGGTAGCCTGTACTTAAGACGACAAAAGCCTTGACCAGTTCAGTGCGCTCGGGATCCGGCTTGCCGACCACGGCAGCTTCCATCACCGCCGCATGCTCCAGCAACGCGCTTTCGACATCGAACGGACCTATGCGATAACCGGAGGAGGTAATGATATCGTCGCCGCGCCCGATAAAGCTGATGCTGCCGTCCTGGTTCGTCTCGACCGTATCGCCGGTGATGTAATAGTCGTCGTCGTTAGCATCCTGCTGCCAATAGCCCTGGAACCAGTACACCGGAGAATGGCGGCGGTCCACCGCCAGCACGCCGGGCTGTCCCACTCCCAGTTCGTTCTGGTCGTCGTCTAGCACCGCCAGCCGGTAGCCGGGCATGGCAAGGCCGGCCGAACCCATGTGCACCTCATGCCGCAGGCCATGGTGGTTGCACAACACCATGCCCGTTTCAGTCTGGCCGTAATGATCGTTGATCAGGCAGGCCAGGTGTTGGCGGAACCAGCGGATCACTTCGGGATTCAGCGGTTCGCCGGCGCTGCTGACGGCGCGCAGCTGGCCCTTGACCGGCGCCGCTGCTTCCGCACCGCCGGCAATCAGCAGCCGGTACGCGGTAGGCGAACCGGCAAGATTGGTGATCTTGTATTTGTCGATGATCCGGTAGGTGCTCTCGACCGTGAACGAACCTTCATAGAAGGTGATCGCGTGGCCCATCAGCATCGGCCCGGTCACGCAGTAATACAAGCCATAGGCCCAGCCGGGATCGGCGATATTCCAGAAAGCGTCTTCCGGCCGCACATCCATTGCGTAGCGCGTGTAGACATAAAACGCCAGCATCGCCCGCAGCGGTACCGCAACACCCTTGGCCGGCCCGGTCGTACCTGAAGTAAACAACATGATGAAAGCGTCGTCAGCTTTGCGCATCACCGGCGCAAACTCGCTCGACTGCTGTTCCAGTTCCGGCCAGAAACCGAAGTCGCCGGCCGGCGTTGCATCGGCGGCAGTCATAACGGTCATGATGGGCGGACAATCCAGCACTTCCGCCAGCTTGTGGCGGTTATCGGCATCGGTAACGATCAGTTTCGCCTCGCTGGCGGCTACCCGGTATTCAATCGATTTCGAACCGAAGGCAGTAAACAAGGGCTGGTACACCGCGCCGGCGCGCCAGGTGCCGAGGATCGCAACCAGCAGTTCCGGCGTACGCGGCAATAATCCGGCGACGCGATCACCAGGCTGGACGCCCTGCTGCTTCAGGAAATTGGCGAAGCGCCCCGACAATTCCTTGAGCTGGGCGAAGGTGTAACTGGCGCTGCGGCCATCCTTGCCTTCCCAAAGCAATGCTATACGGTCATGGCCGGGAGTCGCGTGCCGGTCGCAGCATTCGACACAGGCATTGATCCCGGTTTGCAGGTTACCGGACAGCTCGGCGGCGATGCTGTCGGCGCTGAATTCGGCGTAAAACTGGGCATAATCCGGGATGTTTTCGCCCGCGGCCGGGGCATCGGCTGGCAAAGCAGATGACATGCGTGTTCTCCTCTTGACCTAAAATGGCAGGCCTGACCGGCTCTTGTTGTTATCAGAAATGGAACGACTGCAGCTTAGTCTAGGATAATTAGTGACTGGCAGCCATGTCAAAAGCGATCAGCGGGATTGATCGAAATTGCAATACCAAGGCAAATGGACTTATGGAAGACTGGGAAAAGGGAACGATCGCCATCAGCTTCGTCGATGAAGCGCTGCACAGCATGCGCCAACGCGGCATGGATACCGAAACGCTGCTGCTGCAGGCCGGCATCGCGCCACGCTGGCTGAAAGAACCGCATGCCCGGGTCGCCGCCGCCAACTACGGCCGGCTGTGGTACCTGATCGCGCACGCCATGGACGACGAATTTTTCGGCATGGACAGCCATCCGATGCGGGTCGGCAGCTTCAACATGCTGTGCCGCAGCGCCCTGCACAGCGCCAGCCTCGGCAAGGCCCTCGGGCGCATGCTGGATTTCCTGCGGCTGGTGCTGGACGATATGTCGGCGACGCTCTCCGAACAAGATGGCCTGGCGCGCATCGCCATCAGCGACAGCGGCGATCCGCGCCGCATGTTTGCCTACGGCGCCTTCCTGATGATCGTGCACGGCATCGGCAGCTGGCTGATCGGACGCCGCATCCAGCTGCTGTCGGCGGATTTCCGCTGCGCAGAACCGCTGGCCAGCCTCGACTACAAGATCCGCTTTTGCGACCAAGCCCGCTTCGGCCAGCCGCAGACCAGCATTACCTTCGATGCTGCCTGCCTGGCTTTGCCGATCGTGCAGAACCAGCGCACGCTGCAACCTTTCCTGCGCGAGGCGCCCGGCAACCTGCTGGTAAAATACAGCAACCACGACAGCCTGGCGGCGACCATCCGCCGCCGGTTGCGCCAGCTGCCGCTGACCGAATGGTCGGACTTCGACAGCCTGTCGAAACAGCTCAACACGCCGGCCTCGACCCTGCGCCGCAAGCTCGGCCAGGAGGGGCAGTCGTACCAGGCGATTAAGGACAATTTGCGGCGCGACCTGGCGATCAATTATCTGAGCGGCTCCGCCAGGAGCATAGAAGAGATCGCCGTCAGCCTTGGTTTTGCCGACTCCAGCGCCTTCCATCGGGCCTTCAAGAAATGGACCGGAAGCAGTCCGGGCGAGCATCGGCGTGCCTTGGCGGGGATCTAGCTTATTTGCGCTTGACCGGGGTGAACACCCGTCCATGTATCGCCGACAGAATCGCCTCCACCGCCGGATGCTTGATCTTGCGCTCATTCGACACCGCATAAAATTGCTCATGCACCTGCTCCAGCTCGCCGATCAGCACCGCGCCGAACTGTTCCTCGACATCCGCGGCGAGCGCCGACGGCGCCGGAAACAGGCCCAGGCCGTTGCGGCCGAAGGTGTTCAGCAGCGCATTGTCATCGAACTCGCCGACCACATCCGGCCGCAGCTCATGCGCTTCGAACCAATGGTCGATGCGGCCGCGGATCACGTTGTTGCGGGTCGGCAGCAGCAGAGGCGCGCCGCTCAGGCTGGCCGGGAATTTTGCGCGATAACGCTTGGCCAGCTCCTTGCTGCCAAACAGCGCGATGTCGCTCTCTCCGAGCAAATGGCTGAACACGCGCAACGCCGCGCCGGAAGGCGCCGGCCGGTCGGTCAGCACCACGTCCAGCTTGTGCATGGTGAGGTCGCCCAGCAGCGACTCGAACTTGTCCTCGAAACACACCAGTTTCACCCGCTGCGGCAAGCGCAATGCCGCTTCCAGCAGGCGCGACGAGATCAGCTTCGGCAGCGAATCCGAAATGCCGACCGCCAGCCGCAAGGTGGGCTCATCGTCGGCGGCGGCAAGCGCCTCCTGCATCTGTTCACCCAATAAGAAAATCTGGTCGGCATAACCCAGCGCCAGGCGCCCCGCCTCGGTCAATACCAGGCGCCGGCCTTGCGGCGCCAGCAGCGACTTTCCTACCGCCTGTTCCAGCAGCGACAGCTGGGCGCTGACGGTCTGCACCGCCAGCCCCAGGCGTTCGGCGGCGCGCGTAACGCTGCCCTCCTTGGCCACCACCCAGAAATAATGTAGGTGGCGAAAATTCAGTCCAGATGATTTCATTGTTCTGTTTTTCCGAAGTAATTCTTCGATTATCTTCGCTTTTTAAGTTTGTGTCGCGGTTATATGATGGTTTCTCCTGAAACGAACTGGAGTCTTTGATGAAACCGACTATCGCCATCGTCGCTACCAAAGGTGTAAAACTCAGCCGCAGACTGCGCGAGTACGTTAGCCATCGCTTGAGCCTGGCGCTCGACAGGAAGCAATACAGCATCCAGGCCATGAAAGTGCGCATCAGCGACCAGAACGGCCCCAAGGGCGGGATCGACAAGCATTGCCAGATCCAGCTGACCTTGCCCGGCTTGCCGACCGTGGTCGTCACCGAAAAAGGAAACGATGTCGCCGCCATGGTCGACCAGGCTGCGCATCGTGCCGCGCAAGCGATTGACCGCCTGCTGTCACGGGCGAAATCGATCCGGCAT
Source organism: Collimonas fungivorans (assembly GCF_028292705.1). Taxonomy (GTDB): domain Bacteria; phylum Pseudomonadota; class Gammaproteobacteria; order Burkholderiales; family Burkholderiaceae_D; genus Collimonas; species Collimonas fungivorans_B. The sequence continues at coordinate 28,332 of NZ_JAQGLV010000152.1, read as the reverse complement.
ACCAAATACACGGTGCCTATCAGCGAAGCCGCCCTTATCTAATTTTACGAAAGACCATCATGAATAACCGTTACAACACTCTCAGAAACAGCAGCGCCAGGTATTCCGCCACCACGGTGATGGATGGCGCCGCCCGCCAGGTCTTGCGCAACACTTACCTGCTGTTGTCGCTGTGCCTGGGTTTCAGCGCCATCGTCGCCGGCGCCTCGATAGCATTCAGCCTGCCGGCTCCCGGCATCATCATCACGCTGGCCGGTTACTTCGGCTTGCTGTTCCTGGTCACAAAATACCGTGACCGCGGCCTCGGCGTGGGACTGGTGTTCGCGCTGACCGGCTTCATGGGCTACACCCTGGGACCGATCGTCAGCCATTACCTGAGCCTGCCCAACGGCGGCCTGACCGTGATGATGGCGCTGGCCGGCACTGCCATCATTTTCCTCGGCATGTCTGCTTATGCGCTGGTCACCAAACGTGACCTGTCCTTCATGGGCGGCATGCTGACGGTTGGCGTGCTGGTGGCTTTCGTGGCCGGACTGGCAGCGATCTTCTTCAGCATCCCGGCCTTGTCGCTGACCGTATCCGCGGTATTCGTGCTGCTGATGTCGGGCATGATCCTGTTCGAAACCAACAATATCGTGCGCGGCGGCGAGACCAATTACGTGATGGCTACCGTCAGCCTGTTCGTCTCGATTTTCAACCTGTTCATCAGCCTGTTGCAGCTGCTGGGATTTGCCAACAAAGAGTAAACCTGCGGCAGGGCCTGCACGGCCTGCCCGCGTTACGTTTGACTATTATGGAGAATGTTTATGTATTGCCCTGTATGCAAGGACAAGGAGCTCGTCATGAGCGAGCGGCAAAGTATCGAGATCGATTACTGCCCCGGTTGCCGCGGCGTCTGGCTGGATCGCGGCGAACTGGACAAGATCATCCAGCAATCAACCCATGAACTGACAAACGCCAGGGCGCAGCCGGCTGCTCCGGCGCCGTACCAGCCTAAATACCAGCCCGAATACCGGCCGGAGCAGCAAGGATCGCAGTACAACGATTATCGCCGGCCGAAGAAAAAAGAGAGTTTCTGGCAAGAGCTGTTCGACTGAACCATGTGGACTAGCCGGGGGACAGGATCAAACATCCTGTCCCCCTTGCTGGTTTACACCGCCTGCTTGGCAGAGATGGCGTTTGCCACCACCAGCGCCGTCATGTTGACCACCCGGCGCACCGTCGCCGACGGGTTCAGGATATGCACCGGCGCCGCGGCGCCCAGCAATACCGGACCCACCGTAACGCCCTGGCCGCCGGTCATCTTCAACACGTTGAACAGGATATTGGCGGCATCCAGGTTTGGCGTCACCAGCACGTTGGCGTCGCCGCTTAACGTAGATTTCGGCAAGAACTGCGCCCTTACCTCTTCGCTCAGGGCCGCGTCGCCGTGCATCTCGCCATCGGCTTCGACATCCGGCATGCGCTTGACGAACAAGTCGCGCGCGGCGCGCATTTTCTTGGCCGACGGCCGCGTGCTGGAACCGAACATCGAGTGCGACAGGAACGCCACCTTGGGCGGCACGCCGAAGCGCCTCACCTGTTCCACCGCCATCGCCGCGATATCGGCCAGCTGCTCGGCATCCGGATCGTCGTTGACGAAAGTATCGGCGATGAACAAGGTGTGCTTGTCGAGCACCAGGCCGTTCATGGTGGCAAAGCATTTGGCGCCGTCGCGCAGGCCGATGATGTCGCTCACATGTTCCAGGTGGTTGTCGAAACGCCCGACCAGGCCGCACAGCATGCCGTCGGCGTCGCCCAGCTTGACCAGCAGCGAAGCGATGGTGGTGTTTGAACGGCGCAAGGTCGATTTCGCCATCTCGGGCGTGACGCCGTCGCGCGCCTTGATCTCGTGATAGGTTTCCCAGTACTGGCGGAAACGCACGTCGTCTTCCGGATTGATCAGTTCGAAATCGCGTCCTGCCTGCAGGCGCAAGCCGGCGCGCTTGATGCGCGCCTCGATCACCGCCGGACGGCCGATCAGGATAGGCCGCACCAGTTTTTCTTCCAGCGCAATCTGCACCGCGCGCAATACACGCTCGTCCTCGCCCTCGGCGTAGACAATGCGTTGCGGCTCGCCGCGCGCGGCGACAAACACCGGACGCATGAACATGCCGGTATGGCTGACAAAACGCATCAGCGACTGGCGGTAAGCTTCCATGTCCTTGATCGGACGCGTCGCCACGCCCGACTCTTCGGCGGCACGCGCAACCGCAGGCGCGATGCGCAGGATCAGGCGTGAATCGAATGGCTTCGGAATGATGTATTCCGGACCGAAATGCAGTTCCTGGCCGGCATAGGCGGACGCCACTTCCTCGCTGATCTCGGCTTTGGTCAAGTCGGCGATTTCACGTACGCAGGCAACCTTCATCGCTTCCGTGATGCTGGTGGCGCCGCAATCCAACGCGCCGCGGAAAATGTAGGGGAAGCACAGCACATTATTGACCTGGTTCGGATAGTCCGAACGGCCGGTAGCAATGATGCAGTCCGGCCGCGCTTCCAGCGCCAGCTCGGGACGGATTTCCGGTTCCGGGTTGGCCAGCGCCAGGATGATAGGCTGCGAACCCATGGCCTTGACCATGTCCTGGGTCAGCACGCCGGGCGCCGAGCAGCCGAGGAACACGTCGGCGTCGACAATCGCATCGGCCAGGGTGCGGGCATTGGTGGTTTGCTGGTAGCGCTGCTTGGACACATCCAGCTTGTCTTCGCGCTTGTCGTGGATCACGCCGCGCGAATCGCAGACAAAAATGTTTTCGCGCTTGACGCCCAGCTCTACCATCAGGTCCAGGCAGGCGATCGCCGCGGCGCCGGCGCCAGACGCCACCAGTTTGACTTCGCCGATCTTCTTGTTGACCAGCTCCAGGCCGTTCAGCAGGGCGGCAGAGGAAATGATGGCGGTGCCGTGCTGGTCGTCGTGGAAGACCGGGATCTTCATGCGCTCGCGCAGCTTCTTTTCGATATAGAAGCATTCCGGCGCCTTGATGTCTTCCAGGTTGATGCCGCCCAGCGTCGGCTCCAGCGCGGCGATGATCTCGACCAGCTTGTCCGGGTCGCGCTCGGCCAGTTCGATGTCGAATACGTCGATGCCGGCAAAATTATGGAACAGGCAGCCCTTGCCTTCCATTACCGGTTTGCCGGCCAGCGGCCCGATATCGCCCAGGCCCAGCACCGCGGTGCCGTTGGTGACCACGCCCACCAGGTTGGCGCGTGAAGTGTACTCCACCGCCATTTCCGGATCTTCGTGGATCGCCAGGCAGGCATACGCCACGCCGGGCGAATACGCCAGCGACAGGTCGCGCTGGTTCGACAGGGGCTTGGTCGGCACCACGGCGATCTTGCCGCGCGTCGGACTGCGGTGATATTCCAGCGCCGCGTCGCGCAAGGCCTGCTCGGCCGCAGAAAGAGTGGTTGGGGTGCTCATTGATTGTCTCCTGGATACGCTAATGAAAATTCGGTGGCAGCGACATTATCACAATGTCTATCGATGCGGTTTCTCGGCGACCGATATCTCTGCTGGGGAAGATGCTTTTTGGAAAGGGAAGTTATCCCGCGGGATCGTGGTTTGCATTGTGCGGCTCATGGCAAATGGTAGACGAATCCGGGGCAACTTGCAGCGTTACCGCGAAAAAAAACCAATTCAATTTATCCCGCAGTGCCGCATAAAAAAAGCCCGCGCATGCGGGCTTGCCTTCGGAAGATTACTACCATCATGTCAATGTCAAGCTGCGACGCTGCTTTCCAGCGGTTGCAGCACCAGCAAAGTTTCATAACTCCAGCGCGTCCAGCTAGAAGCCACGCCCAGCCGTGCGGTGTTGGGACGAATCTTCGGCTTGTGGATCGCAACCCGGATTTCATCCAGCATCGGGAATTCGCGGAACGACAAGCTGGCGACTTCCGACGCCAGCGTCTCCAGCAGGCGGGTATGCGGCTTGGCCTGCAGGAAAGCCGTGATCACGCCGCAGTAATGATCGTAGTCGATCACCGAGGCGGCGTCGTCATCGTGCTGGCTGCCGCCGGTGCGATAGGACAGTTCGATGTCCAGCTCCACCGGCTGCGCCTTCTCGTGCTCGTGCGGATGCAGGCCGACCCGCGTCGTCGCCGACAAGGCCTCGACGAAGATCTGCCAACGGACGCCGCTGGCGATGTTTTCGTTTTTCATCGGAGGTACTCCTGGCAGGCGTCCAGCAGGATGCGACCGAAATAATCGGCGAAGCTGCGCCGGATGACAAGTTCGTAAGCATCATCGGCCAGCGGCCGCAGCAAGATGCCTGCCTTGAAGAAATGGCTTTGGGCGCATTGGCCAAGCTTGAACACGGCCGGATGGAAGTCCAGCGGACAACCTTTCCGCAATACCTCGCGTGCCTTTTCCCCGCTGAGCACCAGGCTGGTGTTGCCGCTGCTGACATCCACCACGGAAGCGAACTGTCCGGCCAGCGCACCGGCCAGGTCAGCACATAGCGCAGGCAAGCGCGGCTGTTTCGACTGGACCAGCCATTCATTGGGCGCCAGCCAGTAGATGGTGAACTGCTCACTTTCCGTGACCGTGTTCGGCTGCAGCGGCAGAACCGCGCCGGTGAGGCTCTTGACCGCTTTCTGCAGCACGGCGGAATCCGCTTCGCCCTTGAGGTTGATCAATTCGAGGAAGGGTTTCTCTTCCATGCTGACCACCGCGCCGGCGCCGGCCGCAAGCGGCGCCAGCATCTGCGTCAGTTCGGTGAACGGCGATTCTTGCTGCACCTGGAAAAGCTGGGTTTCATTCAACATGTTGACGGACTCCTTCTGCATCGTAAAACACCAGGTTGCTGATCTTGGCCGCGAGATTGCGGCCGTTCGCCAGCGGAATGCTGACTTCCTGCCCCATCTTGCCGAGGCCGCCCTTGATCAGCGCGAAGGCAATCGAACGCTGCAGGATCGGGCTGAAATAACTGGACGTCACATGGCCGATCATGTTGGCGATCGGTTCATTGCTCGGCTCGGCCAGGATCTGGCTGCCTTCCGGCAGTACGACATCCTTGTCCTCGCTCAGCAAGCCGACCAGCTGCTTGCGGTCGCTGCGCGCAGTGTCGGAACGGATCAGCGAACGCTTGCCGAGGAAATCCTTGGACTTGGCGACCAGGCCGCCCATGCCGAGGTCGAACGGCGTCACCGAACCGTCAGTATCCTGGCCGACGATGATGTAGCCTTTTTCTGCGCGCAGCACGTGCATGGTCTCGGTGCCGTAAGGCGTGATGTCGAATTCCTTGCCGGCTTCGATGATCGCATCCCAGATGGCGCGTCCCATGTTGGCAGGCACGTTCACCTCGTACGACAGTTCACCCGAAAAGCTGATGCGCATGATGCGGGTAAACACGCTGTTGATGCTGCCTTCGCGGAACGACATGAACGGGAATTTCTCGTTCGAGAAATCGATGTCCTTGCACACCTTCTGCAGCACGCGCCGGGCATTCGGCCCCACCACCGCGAACGTCGCGAAATGATCGGTCACCGACGTCAGGTTGACCTTCAGGTGCGGCCATTCGGTCTGCAGCCAGCGCTCCATCCAGTCCAGCACGCGCGCCGCGCCGCCGGTAGTGGTGCTCATCAGGAAATGCTGTTCGCCCAGGCGCACCGTGACGCCATCGTCGAACACCATGCCGTTTTCATCGAGCATCAGGCCGTAGCGGCACTTGCCGACTTCCAGCTTGTTCCACGGATTGGTGTAGATCCAGTTCAGCAGGGTCACTGCATCCGGCCCCTGCACATCGATCTTGCCCAGGGTCGAGGCATCCAGGATGCCGACGCTGTTGCGCGCCGCCAGGCATTCGCGCGCTACCGCCGCGTGCAGGTCTTCCTTGCCGCGCGGGTAGTACCACGGGCGTTTCCAGTTGCCGACATCTTCAAACAAGGCGCCCTGCTCCTGGTGCCAGGGATGGATGCAGGTCTTGCGTATCGGCGTCAGGAACTCGCCCAGCTCGCGCCCGGCCACGGTGCCGAAAGTCACCGGCGTGTAATTCGGGCGGAAGGTGGTGGTGCCGGTTTCCGGGATGGTCTTGCCCAGCACTTCGGCCAGGATCGCCATGCCGTTGATATTGCCGAGCTTGCCCTGGTCGGTGCCGAAGCCGAGCGCGGTATAGCGCTTGACGTGCTCCACCGAGTGGTAGCCTTCACGCGCCGCCAGGTAGATATCCGCCGCCGAAACGTCGTTCTGGTAATCGACGAACTGCTTGGGGCCGCGGCCCACCTGCTTGCGGTCGCCCACCAGCCATAAAGGCATGATGGCGGCTTCGGACAACTCCACCACTTTCCAGCTGGGCAGCGCTATCGGCTTCAAGCCTACAGCAACAATCGCTTGCTGTGCCGCCAAGGCGCCGTCGCGCAAGGCGCCGCTCAGGCTGAAATCGCCGTTGGCGGCGCCTGCGCTGGTTTCCTTTTGCATCGCCGAGCCCGGCACAAAACAGGCTTTTTCGTTGCTCCAGTGCGCCTTGCCGCCGGATTGCGCAAACAGGTGGATCACCGGATTCCAGCCGCCCGACACGCCCAGCAGGTCGCAGGCGAGCGAGGTAATGAACTGCCCCGGCACGCCGTCCTGGTGACGCGCTACCTCGACCATCTTGACATGGCGGCTGCCGCTGGCAGTCACCACCACGGCGTCGTTGATGATGTTGATGCCTTGCCTCTTGGCGGCGGCCGGCAAGCTGCTGCCGCTGCTGTTGCCAGCCGGGCGCGGATCGACCACGGTTACTTCGGCGCCGTTGCCCTTCAGGTCCAGCGCGGTCTGGTAAGCATCGTCATTATTGGTGAAGATCACCGCCTTGCGCCCCGGCAGTACGCCGTAGCGGTGGATATAGGTCGACACCGCCGACGCCAGCATGATGCCCGGCAGGTCGTTATTGCCGAATACGATAGGTCGCTCATGCGCGCCGGTGGCCAGTATCACGTGCTTGGCGCGCACCTTCCACAAACGCTCGCGCACCGGGCCGCGCGCCGCCAGCGGCAGATGCTCGCTCAGGCGCTGGGTCACGGTCAGCAGGTTATGGTCCTGGTAGCCGAACACCGTGCTGCGCGACAAAATCGTGACCTCCGGCAAATGCCGCAGATCGTCCGTTATCTTTGCCACCCATGCCGCGGCGGGCAAGCCATCGATCATGGCTGGGCCGGACAACAGGCTGCCGCCCAGTTCCGACTGGTCGTCGACCAGCACCACCCGTGCGCCCGAGCTGGCGGCGACCCAGGCCGCAGCCAGGCCGGCCGGACCGGCGCCGGCAACCAGCACATCGCAATGGGCGTAGGTCTTTTCGTAGCGGTCAGGGTCAAGCGCGGTCGGCGCCTTGCCGAAGCCGGCCGCTTCGCGTATCACTTCTTCATACTTGCCCCACCAGCTGCGCGGCCACTTGAATGTCTTGTAATAGAAGCCGGCCGGAATGAAGCGGGCAAACAGCTGGTTCACCGCCATCCGGTCATTCTCGATGCTGGGACTGGCGTTGACGCTGGCCGCGCTCAAGCCCTGGTACAGCTCGATTTCGGTGGCGCGGGCGTTCGGCACCGTATAAGCGCCGGTTTCCAGCTGCACCAGCGCATTCGGTTCTTCCACGCCGGCGGTGACGATGCCGCGCGGGCGATGGTATTTCCAGCTACGCGCCACAAAATGCACGCCGTTCGCCAGCAGCGCCGACGCCAGCGTATCGCCCTGGTAGCCCTGGTAGCTCTTGCCGTTGAAAGTAAAGCTGAGCGCCGCGCCACGGTCTATCCGGCCGCCGCCCTTGAGCCGATGCGTTTGCTGATTGCTCATGTTGCACTCCCTGTCTCAGTCTTTTCGCCGAACTTGCTGTAACCGAGGAATTCGTAGGTGACGGTATCGCGCTCGGCCATGAACCAGCGCCGGCAGCCATGGCTGTGCAGCCATTGTTCGCGGTGCACGCCGCGCGGATTCTTGCGCATGAACAGGTAATCGCCCCAGGCTTCGTCGCTGATGTTTTCGGTGTCCAGCGGACGTGCGATGTCGGCTTCGCCGCCGCAATGGAACTCACTCTCGGCGCGCGGCCCGCACCAAGGGCAGGTAATCAATAACATGATGGATCTCCAGGCAGATAGCGGGAATTAGTGAATTTTAGTGAGCCACGGCGGCGGCGCCGTGTTCGTCGATCAGGTGGCCGTTGTAGAAACGGTCCAGCGCAAACGGCGCATTCAGGGGATGCGGATTGTCGTTGGCAATCGTGTGGGCGAATACCCAGCCCGAGCCCGGCGTAGCCTTGAAGCCGCCGGTGCCCCAGCCGCAGTTGAAGTACAGGCCCTTGACCGGGGTCTTGGAAATGATCGGACAGGCATCCGGCGAGACATCGACGATCCCGCCCCACTGCCGGTTCATGCGGACCCGGCTCAGCACCGGGAACATTTCGACGATCGCCTGCAAAGTGCCTTCGATCACGTGGTAACTGCCGCGCTGGCCGTAGCCGGTGTACTGGTCGACGCCAGCGCCGATCACCAGGTCGCCCTTGTCGGACTGGCTGATATAGGCATGCACCGCATTCGACATCACCACCGTATCGATGATCGGCTTGATCGGTTCCGACACCAGCGCCTGCAAAGGGTGGCTCTCCAGCGGCAAGCGGATGCCCGCCATGGCCGCCAATACGCTGGAATGGCCGGCAGCAACCACCGCGACTTTCTTGGCCTTGATAAAACCTTTGACGGTATCGACGCCGGTCACCGCGCCATTCTCGCGCCGGATCCCGGTGACGCCGCAGTTCTGCAGGATATCGACGCCGCGCTCATCGGCGCCGCGGGCGAAACCCCACGCCACCGCATCATGCCGCGCCACGCCGCCGCGGCGCTGGAAGGAAGCGCCCAGCACCGGATAGTGGCTGTTCAGGTTAATGATCGGCACGATTTCCTTGACCTGCGCCGGCGTCAGCCATTCGGCGTCGACGCCGTTGAGGCGGTTGGCGTTGATGCGGCGGTCGGTGTCGCGCACGTCCTGCAAGGTATGCGCCAGGTTCATCACGCCGCGCTGGCTGAACATGACGTTGTAGTTCAGATCCTGCGACAAGCCTTCCCACAGCTGCATGGCTTTTTCATACAGCATGGCCGACTCGTCCCACAGGTAGTTCGAGCGCACGATGGTAGTGTTGCGGGCGGTGTTGCCGCCGCCTATCCAGCCTTTTTCAATCACCGCGATATTACGCAAGCCGTGCACCTTGGCCAGGTAATAGGCAGTAGCCAGGCCGTGGCCACCGCCGCCGACGATGACGATGTCGTATTCCTTTTTCGGTTCCGGACTTTTCCAGGCCCGCTGCCAGTTCTCATGATAGGAGAGCCCATTGCGGATCAGGCTGAATATCGAATAATTGCTCATACACCCCTCAAAGTTCCGGAACCGCTGTTACAGTCCACGATTAATCAGCACTCAATGACATTTACCGCCAAACCACCACGTGATGTTTCCTTGTATTTGGTCTTCATGTCGGCGCCGGTCTGCATCATGGTCTTGATCACATTGTCGAGCGACACATAATGTTTTCCGTTGCCGCGCAAAGCCATGCGGGCGGCGTTGATCGCCTTCACCGCGCCCATCGCATTGCGTTCTATGCAGGGAATCTGCACCAGTCCGCCGACCGGATCGCAGGTCATGCCAAGGTTGTGCTCCATGCCGATTTCAGCGGCATTCTCGATCTGCTCCGGCGTTCCGCCCAAGACCGCCGCCAATGCTCCCGCAGCCATCGAACAGGCAACCCCGACCTCGCCCTGGCAACCGACTTCGGCGCCAGAGATGGAAGCGTTTTCCTTGTAGATCAGGCCGATCGCCGCCGCCGTCAGCATGAAGGTCATGACCCCGTCCTTATTCGAACCGGGAATGAACTTGGTGTAGTAATGCAGCACCGCCGGCAGCACGCCTGCCGCGCCATTGGTAGGTGCGGTGACGATCCGTCCGCCGGCGGCGTTTTCTTCATTCACCGCCATCGCATACAGGTTGACCCAGTCCAGCATCGACAAAGGATCCGTGAACGATTCTTCGGAACGATCCTTCAGCTGCCGGTACAGTTCTGACGCGCGGCGCTTGACCCGCATCGGGCCGGGCAGTTCGCCGTCTATCGAGCAGCCGCGTTTTATCGCCGCCGCCATCACATCCCAGATGCCCAGCAGCTTGGTCCGCACTTCTTCCGCCGAACGCCAGTGCTTTTCGTTTTCCATCATCAGCGCGGCAATCGTCAAACCGCTTTCGGCGCACATGCGCAGCAGGTCGTCGCCGGAATGAAACGGATACGGCAGGTCGCCTTCGCTTTGCACGCTGCCCGCCTGCACCAGGTTGACGCGCTGGCCCTCCTTGCTGACCACAAAGCCGCCGCCGACCGAGTAATATTCTTTTTCCGCAATCACGCTGGCGGCTGCATCCAGGGCGACAAAACGCATGCCGTTCGGATGTTGCGGCAAGGCTTCGCGACGGAAAAACAGCACATGCTCTTTTTCCACGCAACCGATGGCATGGCTGCCGTTCAGCAGCAGTTTCTTTGAACTGCGGATTTCCGCCAGCCGCGGTTCAACATGGTCCGGATCGATGTTGTCCGGCAGGTTGCCTTCCAGTCCAAGCAGCACCGCCTTGTCGCTGCCGTGGCCTTTACCGGTCGCGCCCAGCGACCCGTACAGCTCGACCCTGACCGCATGCACCGCATCGAGCAGGCCCGCATCATGCAAATACGCAGCAAATCGATTGGCGGCAATCATCGGTCCCACCGTATGCGAACTGGAGGGGCCGATGCCGACCTTGAATAAATCGAATGTGCTGATATTCATGTAAAACTCGATAGAAAACCCGATTGGCCGTACTGGCAAATGCGCTGGTAAAACATGATGCTTACGTTCATGACAACTCCTGGTTGGGTTGAAGTATTTTTCCCGGCAAACGGCAGCAAACGCACGAGACACGACAACGCCAGGGTACAGCGCAACACAGTTGATTCCAGTCTCAAACCACCTCGTGTTGCAGCGCTATTCCTTGGCATCATTTTGTCCTTGCACAGGCTGGCCTATTTCCCGTAGCTGACAAGTGTTTGTCCTTTTCCGACAAGCGCGACATTTTTTGATTTTACGACCAAGTGACAGCTGCGGCGCGATGACATTTTCTTGTAGGGCATAAGTCAAACGTTAAAACATTGTCAATTAGATATTTTCCGCCAAAGCGACAAATTCATCTCGGCGCCGGCTTTGCTTTCCCCGGATGTTTACCGCGAAAGAAAACGGCGCGACCGACGGCAATAATAAATCGGGTAGGATAGCAAGCTCCCGTTTTCAAACCCGCCAGGAAGGCTTGCCGCAAGCTATGTCAAACACCAATCTACGCAGTCAGTGCCATACCTTCTTTTCCGGCACTGCGCCGCGCCCTGCCGCCGAGGATTTTGCCGAGATGGCTGCCTGGTGCCAGGCGCATGACATCCAGCACGATGTCTACGGCGAAGGCAAGCTGATCCAGGATTTCGAAAACAAGGTCGCCGCGCTGCTGGGTTTCGAAGCGGCCCGCTTCGTGATTACCGGCACGCTTACCCAGACCATCGCGCTGCGCATCGCCTGCCAGGACCGCAACAATCCGCTGGTGGCGCTCCACCCTACTGCGCATATCCTGGTGCACGAGAACAGCAATTACCAGTTGCTCGGCCATTTCACCTCGCTCAATGTGGGCAACCCGCACCGGCCGTGGACGGTCGATGACCTCAAGGCCATCCCTGACCGCCTGGGCGCAGCGCTGTATGAGTTGCCCATGCGTGAAATCGGCGGCCAGCTGCCGGCATGGGAAGAACTGGATGCGGTCAAGCATTACTGCCGCGAACAAAAAATCCATCTGCACCTGGATGGCGCCCGCCTGTGGGAAGCGGCCGCCGGCTACGGCAAGCCGCTGGACAGCGTGACCGCCGGCTTCGACAGCGCATATGTCTCTTTCTACAAGGGCATCGGCGGCTTGGGTGGTGCGATGCTGCTGGGCAGCCGCGATTTCATTGACCGCACCTCGATCTGGATGAAACGCATGGGTGGCAATATCTACCAGCGCTCGCCGTACGTGGTGGCGGCTGCAATGCGGTTCGACGAGAAGCTGGCGCGCATGCCGGCTTACCTGCAGCGCACCCGGGATCTTTATGAGCTGCTGGAGCGCTACCCGCTGTGGCAGGTCAATCCACAGCAACCGCATTGCAATATATTGCATCTCTATTTTCCGGTTGACCGCGATGCGGCGAATGCCGCGCGCGACCAGCTGGCCCGGGAACACGGGATCTGGCTGTTCGGCGAAGCCAGGCATACGGCCCTGCCGCAGCAAAGTTATGTCGAGTGGTATGTGGGGGAGGCGCTGCTGTCTTTGTCCGACGATAGGGTCGCCGCTATCCTGGACCAGTTCCAGGCGCTGCTCGCGCCTGTGTGACTTTGCCCCTGACGGCGCAAAGCAGGCCGTCAGCAGGCAATCAAGCCGGTATAACCCGGGCCGGGCTCAGGCGGCTTTCTTCAATAAATGATGCGGATCGATGACGAATTTCTTCGGCGCGCCGGCATCGAACTGCTGGTACCCGGCCGGCGCCTGGTCCAGGGTGATCACTTCGACACCGACAATGTCTGCAATCTTGATGCGGTCCCACAGGATCGCCTGCATCAGCTGCCGGTTGTATTTCATCACCGGCGTCTGCCCAGTATGGAAGCTGTGCGACTTGGCCCAACCCAGTCCGAGGCGGATGCTGAGGCTGCCTCGCTTGGCGGCGCTGTCGACGGCGCCCGGATCATCGGTCACGTACAAACCCGGAATGCCGATCTTGCCGGCGACGCGAGTCACCTCCATCAGCGAATTGAGCACGGTTGCCGGCGCTTCCGACTGCGCGCCCGCATGGCCATGGCCGCGCGCTTCGAAACCGACGCAGTCGATCGCACAATCGACTTCCGGCACGCCCAGGATCTGCGTGATCTGTTCGCTCAGTGATGCATCGAGGGACAGGTCCACCGTTTCAAAACCGACGCTGCGCGCATGCACCAGGCGCAACGGATTGACGTCGCCGACAATCACCACCGCCGCTCCCAGCAAGCGCGCCGAAGCCGCCGCGGCCAGGCCGACCGGACCGGCGCCGGCGACATACACCGTGGCGCCGGGACCAACGCCGGCCGTCACCGCGCCGTGGTAACCGGTAGGCAGGATATCCGACAGGCAGGTCAGGTCGCGGATCTTGGCCATCGCCTGCTCTTTATCGGGAAAACGCAGCAGGTTGAAATCGGCGTAAGGCACCATCACGTACTCGGCCTGGCCGCCGATCCAGCCGCCCATGTCGACATAGCCGTAAGCGCCGCCGGCGCGCGCCGGATTGACGGTTTCGCAGACGCCGGTATGCTGTTCCTTGCAGGTGCGGCAGCGGCCGCAGGCGACATTGAACGGCACCGAAACCAGGTCGCCCTTCCTGATGGTTTCGACATCGGAGCCGACTTCTATCACCTCGCCGGTGATTTCATGGCCCAGCACCAGCCCGGCCTGGGCGGTGGTGCGGCCGCGCACCATGTGCTGGTCGGAGCCGCAGATGTTGGTGGACACCACTTTCAGGATCACGCCATGCTCGATTTTCTTGCCCTGCGGATTATCCAGCTTGGGAAATGGAATCGACTGTATTTCAACCTTGCCCTGCTCGATATAAACCACACCACGATTTTCTGACATTGTGTCTCCTTCTGTTGTTATGAAGATTGAAGCCGCAAAACGTTACTGCATCAGATTCCGAGTGAAGCCTTCACAGCCGGCAGGCCGTCCTTGCCGTCGAAGGTCTTGACGCCGGCCAGCAGCTTGTCCAGGATGTCCGGATTCTTTTTCAGCCACTCCTTGGCTGCGGTCTTGGGATCGGATTTGTCCATGATGCGTCCCATCAGCTGGTTTTCGATGCCGGTGGAAAATTGCAGGTTGGCGGCCAGCTTGTCGGCGTTCGGGCAGCGCGTCGCATAGTCGGTGGCCGCCACGGTGTAGACCTTGGCCTCGCCGTAATTGGGGCCGAACACATCGTCGCCGCCGCTCAGGTAGCTGATTTTCTGCTGCACATTCATCGGGTGCGGTTCCCAGCCCAGTATCACTATCCACTTCTTTTGCTTGACCGCCCGCCCCAGCTCGATCAGCATGCCGGCCTCGCTCGATTCCACCATCTTGAAATTCTTCAGGTTGAACTGGTTCTTGCTGATCATGCCCTGGATCAGGGCGTTGCCGTCGTTGCCGGGTTCGATGCCGTAGATCTTGCCGTCCAGCTCTTTCGAAAATTTGGCGATGTCGGCGAAGGTCTTGAGGCCGGCATCGTAAGCGTAGGTCGGCACCGCCAGCGTGTATTTGGCGCCGGTCAGGTTCGGCGTGGCCAGCACCTTGAGCGATTTTTCCTTGACGAAGGGAGCAATGATGGGATCCATGGTCGGCGCCCAGTAACCGAGGAACAGGTCGATCTGCTTGTTCTTGACGCCGGCAAAGGTGATCGGCACCGAGGCGATGGTCTTGGTGGTGTGATAGCCCAGGCCCTCGTACACGGCGGACGCCAGGCCGGTGGTGGCGGCAATGTCGGTCCAGCCGACATCGGCGAAACGCACGGTCTGGCACGATTTCGGTTCCTGCGCCTGCACCGGCGCCAGCAGGCTGCACGCCACGCCGACGCCGGCGACCATCAAGCTGAATGATTTCATTGCTTTTTTCTCCTGAAACAAAGACGAAAGTCCGGTGCGGGCACCGGTACAAGATGAATGGAAAGGGCGTGCACGCCGACGCAACGAAAATAAACCATGCGTACCGGTACAGGTAAGAAATTACATCGCATCCGCACCTGGCTTTAGACCGATTGCGACATGCTATTGCCTGCCAGCGTCAAGCAGCTCATCCACCGCCAGCGGCAAACCCGGCAAAGACGGCATTTCATCCACCGCCGACAAGTAGGGATGGCGCAAGTGCCGTTCGCTGCTGGGAGAACGGCCGAACTGGTTGCGGTAGGCCTTGCTGAAATGGCAGGAAGACTGGAAACCGCAAGCCACCGTCACGCTCATGATCGACATGGTGGTCTGCAGCAGCAGCTCGCGCGCGCGCCGCAAGCGCAGCTGCAGGTAATAATGGGTGGGCGTGACGTCCAGGTAGTACTTGAACATGCGCTGCAGCTGGCGCTGCGACAAACCTACCAGCCGGGCGATTTCTTCGAAGGACAGGGTTTCTTCGATATGGGTTTCCATCAGCCTGGCGACTTCGATCAGTTCCTTGCGGCTGAAACCGAGCCGGGCTGCAATCGGGATATGCTGCTGATAGGCGCCGTCGCGTATGCGTTCCAGGATGAACTGTTCGGAAATCTCGGCCGCCAGCGTCTTGCCGTAGCGGTTCGCGGTCAGGTTCAGCATCAGGTCGATCGGCGCCGTGCCGCCGGAACAGGTGAGACGGTCGCGGTCCACCGCAAACAGACCCTCGGTAAACAATACGCGTGGAAATTCCTCGCGCAGCGCGGAAATGTTTTCCCAGTGGATGGCGCACTGGTAACCGTTCATCAGGCCGGCTTTGACCAGCGCGTAACTGCCGGTGCAGATGCCGCCGAGCTTGACGTTGCGCCTTGCCAGCTGGGTCAGCATGGCGTTCAGTTTTTCGTTGACCGCCTCATGGATCTTGACGCCGCCGCAGACAAACAGGATATCCGGCGTGCCGGCCTGCTCCAGGGTCAGCGTCGGCGTAATCGGCAAGCCGTTGCTGGCCAGCGCCGGTGCGCCGTCGACGCTGATCACCGACCACCGGTACAAGGTCTGGCGGCTGATGTAATTGGCCATGCGCAAGACTTCGATCGCGCTGGCGAATGCAATCATCGAAAAATTCGGCAAAGTCAGGAAGCCAAAATGCACCACCGGCGCAGGCGCGGCAGTTTGCGGCAGCATCGGGGTTGGTTGCGGCCCTGGTTTCGAAGCGGCTTGGTACGAAGACATCCTGCCTCCATCTATGGCTACCGGCGCTGGACCTCCAGCGCGCGGATCACGTTGCTGCTATCTGTTGCTGCTAATTTTTTGCTGGCTGGTCCCCTGCCCTTAGCTGGTGGCCAGCGCAGGGCTCTTGCGAAACCATTTGCGCAGCCGGAAAAAGCGCTGCACCTTGCCGGCTTCCGGCGTGCGGCCAAAGCTTTCGGTGATGCGGTCGAGGATGATCGCCAGCAGCACCACGCTCAGGCCGCTCTCGAAACCCAGGCCGATGTCGAGCCGCTGGATGCTGGCCAGCACGTCATTGCCGAGGCCGCCGGCGCCCACCATGGAGGCGATGATCACCATCGACAGCGCCATCATGATGGTCTGGTTGATGCCAGCCATGATCGACGGCAAGGCGTTCGGGAACTGCACCTTGTACAGCAGCTGCCAGCCGGTGCAGCCGAAAGCCTGCCCTGCTTCGACGATCTCGTTGTTGACCTGGCGGATGCCGAGCGCGGTCAGGCGCACCGCCGGCGGCATCGCAAAGATCACGGTGGACAGGATGCCCGGCACCCGGCCCAGGCCGAACATCATGGCGGCCGGGATCAGGTAGACGAAGGCCGGCATGGTTTGCATCAGGTCGAGGATAGGCCGCACCACCATCGCCACCCGCTTACTCTTGGCGGCCCAGACGCCGACCGGGATGCCCAGCGCCAGGCTGATCAGGGTGGAAGAAATGGTCAACCCGAGGGTGACGATGGTCTGGTCCCAGAAGCCGGTGTTGTAGATCACGAAAAAAGACACGATGGTAAACAGCGCAAACTTGAAACCGACGCGCCAGATGCCCAGCACGATGAAGAATCCCATCAGCAGCCACAAGGGCAGCACTTGCAAACCGTGTTCTATGGATTCGGCAAACCAGCTGATGGCGTTGCCGAAGCTGTCGAAGCTGTTGCCGTGCTTATCGAGTATGTAGTGGACAAACTGGTCGACCCAGCGCCCCAGGGGAAGGTGTTCAGACATGCGAACCTCGGGATTTTGATAAAGCTTGGAGCACCATGGACTGGCTGATCGCGCCGCAGTAGCAGCCGTCGCCATCCACTACCGGCAATGGGCTGCGGCTGCTGATCAGCCGATCCATCACGTCTTCCAGGTTGCTGCGGTGGTGGATCACCTCTATCCGGTCCAGTCCGCCCGGCTGCAGATTACCGCTGGCGTCGGCATGGCGGCGGGTGGCGACGATGCCTTGCACCTTGCGCGCGGCATCCACCACGAAAGCATAGTCGGAGCGGCTGCTACGGTACAGGTCGCCGTTGGCATGAACCTCGCCGACGGAAGCCACCAGCGGCACCGCATCGGTCTGCATCAGGTCGCCAGCGGTCAGGTAGCGGTTAGTGTCGACGCCGTCGAAAAAGGCGCGCACATATTCTTCGGCGGGATGGTCGATGATTTCCTGGGCGGTGCCGACCTGCACCAGGCGGCCGCCCTCCATGATGGCGATGCGGCTGCCGATGCGCAGCGCTTCTTCCAGGTCGTGCGAGACGAAAATGATGGTGCGCTGTTGCTCCTTTTGCAAATCCAGCAGCACATCCTGCATTTCCTTGCGCTTGAGCGGATCGAGCGCGGAGAAGGCTTCGTCCATGATCATCAGCGACGGATTGACCGCCAACGCCCGCGCCAGGCCGACCCGCTGCTGCATGCCGCCCGACAGTTCGCACGGCAGCTTGTTGGCGAACGGCGCCAGGCCGACCTGTTCCAACACCGTCATGGTGCGGCGCTCGCGCTCCTTTTTACCGATGCCTGCCACTTCCAGGCCGAACGAGGCATTCGACAGCACGGTGCGGTGCGGCATCAGCGCAAACGACTGGAACACCATGCTCATGTCGCGCCGGCGCAGCTTGATCAATTGCGAATTCGTCATCTGCGCCACGTTCTGGCCATCCACCAGGACATTGCCGGCGCTGGGGTCGACCAGGCGGTTGATCAGGCGGATCAGGGTCGACTTGCCGGAACCGGACAAACCCATCAGCACGAATATCTCGCCTTCCTGCACCTCGAACGACACGTTCTGCACGCCGACCACCTGCCCGGTCTCGGCGAATATCTGGTCCTTCGACTGCCCTCTTTCCAGCATGTTCAAGGCCAACTGCGGATTATTGCCGAAGACCTTGTACAAACGGTCAACTACTACTTTTGCAGACTTCATTACCGGTCTCCTGATTGTGCATTCGACGCTATTGCGGTTTGGATAATTCCTTACTGCAACATATCGCTAGCGTGCGGGTCTCGCCATGCTTGCCCGCTTGTTTCAAATCCACTGCTGCAGAGTGTATGTGCAGCAGCGCGTGGAAGACAAGCGGCAAAGACAGGTCCGGCGCCCTCACGACGGCGGGAAATCCATGAGAAAAATTCGTCTTACGTTATTCACATAGTCGCGACAAAGGTTTTTTGCCGGATGACGATTTACGACAAGCACTTAATCAAAAACGACGAAGCACTTGTCGTGCCATGACTAGCCGCGGTTTCAGATTTTTCCTATGTCGCATTTCCATCATTTTTAGTCGCAATTGCAGGGAGTTAGGTTTTCCCGCCGGGACAATAATTATCTGCAGGTATCGAAGCGAGCAATAAAACCAAACCAGCCTTGTTTCCCGTTTGCAGCAATCGCTTGCTATCACGATATCGCGCAGGCGCAATCGACAAAACAAGCGATTGATATCAAAATGGAAATATATCAAAGGGGAGTTGTCAGCATGCTTCAGAAATTCAGCAACGCCAGAAAAATCGGCAGTTATCCGTGGCTCGCCGCGGCCGTCGCATTCAGTTTCCAGTTGCCGGCGCTGGCCCAGACCGCGGACAGCGCCGCCGCCAAGGATGCCGCGGCGGCAGCACCGGCCGCAGCGCCTGCATCGCCGTTCACCGCCAACGTCACCATCGCCTCGCAATACGTGTCGCGCGGCTTCCGCCAGACCTGGGGCAAACCCGCCATCCAGGGCGGCGTCGATTATGCGCATCCGAGCGGCTTGTTTGCCGGCACCTGGATGTCCAGCGTCAGCGATCATTTCATCGAGGGTGGTTCGGTCGAATGGGATCTGTACGGCGGGTACACCGGCACGGCTGGCGATTTCACCTACACCGGGCAGATCTACTACTACCTCTACCCAGGCGCAGAGGCATCGTTTGCAAAAACCAAATACAACTATGGCGAAGCAGTCGCCTCGCTCACCTACAAATGGTTCAACGTCAAATACTGGCTGACTTACACGCCTGACTATTTCGGCTATAACAGCGCGACGCTGGGCATAGGCAGCGGCCAGCACAGCCGCGGTTCGGGCTACCTGGACCTGAACGGCACGTTCGACCTCGGCAGCGGCTACAGCTTGCTGCTCCACTATGGCAATGAGCGGGTAAGGAATTTCTCCGCCTACAGTTTCCAGGACGCCAAAATCGCCTTGTCCAAGGCATTTGACGGCGGCTGGACGGTCACCGGCGCGGTGACCAAAGGCTGGGGCAAGAACGGCGTCTATGACCATTACACTACCGGCGTACTCAATTCAGCGGGCCAGGCCGAAGTGTCCAATCCGCTGGCCACCACGCTGGTATTGTCATTGACCAAGACGTTCTGACCGCTCCGAATCCCCTGGCGCTTCGCAAAGATATTGCTGCTCCCGGCAAACGCGAGGCGCATTGCCGAAGTCATCCCATGCGGTACGACTTCGGCTTTTTTTCAGCCGCGCGCTTCCAGCCAGGTTCCAGCTCAGCCGGAATGCAGTCGGAAATCGACCGTTGCCGGCCTTCCCGGCAATGCCAATGTCGCCTGCGCCGCGGGTGACTGGCTGATGACCTTGCCGCGCCTGATCACGTATCTTCTGCCGGCGCGCAGCCTGATCGCCTCGACCGTACTGCGCGCATCGAGCAACACCAGGTCGGCGTTGCAGCCAGGCGTCAAACCGTAGCCGCTGAGGCCGAGTATGCGTGCCGGTGTTTCTGTCACGGCCAGAAAACAGGCGTGCATCGCGTCTTGCCCGGTCATCTGCGCGACATGCAAACCCATGTGCGCTACCTCCAGCATGTCGCCCGAACCCAGGCTGTACCAGGGGTCCATCACGCAATCGTGGCCGAAGGCGACATCGATGCCGGCCGCCAGCATTTCCGGCACGCGGGTCATGCCGCGCCGTTTCGGATAACTGTCGTGCCGGCCTTGCAAGGTAATGTTAATCAGCGGGTTGGCGATCGCCGCTACTCCCGCTTCGCGGATCAGCGGCAGCAGCTTGCTGACGTAGTAGTTGTCCATCGAATGCATCGAAGTCAGGTGCGATCCTGTCACCAAGCCTTGCAATTCGAGCCGCTGGGCGTGAAAAGCCAGGGTTTCGATGTGGCGCGACATGGGGTCGTCCGATTCGTCGCAATGCATGTCGACGCGCAAGCCTTTTTCCGCCGCAAACTCACACAACAGCCGGACCGATTCGGCGCCCTCGGCCATGGTGCGCTCAAAATGCGGGATACCGCCGACCACATCCACTCCCATGGCGATCGCCCGCTTCAGGTTGGCAAACGCATTGGGACTGCGCAGCAATCCATCTTGCGGAAACGCCACCAGCTGCAAGTCAAGATAAGGCGCCACCTGGCGCTTGACCTGCAACAGCGCCTCCACCGCGAGCAAGCGGTCGTCGCAGATATCGACATGCGATCGAATCGCCAGCAAGCCACGCGCCACGGCCCAGTCGCAATATTGCATGGCCCTGGCTACCAGCGCTTCCTGCGTCAGCGCCGGTTTCAGTTCGCCCCACAGCGCGATTCCTTCCAGCAGCGTGCCCGAGCTGTTGATGCGAGGCAGTCCATAGCTCAGGGTGGCGTCCATATGAAAATGCGCATCGACAAACGGCGGCGTCACCAGGTTACCGCCGGCGTCGATCTCCTCGGCGGCGCTGACCGCGAGCGCCGCGCCGACTGCATTGATGCGGCCATCGGCTATGGCGATATCGACGCCGGTCCTGCCGTCCGGCAGCGTGGCATTACGAATAAGCAGATCCATAAGCATCCTTTTGACTGCAATACAAGGCCGACGGCCGGGCACGATGCCGGCACAGCGATGGGCCATAGTAACGCCAAAGGAAACCCGGTGACAACGCTAGCGCCGTATCACCTTGCCATAACGCCTGAGCGCCTTATTTCTGCAGCCATTGGCTGACGCGCTGCGGATGCGCATCGACCCATTGCTTGGCCGCGGCTTCCGGCTTGGCGCCGTTTTCTATCGCCAGCATGACGCTATCGATCTCGCCTGGCTGCCATGCAAACCGTTTCAGCAAATCGTTGACCGGCTTGGCTTTCGCTTCCAGGCCGGGATTGGCGATATTGTCGACATGCTCGGCTTCGCCATAAACCTTTTTCGGATCGTCCAGGAACTTGAGTTTCCATTTGGCGAACATCCAGTGCGGCACCCAGCCGGTCACCGCGATTGCCTTGTTGTTACGGATCGAGCGTTCCAGCTCGGCCACCATGCCGCTGCCCGAGCTTGGCATCAGTTTATAGTCGAGACCGTAATCCTTGATCGCCAGCTCGGTCTTGGTCATGACACCGGCGCCGGCATCGATGCCGACGATACGGCCGTCGAACGCCGCTTTTTGCGCAGGCAGGTCGGCGATGCTGGAGGCGTTGACATAAGCCGGCACGATCAAGCCTATCCTGGCCCCCGGATAATTCACGCCCAGGTGCACCACCTTGTCTTTCAGCTTTTCGTAATACGCCCCCTGCGTCACCGGCAGCCAGGCCGACATGGTGGCGTCCAGGTCGCCCCGCGCCACGCCCTGCCACATCAGGCCGGCAGAGACCGGCACCAGCTTGACCTCATATCCCAGGTTTTGCCGGATGATCTGCGCCGCCACATAAGTAGTCGCAACACTGTCAGACCAGCCTTCCACGTAACCGATCTTGATGCCCGGCTTGGCATCCGCCGCAGCCAATCCCGAACTCGCCACACATGCCAGCGCGACGACCAGGCAACATAATTTTCGTATCGGATTCATGCTTAACCTCTTCAATGTGCTGCGATGGGAACTACCGATTTAATTAGGATCAGAGTCGAATTATTTCAGAAATTAATTCGACTCTGACCCTAATTTATTTCTCATTTATTTATCCACGACCAGGTTGCTCAGGGGTTTGCTGCAGCACAGGAGCACCATGCCTTGGTCGATTTCGCGCTGGCGGATGCCGCCTTTGTGCTGCATGTCTACCGTTCCTGAAATCAGCTTGACCTTGCAGGTGCCGCACATGCCTTGGGCGCAGGAGGAAGCCAGCCGGACGCCTGCGTTGCGGGCGGCTTCCAGTACGTGCTGCTGCGGGCCGCATGTGATCTGGCGCATGCTTTTCTGGAAATTGATTTCAAAGCCGGTGGTGGCCGGGGCGCTATCGAGCGTTGCCTGCGGCTGGCTCTCCTGCTGCAAAGTCTCGAAGGAAAAACTTTCCTCGTGATAGCGGGCCCGCTCGAAACCGACTTCGTCCAGCATGGTCCGTACCGCTTTCATGTAAGGCGCGGGGCCGCAGACGAAAACTTCACGCTCCATGAAATCGGGCGCCATCAGTTTCAGCGCCGCCAACGACAGCATGCCGGTTGGGCCCGACCAGTCGCGCCGCTGGCCCAGCCGTTCGCAGATGAAACGCGTGCGGAAATTCTGCTGGTTGGCGGCGATCAGGCTCAGCTCACGCTCGAAGATGATGTCGTCCGGCGTCCTTGCGCTGTGGATGAAAACGATATCCCTGTCGTCGGACAGATCGTGATGGGCGCGCGACATTGACATCAGCGGCGTGATGCCGGATCCGGCCGACAGGAACAGGTACTTTTCTGCCGGATGGATGGCGCAAGTAAATTCCCCCGCAGCGCGCAACACCTTGACCTTGTCGCCAGCCTTGAGATTGTCGTGCAGCCAGTTCGACACCGGACCGCCCGGCACGCGCTTGACCGTGATCGATATAGTATGCGGCCGCGCCGGCGACGATGAAATCGTGTAGCAGCGGTTGATGGCCGCGCCGTTGATTTCCAGCTCCAGCGTGATGAACTGGCCAGGCTGGAAGACAAACGCGCCGCCGCCGGGAGCGGCAAAGAAAAAACTCTTTACGTCGTGCGTCTCGGCCCGCACCTGGCAGCAGACCAACGTTTCCTCGCTGTCGCTGTCCCACAGCGGCGGGATGCTGTTCCAGAAATTCCGGCGATTCAGTTTATAAGATTCCATGACCGGTCCCGGCAAGATTTCGGCTTTCAATTAATTCTCCACGGCGATCGCTATGGTGGTCGCCGAGCCGCTTTTCAAACCAGCTGACAAACGGCCGATATACCAGGTGCAGAACTTTTCAACCAGGCCTTCGGTAAAAGGTGAATAAGGGCCGGGCTGGTACGCCGTGCTGCGCGCGCCTTGCTGCGACAGTTCGACCAGCCGCTTGTCCTGGTCGTTGGTGGCGTTCCACACTGCGGTCAGGTTGTCGAGCTGGTAGTCTATGCCTTCGCGCGCATCTTTATGGACCAGCCATTTGGTGCGCACCAGGGTACGCTCAGCCGACAAGGGCAAGACCGAGAAACTGACGATGTGGTCGCTCATGAAGTGGTGCCAGGAATTCGGCTGGGTCCAGAACGACAGGCCGCCCAGGTCGGCGCGCTCGAATTGTCCCAGCAGCTTGCCGGAAGCGACCTTGCCGTCCAGTGTCTGCGATTCGCCGGCGCGGTCCAGCGGCAAGCGCTGGGTGCGGAAGCCCGTCACCAGCTCGTCCAGGCGTTCTATCTCGGCCGACGGCAAGCCGCCCCGTTCCCATTCGGCGCAACGCTGTGCAGCCAGGCGGTCGAATTCGGCAATCTGCTCTGCATTGCCGGGCGCCGACTGGTAGCCGAAGCCGAACTCGAACAGTGAGGCGGTCAGCTCCGGATGATTGGTCGCGCAGTGATAACACTCGCGATTATTCTCCATGGTCAGCTTCCAGTTGCCCTCTTCGATCAGGTCAACCTGCTTGGCGATCTTGCAGTCCTGCAGGCCATGCGGCAGCAAATAAGGCGCCATGGCATCGCGCATGACCGCAAAATCCCGCGGCGGCTGTTCGGCCAGGCAAATGAATATCAGTCCTGCCAGGTTTTCGACATGCACCGGCTTCAGGCCGTGCTTGCTGCGATCGAATTTCTCTCCCATGTGGTCGGCGTGGATCAATTCTCCTGTCAGGTTGTAAGTCCACTGGTGATAAGGGCAGACCAGGTTGCCGACCGAACCTTTGTGTTCCGAACACAAACGCGCGCCGCGATGGCGGCACACATTGTGATAGGCACGCACCGACATGTCGTCGTCGCGCACCACCACGATCGAATTGAGGCCGACCTCGACCGTGACGTAATCGCCCGGCTCGGGAATATCCGGCTCGACCGCGACATGGATCCAATGCTTGCTGAAAATCTCGCGAATATCCAGCTCGAAGATTTCCGGGCTCAGGTAAAACGGCGCATCCAGGCTATGGCCAGGCAGGCGCTCGGCGATCAGTGATTGAATCTCTTTGGATACTTTCAATTGTTTCTCCATGTATTGCATTTATGGAACCGCCGCATTGGCAACCTTAATAGTTGACCAGATGATGTTCACGTAAATAGGCAAGGACTATTTGTGCCTTATCGGCAGCGCTGCCCTCCTGGACCACCTTGCCGCCGCGGCTTTCAGTCACGGTGGCGGCCTGCATGCGGGCGTGCCCGGAACGTTTTTCGGGCGCCGTCAGTTTGCGCGGCACGGCTTTGGCCGTTTCGACTGTCCATTTTTCGGTTTGGCCGCGGGCCGCCGAGCCACCAGCAGTCTCATAGGCAGCAAAAACCTGTTTCCTGATTTCGCCGCGACGCAGCCTGGCGTAGGCATAACGCAAGCGGTTTGGCGCAAGCGGATGCACCGTCATCACGGCCGGCAACTTGAGCGCCACTTCACGCCGCCGTCCCTTGGGCAGATACTGCTGGGCGACGATGTGCCCAGCGCCTGGCGTCACGGCAATCACGCCCGCCAGCAAAGGCAGGTTCAGGCGCGCCGCCAGCAGATACGGCAACATGCCGCTGCCTGCCCCAGCTTCGGCACGGCTGCCGCACAACACCAGGTCATAGGCCTGCAGCTGCGCCTGCAACGCTGGCAGCACGTCTTGCGATACCGCTGTTTCAATCAGGGTGATGCTTGAGGCGCCCAGCGCCAGGTATTCGGACAAGGCTGGATTGTCGGCATGGTCTGCGCAAGCTGCGTGGATCACATCGATGCTTGTGCCGGCCGTGCGTTGCGCCAGCTCATTTGCCAAATTCAGGGCGGCAGCGTCGTTGCGGCTGTAACGCGGCACGCCGCTGACCGGATGGCGGCCTATCGACACCAGCACGGCAATCCGCTTGATGACAGCCTGGTTCATGATGCCGCCTCTGCACTGCGGGCTTGCCGCACCTGGTCCAGCAGCGCTGTCATCAATTCTTGCGCATCGCCGATGATGCTGAGGTCGGCGCGCTTGATCATCGGCGCGCTGGCATCCAGGTTGACCGCAATCACATGGCGGCAATCCTTGATGCCTTGCAGGTGCTGGACCGCACCGGAGATGCCGAAGGCCAGGTAAGCGCTGGCGCTGACCGTTTTCCCGGTGGCGCCGATCTGCTTGTCGCGCTTGAACTTGCCATCGTCGACGGCAACCCGGCTCGCGCCGACCGCCGCATCCAGCGCATTCGCCAGAGAGTTGAACAGCGCGACATCGTCCACGCCATTGCCCGCCGACACGATGAAATCGGCCTCGTCCAGCTCCATCTGCGAAGCGGCCATGATCTTGCTGCCGAGATCCAGGAACGGACTGGACGATGCAGCTGCGCCGGCCGCCATGCCGATGGCCGTGCCTAGCTGATCCGCAAGCTGGCCGCGGCCGAGGAAAGGCAGGCGCGCATCCGCCACATCCATTTCCAGCAGGATGATCTGCGCCAGGCTGCGCCGAGCCAGCATGCTGCCTTGCTGGCGATAGGCGGCCAGGCCGGACTGGCTGATTTCGACCACATGGGTGGCGATGCCGGCGCCGGCCGCCCCCAGGCGTCGTCCCAGATCGCTGCCGGCGACACCGTCATCGGGGATAAAGATATGGGCAGGCTGCAGTTCTTCCGCCAAGGCAGAGAGCGCCGCCAATTCCGCTTCCGGCGCAAACGCATGGCCGCCGTATTGCGGCAGCACGATGCAACGGTCTGCGCCGAGTGCCGCCACATCGTCATTCAGCTCGCCGAACACCAGCAACACCACTTCGGTTGCTGCATCGGCCAGCAGTGCCGCAGCAGCCACAGCCTGGCGCGCATGTTCATCCAGTGCGCCGCGATCACTGTGTGCAACCGCCAGCAGGCAAGCTGTCGTCGCAACGCCTGCGGCCAGGCGCGCAGGCTTGGCCGCATGGTGCGGATGGTTGTGGGTCAGCGCCTGGCTGCCGTAGTCGCCATTATCGTCGCCGCTGTCGCCAGGCTGGCCCAGCACGATGCGCCTGATGCCGTCGGCATTGACCGTAAATGGACGGCGCGGATTTACTCGCCTGACATTATTCTGTATCGCCATGTCCATCGTCAATTCTCCAGTGCCGCGGCGAGCAGTTCAGCGATATCGCGTATTTCAGGGCGCGGTCCGACCACGCCTTCCAGCATCGCAGTGCAATTCGGGCAAGCCACTACCACCGTATCGGCGCGCACGGCGCGGGCATCGTGGATGCGGATGTCGGGAATGCGCTGCTTGCCGGGGATGTCGGTCAAGGGCGCGCCGCCCCCGCCGCCGCAGCAGCGTCCGCGCATGCCGTTGCGTTCCATCTCATGCAGAGGCAGACCCAGCAGCTTGAGCAGTTCGCGCGGCGCTTCGATCTCGCCGTTGTAGCGTCCCAGGTAGCAGGGATCGTGATAGGTGAAACGCTGGTCGCTGCCGGCAGCCGAAGTAAACGTAATCCTCGGCTTGATTTTTCCCGAGCTCACCAGCGCCGCCATGAAGGTAGTGTGATGGAAAACTTCATAACAACCGCCGAACGCCGGGTATTCATTGCGCAGGCAATGCATGACGTGCGGGTCGGCGGTGACAATCCGCTTGAAGGTAAAAGCAGACAGCTGGCTGATCATTTGCTGCGCCATGACCTGGAACGTCGCTTCATCGCCCAGGCGGCGGGCGACGTCGCCGGTGTCGGTTTCCAGCGCGCCGAGCACGGCGAAATCCACCTCCGCGGCCTGCAGGACCTTGACCAGGGCGCGCAGCGTACGCTGATAACGCATGTCGAAACCGCCCTCGCCCACCATCAGCAGCACGTCGACTGCCTGGCCGGGAACGATCTGCCGCACGCCAAGGTCGATCGCCCAGTTGTAGCGCACGCCCAGGTCGAAACCGCCGGCGCTACCGGTTTCGCGCAGGTTCGCCAGCACTTCCGGACCTTTGCCGGGCACCTCGCCGAATTGCAGGGTCTGGTGACGACGCATGTCGACGATGGCATCGACGTGTTCGATCAGCATCGGGCATTCCTGCACGCAGGCGCGGCAGGTGGTGCAGGACCACAGGGTGTCGCTGGAGATCAGGCCCGGCACGATCGCATCCTGCGGCCGGCCCTGGTGCCTGCCGAGCGGAATGCCCGGATAAGGGCTGCCGGCAAAGTTGGCGTCGCTGCCGCCGGCCATGCCGGTCACCATGTCCTGTATCAGCTTCTTGGGATTCAAGGGCTGGCCGGCGGCGAAGGCTGGACAAGCCGCTTCGCACTTGCCGCACTGGACGCAGGCGTCGAAACCCAGCAATTGGTTCCAGCGGAACTCGACCGGCTTGCCGACGCCCAGTTCGCCCTGCTCCAGTTTCAATGGCTTGAGCGCGGTGGTTGGCGTACCCGTTGGCGTACCCTTGCCGCCTTGCGTAAAACGCTCCTGGCGCGGATGGAACGCCAGGTGCAGCAGGCCGGCCAGCGCATGTTTCATCGGCCCGCCGCGGGTGGCGCCCACGGTCAGGGTCCAAGCGCCCAGTCCCAGCAACAGCACAGTCACCAGCGCACTCAAGCCCGACATCAATTGCAAGGGAACCAGGCCCAGCGCCAGCAAGCCGATGGCGAAAGCCGCCAGCATCCACGGCAAGCGCATCCATGCGCCGCGCGACAGGCGTGCCGGCGGCGTGCGGCGCCGGTGCCAGACGAACAGCACGCCAACCAGCATGACCAGTGCGAACAGGCCGATCGCCGTATTCAAAGCCGAGGCATACAGCATCAAGCCGTAATTGACGGCTACCAGCGCCATCGCCGCAATCGCACCGCCGGCAGTCGCCACGTGGGTGCGGGCGATGTAGGGATCGCGCGCCACCACATGGTGCAGGTCGACGAAATAGCGTTTTGGAATCGCCAGCAGGCCCAGCCACGATACCGAAGCCTCGCGGCCGGCGCGCCACA
>NZ_JAQGLV010000134.1 GCF_028292705.1 Collimonas fungivorans | reverse complement strand
TCAGGAGACAAGATACATGGACACCAGTAACGCCAAGCGAGCTCCTAATCGTTGGATTCAACTGATTATCGGCATCATCTGCATGGGCTTGGTCGCCAATCTGCAATATGCCTGGACATTGTTCGTCAACCCCATGGACGCCAAACATCATTGGGGCCAGGCAGCAATTCAATTATCGTTTTCCATTTTCATCGTGACTGAAACCTGGCTGGTGCCGATCGAAGGCTGGCTGGTCGACAAATTCGGCCCGCGCCCGGTGATTGCCATGGGTGCGCTGTTTGCCGGCGCCGGATGGGTGATCAATTCGATGGCGACCAACCTGATCGAACTGTATGCCGCCGCGATCATTGCAGGCATAGGCGCCGGCTGCGTGTACGGCACATGCGTCGGCAATGCGCTGAAATGGTTTCCGGACCGCCGCGGCTTGGCGGCAGGCCTGACCGCCGCCGGCTTCGGCGCCGGCGCCGCGGTGACGGTGATCCCGATCGCCAACATGATCCAGTCGTCCGGCTACGAACGGGCTTTCCTGTTCTTCGGCATCCTGCAAGGCGTGTGCATATTCCTGCTGGCCTTGCTGATGGTGAGGCCGGTGCCGCCCAAGGGCGTGGTGGTATCGAAGAAGATCACCATGACAAAAATCGACTACACGGCTGGACAGATGATCAAGACGCCGGTGTTCTGGCTGATCTACGTGCTGTTCGTCGCCGTCGCCGCCGGCGGCCTGATGGCCACTGCGCAGCTGGCGCCGATCGCCAAGGATTTCGGCATCGCCAAGCTGCCGATGACGATGCTGGGCGTGACCCTGCCGTTGCTCACCATGACGCTTTCCATCGATAATCTTTGCAATGGCTTCACACGGCCGCTGTGTGGGTTCATCTCCGACAAGATCGGCCGTGAAAACACCATGTTCATTGTCTTCATAGGCGAAGGCCTGGCCTTGCTGGGATTGATGGAATACGGCCATAACCCGTATGCCTTCATGCTGTTTGCAGCCTTGGTGTTCCTGTTCTGGGGCGAGATATTTTCGATCTTCCCAGCGATCTGCGCCGATACCTTCGGCAGCAAGTTCGCCGCCGGCAACGCGGGTACGCTCTACACCGCGAAAGGCACCGCAGCCTTGCTGGTGCCGCTGACTTCGGTGCTGTCCGCGGGCGGCGCCTGGAACCGGGTATTCCTGGCTGCCTCCATCACCACCATCGGCGCCGGCCTGGTCGCCAAGTTCATACTGGCGCCGATGCGCAAGCGCTGGGTGGATAAAGGCGTGCCGGCCTATTCATCCGGGTTCGATTCGCATGGCGCGGCCGCGGTGAAGCGCTAGTCCTGGGTCAGCACGCGGGATGGCGTTTGACGCCATCCCGCGCTTGCATCTGCCTGTTCCGCTCAATCTGTCATAACGAAAGCATGATCTTGCCGATATGCGCATTGCTTTCCATCAGTGCATGCGCTTGCGCAGCCTGTTCGAGCGGGAAGGTCTGGAAAATGACCGGCTTGATTTTCCCGCTCTCCAGCAACGGCCAGACATGCGCCTGCAGCTGGCTGGCAATGGCAGCCTTGAACGCCACTGGCCTGGGGCGCAAGGTTGATCCGGTGACCGTCAGCCGGCGCAGCAGGACCTGGCCGAAATGGACGTTTGCCTTGGCGCCGCCAAGCATGGCGATGAACACCAGCCTGCCGTCGTCCGCCAGGCAGTTCAGTTCACGCTGGATATAATCGCCCGCCACCATGTCGAGAATCACATCCACGCCTTTGCCTTGGGTGGCGGTTTTGACTACTTCGACAAAATCTTCCGTACGGTAATTGATGCCGCGTTCCGCTCCCAGCACTTTGCAGGCCCGGCATTTTTCATCGGAACCGGCGGTGGCGAATACCCGATGCCCGAGCGCGGCGGCGATCTGGATCGCAGCGACGCCGATGCCGGAAGTGCCGCCCTGGACCAGCAAGGTTTCGCCTGGCGCCAGATGGCAGCGGTCGAATACATTGCTCCATACGGTAAAAAAGGTTTCCGGCAGCGACGCCGCTTCCAGCACGCTCCAGCCAGCCGGCACCGGCAGGCACAACGCCGCCGGCGCCGTGCAGTACTCGGCATACGCGCCGCCCTGGACCAGCGCGCAGACCAAGTCGCCTTTGCGCCATCCGGTATTGCTGAAGTCGCCGTCGACAATTTCTCCTGCGATTTCCAGGCCGGGCAAGGCAGAAGCGCCGGGCGGCACCGGATAATGGCCGGCGCGCTGCAATACGTCTGGACGGTTGACGCCGGCGGCTTGCACCTTGATCAGCAGTTCGCCGGCCTTGAAGGCCGGCACAGGCTGTTCGCTTACCTGCAAGACTTCTGGTCCGCCGAAGGCGGTGATGTTGATGGCGCGCATGGAGTCCGATCCCGGTAGTTGGCAATCGGATCAGTCTACGAAGATGTCACGGGCCGCGCATTGATCAGGCTCAATCTTCCTGCGCATTTTTTCTTAATTAGACCTAGGTTTTACCTGGTGATATAACCTGACCGGATATCTATATTATGTTGCGGCGCGGGAGCGGCGTCGTGGAAGATTGCCGGGAGCTTTGAATCGGCTGCCAAAAATAAAACAGCCGATCAATGATCGGCTGTTTTTTGCTACATCTGCAGGCGTCACCAGGGTGACCTTGCAGCACCGGGAATTACAGGCCCCAGGTGTAGGTGGCGTCTGTCTTGTCGCCGGTAGTTGCTGCGTCGAGGGACTCGCGCAGGTCGACTGCCAGAAGGGTCGCGGCTACAGCATAGGCGATGCCTGCCACTTTTGCGGAAAAACCAGTGCTGCTTGCCGGGGTGTAGCTGTTGGTTGCTGTAGTCACGGTAGTACTCCTGTCAAAGTAAGAATCTCTTATGCTGCTTTGCATTATATATTTTCAATAATGACTTTTCTAATGACATTATCCAATAACAGGTATGTCATCTGTCAATATCTTGCGCTGCAATATAAGAAGATCTGCCAGGAATACAACAGTATTCGGTCGATTTGACCAGGTTGGGCGGTTATAACGGCCGGATTCGGCGTTTGGGAGCCATCGTGTATACGCAGTGTATACACGATGCTGGCTGCTTTTAGATTTTTCCCTGGTGTTTCAGCCGGCTCAGGGTCTCGGGGGAAATATTCAGGTAGGTCGCAAGTTCTTTTTTCGGCATGCGGTCATAGAGATCCGGATGCTTGCGCAAGAAACGGTGCACGCGGCCCGGCGCATCCAGCAGGTGCAGGGTGATGGTGTGCGCCATGATTTCGCTCATCAGGCGCATTACTTCGTATTCGAAGGCATGCTTCAGTTTCGGGTGCTTGTCCATGAACGCCGCCCATTGCTGCAATGGCAGTTTGGCAACCCGCGCCTTGGATACGCAGACGATGCTGTAGGGCGTCGGCGTTTTCAGGCGCCATGCGGCGTAACTGGTCTCCATGTCGCGCTCGTCGGCGAAGCGCAGGATCATTTCCTTGGCTTGCTGATTTGTCACTACGCGCTTGAGTATGCCGTCCAGGATGAAATATTGCTCCATCTCATGGATGCCCTGGTGCAGCAGAATTTCTCCTTTACCACCATCCACTACGATCAAATGTGATTCCAACTCGAGCATTTCGCTCTCGTCCAAGTCTTTTAAAACATTATTTTGCCTGAGCTGAACACGAATGATGTTTTTCTCTGGGTGGTTTTCTATGAGGGTCATGTAGGTGTTTTAAGGGATGGTCGACAGCTACGAAGATGATGCGTGAAAACTTGACCAAGGTCAATGCCGTCCTCTATATGAGCTGGCTAAGATGGCATCAAGCTGAAGCAATGCAAGAGGTATTGCGGCGGCAGATAACCGATAACAGGAGGAGCAATGGCAGCAGTGATATCCGAGTCGAAGGT
>NZ_JAQGLV010000101.1 GCF_028292705.1 Collimonas fungivorans | reverse complement strand
TCCCGAACAGGACCGTGAAACGACTTTGCGCCGATGATAGTGCTGCAACCAGTGTGAAAGTAGGTCATCGTCAGGCTTTTATTAAAAAACCCTCTGCAGACAACTGCAGAGGGTTTTTGCTTTGCGCGTATGGTTTTGCGGCAGGCCCCATACCTTCGTTTCCCGTATTGCTCCAATCAACTACCTGAATCATCAGGCGAAAAAAAGCCGGTCAGCTTGCGCGACCGGCTTTCCTGTATCTGGATCAAAAACCTGACTTAGAACGGATAAGCTACCCGCAGCACAGCGAAGTTTGCGCCGCTGTTCGGTTTCTTGATGCCGCCATTGGAGAAATGCTGCAGCTTGAGGCCGATATCCAGGCCGTTGCTGAACACATAGCCGGTGCCGATGTGGTCGCCAAACTCGAAAGCGGTGGAAAAACGGCGGCTGTTGTTGTCATACAGATGCGACATCAGATGCACGCCGATACCGGCTTCGCCATACAGGCCCTTTTTATCGTTGGCCTGGAAACGGAACACCGGCGTGAAGCCGATATCGGTCAGGTTTTTCTTCTGGCCAGGGACATTCTGGTACTGGTTCTGGCGGAATTCAGCCAGGCTCAAGTCCCAGTAGCCGCCGAGTTGGGTGCTGCTGCCTTGCCACAAGGCCGTGTTCCAGTTCCATTGCGCGGCAACCCGAGCCAGCTGGCTCTTGTTCCCGGTGCCGAGTTCGAAGGACGCGGAGTCCACGGCGAAGCTGGTTGAGTGAACGCCTGCCAGCAGGCCGGCTGCGGCCAAGAGTTTGAGTCCGGTATGTTTTTTTTGCATGAAAGACTTTCGAACGTAAAAATAAAAAAGCGAAACAAGTCGTCGCCATATTCAAATGGAAGGCGGCGCTGACCGCATATGCAACTCCCCGCGGCGCGCAGCTACAGCCCTAAAGAATAGTCGAAAACCGGGATTGTTGCCGAACTACGGGCAATTCCTGTCGTAAAACTGTGAATCCTTGTCCCGGTTCAGGCAATGTAAGCCGGTTCAATCCGGCCAGGCACATCTACCCGCAGCGACAGGATGCAGCCGGATGCGGGATACTTTTCAAGCTCAGCAGCGCCGCGCTTTTCACTCACGCTGGTGATATACAGCGTACGCAAATCGGCGCCGCCGAACGCCATCATGGTCGGGCAGCGTAGCGGCAAGATCACTTCCTGCAGCAGCTCGCCCGCGGGCGACAAACGCAACAGCCTGCCACCCTCATACATCGCGCACCAATAGGCATCTTCGCTATCGACCGCAGCGCCGTCGGGGCGGCCGCCATAGTCGGCAGCGCTCTTGTCCATGGCGAACTGTTTCAGCACCCGGCCAGCACCGATTACCCCGTGCTCCAAATCAAACTCGTAGCTGCAGATCCGGTGCGCCGTGGTGTCGCTATGATACAGCGTACGGCTGTCGCCGCTGAAGCCGAGGCCGTTGGACACCGTCACCGGATTGCCCGCAGGTCGTACTTTATCCTTTTCAATGGCGTACAGCTGAGCGCCGGCGTGGTCGCGCGGTTCATAGATGGTGCCGGCCCAGAAGCGGCCGGCGGCGTCGCAACGGCCATCGTTAAAACGCGCAGTGGCAGTGTCGTAAGGCGCATCGGCGATGTGCGTGAGCTCACCGCTGTCGGTGTTCAGGTGGACCACGCCGCTACGCATGGCGACGACCAGGCCGCCGCCCGCATGCCGGCCGATGCAGCCGGGTTCGGCAGGCAGCTGCCACATGGCGTGGACGCCGTCGGCAGGCCGCAGCCGGTGCACCTGCATGGCCGAGATGTCGACCCAGTACAGTGCAGCTTCGCCGGCATGCCACAGCGGGCACTCGCCCAATTGCATAGGCTGGTCGTAGGCGATTTCAATTTGATTCATGAGCATGATGAATGAAAAAAAAAGGATGGATCGGGACGCGAAGCGAGAAGGGCTGCCCTGGCGCCAAGGCCAGAGGGCAGCGCGGCGACTACATCTTCTTCAGATAAGTTTCTGCGAGATTGACCCAGTAGCTGGCGCCGATCGGCAGCAGATCGTCGTTGAAGTCGTAGCTGGCGTTGTGCAGGTTGCAAGGACCGAGGCCATGGCCACCATCCCTGTGAGCGCCTTCGCCGTTGCCGATGAAGACATAACAGCCCGGCTTGTTCTGCAGCATGAAGGCAAAATCCTCGGCGCCCATGGTGGGCTCCACCTGCGGATTGACATTGCCGTTGCCGACCATTGCCTGCAGCACTTCGACGACAAATGCAGTCTCCTTGGCATGGTTCACCAGCGGCGGATAATTGCGGTGGAACTTGAACTCGATTTCGGCGCCGAAAGCGGCCGCGGTATGTTGCGCGATTTCCCGCATGCGCGTTTCGATCACGTCCAGCACCGCCACCGAAAAAGTCCGCACGGTGCCGATCAGCGTCGCTTCGTCGGGAATCACATTGGTGGCGCTGCCGCTATGGATCTGCGTCACCGACAGGACCGACGGATCGTTCGGATTGATATTGCGGGAGACAATGGTCTGCCAGCTCTGCGCAATCTGCACCGCGACCATGACAGGGTCTATGCTTTTATGCGGCTGCGCGGCGTGCGAGCCCTTGCCTTTGACGATCACCTCGAACTCATTGCTGGAGGCCATCATCGGGCCTGGCGTCACGCCGAAGCTGCCGGCCGGCATGCCCGGCCAGTTATGCATGCCGAACACCGCTTCCATCGGATACTGCTCGAACAAACCGTCGTCGATCATGCGCTGCGCGCCGCCGCCGCCTTCTTCCGCCGGCTGGAAAATCAGGTATACGGTACCGTCGAAATTGCGGTGCTGCGCCAGGTGATGGGCAGCGCCAAGCAGCATCGCCGTGTGGCCGTCATGTCCACAAGCGTGCATCTTGCCCTGATGTTGGGAGGCATGCGGGAAGGTATTCAATTCCTGCATCGGCAAGGCATCCATATCGGCGCGCAGGCCGATGGCGCGGTTGCTGCTGCCATTTTTCACGATGCCGACCACGCCGGTGACGCCGAGGCCGCGCACTATCGGAATCTGCCATTCGGTGAGTTTGCGGGCGACCACATCGGAGGTCCGCTTTTCTTCGTAGTTGAGTTCGGGATGTGCGTGCAGATCTCGTCGGATAGCCTGCAATTCTGCCTGGAAGGCGATAATGGGATCAATCAAATTCATGTTGTGCTCCTAGGGCCTGTTAGGAATCAATTTGGGAGTGCGAACGGGTCATAGGCGTCGCATGCCTAGGCGCAACGACGCGACGTAGAGGTGCTACGGCAAGGAGTTGCAACAACGGCATGCGACGCCTATGACCCGTTCCCTCCGGGTTCAAACCAAAACGTGCGCTGGACTGCGTTGCATGGCTTGCAGGGGCAACCAGCCCCTGCTACGCCACGCGCCTTGCCAGCACACGTTTTGGTTTGAACGCATCTCCCAAATTGATTCCTAACAGGCCCCTATGTGGCACGCCTTTTGCCTACAAAAATGGTGAATGGCGTAACGTCCAGAATGTGTATATTACGCCTACACGGTCCGTCGGTGTTCATTCACAGGAGAGCATTATGCGTCTGATGTCATGGCCAAGAATGGGATTGTGTGTATTACAGGCGGCTTCCTGCCTGCTGTTGTTTGCTTCCGTAGCGCCTCCTGCCGCAGCGCAGGAATTCAAACTGGCGATGAGTTCTCCGCCGACTTCGATGGATCCGCACTTCTATAATTTGTTTCCCAACATCAACGTTTCCGACCACATCTTCGAGCAGCTGGTGGCGATGGATGCCGACAGCCACATCATTCCAGCGCTGGCCGAATCCTGGACCCTGGTGAATAACCTGACATGGGAATTCAAGTTGCGCAAAGGCGCCAAGTTCCACGACGGCAGTCCGCTGACGGCGGAAGACGTCGCTTGGTCGCTGGACCGGCCAGCCACAATCGTCGGCAGCCCGGGAAAATTCGATACCTATACCAAAGCCATCATCAACAAGAAAATCATCGATCCCTACACCATCCAGCTGACGACCAGAGAGCCGTATCCGTTGCTGCTGGCCGACCTGACTTCGATCTACATCGTATCGAAGAAAGCGACCCAGGGCCTGAGCAGCGACGACTTCGCCAGCGGCAAGGGCATGATAGGCACCGGTCCTTTCAAGTTCGTCAGGTTCCAGCGCGACGACCGCATAGAGCTGGAGCGCAATAACGATTACTGGGGCAAGAAACCGGCCTGGAGCAAGGTCACCCTGCGTTTCATCCCGAACGACGCAACCCGCCTGGCGGCGCTGCTGGCAGGCGATGTACAGGCGATCGAAAACGTGCCGACGCCGGACCTGGCGAAAGTCCGGGCGGACAAGGGCCTGAGCTTTTATTCCAAGGTCTCGCACCGCGTGATCTACCTGTACCCGGATACCCGCCGCGAGAAATCGCCGTTCGTCACCGACAAGGATGGCCAGCCGCTGGACAAGAATCCGCTGATGGATGTACGCGTGCGCCGCGCATTGTCGATCGCCATCAACCGCGATGCGATTCGCGACCGGGTCATGGAAGGCTTGTCCGAGCCGACCATCAACCTGGTGCCGGTGGCCCTGTTCGGCCACAATCCGAATCTGAAGCCACCTAAATACGATCCTGAAGCGGCGAAAAAATTGCTGGCTGAAGCCGGATAGCCCAATGGTTTCGGCCTGACCCTGCATACGCCGAACAACCGCTACATCAACGACGAGAAAATCGCGCAAACCATCGCCCAGATGTGGTCGCGCATCGGCATCGCCACCAAGGTCGAGGGCGCACCGATGTCGG
>NZ_JAQGLV010000010.1 GCF_028292705.1 Collimonas fungivorans | reverse complement strand
CCAGCGACATCACCCGCACCTTTCCGGTCGGCGGCCGTTTCAGCGAACGCCAGCGCGGCTTGTACGAAATCGTGCTGGCCGCGCAGCAGCTCGCCATCAGCGCCATGCGGCCGGGCGTCTCTTATCTGGAAGTCCACAAGCAGGCTGCCGGTCACATGGTTGCCGCCATGGCCAGGTTCGGTTTTTTTAACGGCACACCGGAGCAGGTGGTGGAGTCCGGCGCTTACGCGATTTGTTTCCCGCACGGGCTGGGTCACCAGATGGGCCTGGACGTGCACGATATGGAAGGCCTGGGCGAGACCCGGGTCGGCTACGACGCCAGCGTCAGCCGCAGCGAACTGTTCGGTCTGCGCAACCTGCGCCTGGCCAAGCCGCTGCAGGCAGGCATGGTGGTGACGGTGGAGCCGGGCATCTATTTCATCCCGGCCCTGATCCAGCGCTGGCAAGCGGAAGCGCGCCATAGCACGTTGATCAACTACGAGAAATTTGTCGAACACATGGGTTTCGGCGGCATCCGGATTGAAGACGACGTGCTGGTGACTGAATCGGGTGCAAGAGTGCTGGGCCCGGCCATTCCCAAAACCTGCGCCGAGATCGAAGCCTTGATGGCGGCTTAGGTGGTGGCTTGATTCAGAGTTACGGCAGGCGTTTTACATTCAAACTTGTGTTCCCCTTGTGAATCGTTGTTAAATGCATCAGTTTCACCATAACCTAAGGAAAGAGACCTATGATGAAAAGAAAATTGATCGCCAAGGCGGCGCTGCTAGCCGTCCTGTGCGCCACTGCCGGTTATGCGGCGGCGGCCAAGACCCTGGTGTTTTGCTCGGAAGGCAGCCCGGAGGGTTTCAATCCGCAGCTGTTCACTACCGGCACCACCTTTGATGCATCGTCGGTGCCGATGTACAACCGCCTGGTCGAATTCGAACTGGGCACCACCAAGCCGGTCCCGGGCCTGGCGGAATCGTGGACCGTGTCGGATGACGGCCTGACTTACACGTTCAAGCTGCGCAAGGGCGTCAAGTTCCACAGCAGCGCCAAGTTCAAGCCGACCCGCGATTTCAACGCCGACGACGTGCTGTTCTCGTTCAACCGCATGGGCGACGCCAGCCATCCGTATCACAAGCTGGCCGCCGGCCAGAGCTTCGGCTACTACCTGGACATGGGCATGGACAAGATCATCGACAAGGTGGAAAAAGTCGACGACAACACTGTCGTGTTCAAGCTGAAACATCCGGAAGCGCCGTTCATCGCTGACCTGGGCATGGATTTCGCGTCCATCCTGTCGGCCGAATATGCCGACAACATGAAGAAGGCCGGCACACCTGAAGTGATCGACCGCGAGCCTATCGGCACCGGACCGTTCCAGTTCGTCTCTTACCAGAAGGACGCCGTGATCCGCTACAAGGCCAACGATGCTTTCTGGGGCGGCCGTCCGAAACTGGACAACCTGATCTATGCCATCACCCCTGACGCTTCGGTGCGCTACGCCAAGCTCAAGGCCAACGAGTGCCAGGTAATGGCGTACCCGAAACCGGCCGACATCGAATTGATGAAAGCCGATCCGGCCATCACCATGATGACCAAGCCGGGCTTGAACGTGGGCTACATCTCGTTCAATGTCGAGAAAAAGCCGTTCGACAACAAGCTGGTGCGGCAGGCGCTGAACATGGCGGTCGACAAGCAGACCATCCTCAAGACCGTTTACCAGGGCGCCGGCGTCCCGGCCAAGAACCCGATCCCGCCTACGCTATGGGGCTATAACGACAAGATCAAGGACTACACCTACGATCCGGTCAAGGCCAAGGAATTGCTGGCCAAGGCCGGCTACCCGAACGGCGTCGAAGTCGAGATGTGGTACCTGCCGGTCACTCGTCCCTACAATCCGGACGGCAAGCGCATGGCCGAGCTGATTCAGGCCGACTGGGCGAAGATCGGCGTCAAGACCAAGCTCACTACCTACGAATGGACCGAGTACCTGAAGCGCAGCAAGCAGGGCGACCAGCACTCGATGATGTTCGGCTGGTCGGGCGACAACGGCGACCCGGACAATTTCTTTGCGCCGCTGCTGGGCTGTGAAGGCGTCAAGGGCGGCGGCAATACCGCGCGCTGGTGCAACAAGGACTACGAAGCGCTGATCCAGAAAGCCAAGCTGACGCCGAAACAGGACGAACGCGCCAAGCTGTACGAACAGGCCCAGGTGATCCTGCATGAAGAAGCGCCATGGATAGACCTGGCCCACTCGGTGCGTTTCACGCCGGTGCGCAAGGAAGTGATCGGCTTCAAGATGGCAGTGTTCGCGCATCACCACTTCGAAAAGGTTGACCTGGCCAAATAAGCACGGTCATGGTTTTGTTCTGATTAAGCCGCTCGCTGCAGGAAGCAGGGAGCGGCTTAAATTTACCGCTAGCAATCGACAGCGCTGTTGCTGTCATCTTTCATCGAACAGGTAACGCCAATGTTTGGATTTCTCCTGCGCCGTGTCGGTCTGGTCATTCCGACCTTTCTCGGCATCACGCTGCTGGTGTTTTTACTGATACACCTCATACCAGGCAACGCCGTCGAAGCCATGACCGGCGAGCGCGGCATGGACCCGGCCCGCTACGCGCAAATGGCGCACGACCTGGGCCTCGACCAGCCGATCTACATGCAGTACTTCAACTACCTGGGCAACCTGTTCAAGGGCGACCTCGGCATGTCGATCATGACCCACACGTCGGTGCTGAGCGAATTCAAGACGCTGTTCCCGGCGACGCTGGAGCTGTCTTTCTGCGCGATACTTTTTGCGCTGATCATCGGTATGCCGGCCGGCATACTGGCCGCCCTGAAACGCAACACCGTGCTGGATTATTCCGTGATGGGCGCTTCGCTCACCGGCTATTCGATGCCGGTGTTCTGGTGGGCGCTGCTGCTGATCCTGCTGTTTTCCGTAACCCTGGGCTGGACTCCTGTCTCGGGCCGCATCGATATCCTGTTCGACGTGCCGCCGGTGACCGGTTTCATGCTGATCGACAGCCTGCTGTCGGACGACAGCGGCGCGTTCAAGTCCGCGCTGTCGCACCTGATCCTGCCTACCATCGCCCTCGGCACCATTCCGCTGGCCGTGATTGCGCGCATGACGCGCTCGGCCATGCTGGAAGTCTTGCGCGAAGATTATGTGCGCACCGCGCGCGCCAAAGGACTTTCGCGGACCCGGGTGGTGGCTGTGCATGCTCTGCGCAACGCCCTGATTCCGGTGGTGACAGTGGTCGGCCTGCAGGTCGGCACCTTGCTGGCCGGCGCGATCCTGACAGAAACCATCTTTTCCTGGCCCGGCATCGGCAAGTGGCTGGTGGCGGCGATCCAGCGGCGCGATTATCCGGTGGTTCAGGGCGGGATCCTGCTGTCGGCGATCACCATCATCCTCGTCAACCTGGCCGTCGACCTGCTGTACGGCGTGATCAATCCACGTATTCGCCATCGCTCATGAACAACGCTACTGTTACGCCCGAAGTCAAACCTGCCGTGCAAACGCCATCCAGGCTGGCCGCGCCGCCGCATCCGCTGCGTGAATTCTGGGGCTATTTCAGCCAGAACCGCGGCGCCGTCATCGGTCTCGCCATCATCATCGCCATGGTGCTGGCGGCCTTGTTCGCCGACGTGATCGCACCGCATTCGCCGATCGAACAGTTCCGCCAATCGACCCTGGTGCCGCCGGTATGGCAGGCAGGCGGCAGCAGCCAGTTCCTGCTCGGCACCGATCCGGTCGGACGCGACATGCTGTCGCGCCTGATCCACGGCGTGCGCCTGTCGCTGCTGATCGGCCTGGTGTCGATTTCGCTGTCGCTCACCACCGGCGTGCTGCTCGGCCTGCTGGCCGGTTATTTCCGAGGCCTGGTGGAAATCGCCATCATGCGCCTGATGGATATCATGCTGGCCTTGCCGAGCTTGCTGCTGGCGATCGCCGTGGTCGCCATCCTCGGGCCGGGGCTGATGAATGCGATGTATGCGATTGCCGTGGTGATGCTGCCGCACTATGCGCGGCAGACGCGCGCCGCGGTGATCGGCGAGATGTCGCGCGATTATGTCAGCGCCTCGCGCATCGCCGGCGCCGGCACCTTGCGCATCATGTTCAACTGCGTCCTGCCCAACTGCCTGGCGCCCTTGATCGTGCAAGCCACGCTCGGTTTCTCTTCCGCCATCCTGGATGCGGCCGCGCTCGGTTTCCTCGGCATGGGCGCACAACCGCCGACGCCGGAATGGGGCTCGATGCTGGCCAGCGCCATGGAATTCATCCAGAGCGCCTGGTGGGTCGTGGCGTTCCCCGGCCTGGCGATCCTGATCTCGGTATTGGCGTTCAATTTGATGGGTGACGGCTTGCGCGATGCGCTCGACCCGAAACTGAAACGATAAGGCGAGAGATTCATCATGGCACTGTTAGAAATTAACCAGCTGCGGGTCGAATTCGGCTCGGCAGCATCACCGTTCACCGCGGTCGACGGCCTCGACCTGAGCGTCGAAGCCGGCGAAGTGGTGGGCATCGTCGGCGAGTCCGGCTCCGGCAAGAGCGTTACTTCGCTGGCGCTGATGGGACTGATCGACTACCCGGGCCGCGTCAAAGGCGAGCGCATGGCGTTCGACGGCCGCGACCTGCTGAAAATGCCGGAAAAGGAAAGGCGCAGCATGCTGGGCAAGGACATCGCGATGATCTTCCAGGATCCGATGACCAGCCTCAACCCGTCCTTTACCGTCGCGTACCAGCTGATTGAAACCCTGCGCGTGCACCAGGGCGGTTCCAAGAAAGAATTGCGCGCCAAGGCGCTGGCCCTGCTCAAGCAGGTCGATATCCCCGATCCGGAACGGCGCCTGGACGCGTATCCGCATCAATTGTCGGGCGGCATGAGCCAGCGCGTGATGGTGGCGATTGCGATCGCCTGCAATCCGCGTCTGTTGATTGCGGACGAACCGACCACGGCGCTGGACGTCACGGTGCAGGCGCAGATGCTGGAGCTCTTGCTGCAGCTGCAGCGCGACCGCGGCAT
This sequence comes from Collimonas fungivorans, assembly GCF_028292705.1. Taxonomy (GTDB): domain Bacteria; phylum Pseudomonadota; class Gammaproteobacteria; order Burkholderiales; family Burkholderiaceae_D; genus Collimonas; species Collimonas fungivorans_B. Next base: position 5,594 of record NZ_JAQGLV010000010.1, on the reverse strand, counting down.
GGCGCTGATGCTGATCACCCATGACCTGAGCGTGGTGGCCCAGACCGCGCAGCGGGTAGTGGTGATGTACGCGGGGCAGGTAGTGGAAACCGGCCGCGTGCCGGATATCTTCAACGGACCCCGGCATCCTTACACTCAGGCGCTGCTGGCGGCGCTGCCCGAGCACAATATCGGCCGCGCACGCCTGCAAACCATTCCCGGTGTGGTGCCCGGCCAGTACGACAGGCCCACCGGTTGCCTGCTCAGCCCGCGTTGCGCGTATGCGCAGGACCGCTGCCGCCAGGAACGACCGGAGTTGCTGGGAGCGGCGCAGGAACAGGTGCGCTGCCATTTTCCGCTGGACCTTGCGGGCCAGCCGACTAACGGCTGGTCGGAAATCTCCCGCAAGACACCCGACTTGATGCTGAGCAGTGGGACTGCATGATGATGAATTCGAATATGGAAACAATCGCCAATCCGGTGGTTTTGCTCGAAGCAAAAAACCTGGTCAAGCATTACAGCGTATCGCAAGGCCTGTTCAAGCCGAAGGCCACGGCGCGCGCCCTGGACGGCATCTCGTTCACCTTGCAGCCGGGCAGGACGCTGGCGGTGGTGGGCGAGTCCGGCTGCGGCAAATCGACCCTGGCGCGCCAGATCACGATGATCGAGCCGCCTACCGGCGGCGAGCTGTGGATGGACGGCGCCAATATCGCCGATGCCGACCACGCTACCCTGAAACGGGTGAGGCCGCTGGTGCAGATGGTGTTCCAGAATCCCTACGCCAGCCTGAATCCGCGCAAGAAAGTCGGGCAGATGCTGGAAGAGCCGCTGATCATCAATACCCGGCTCAGCGGCAAGGAGCGTGCTGACAAGGCGCAGGCGATGATGGCCAAGGTCGGCTTGCGGCCGGAACACTATGGCCGTTATCCGCACATGTTCTCCGGCGGCCAGCGCCAGCGGGTGGCGATCGCGCGCGCGCTGATGCTGGATCCGAAAGTGATTGTGGCCGATGAGCCGGTTTCCGCCCTCGACGTCTCGATCCAGGCGCAGGTGCTGAACCTGCTGATGGACCTGCAGCAAGCCAGCGGCGTCGCCTATCTGTTCATCTCCCACAACCTGTCGGTGGTGGAACACATCGCTGATGACGTGCTGGTCATGTACCTCGGTAAAACGGTAGAGCATGGCAGCAAAGAACAGGTGTTCAGCCGTCCCTTGCATCCTTACACCAAGGCTTTGCTGGCCAGCACTCCGCGCATAGATCCGGCGCAGCGGCAGCAAAAGATGATGCTGCCGGGAGAGCTGCCGTCGCCGCTGGCGCCGCCGCCGGGCTGCAGCTTCAATAACCGCTGCCCGCATGCGATCGAGCGCTGCCGGCAAGAAGTGCCTGTGCTGCGTCCGTTCGATGACAGGCTCGTGGCTTGCCATCGGCTGGAGGAAATCAGCTGACCGGGATTCAGGAGGCGCTGCGATGCAGCGTGATGTTGTGTTTCTTGAGTTTGTACTGCAGGGTCGCACGCGGGATGGCGCAACGTCGTGCGACTTCGGACAGGCTGGCATGCTCCTTGAGCAAACCTATCAGCAGCGTTTTTTCGTAAGATGAAATCTGCTCTTCCAGCGACAGGCTGCAGCCTTGGCCTTGCGTGTCCGGCACCGGTTCCGCCGGCGCGCTGTGCCCAGGCCGGGTATCGGCCGCATCCTCTCCTATCCAGATAGCCTGGAGTTCGTCGCCGGTTTCGCAGAAAATCAGGCTGCGCTGCATGACGTTTTCCAGCATGCGGACATTGCCTGGCCATCGGCAAGCCTGCAGCTGCCGCATGGCGGTAGGGGCGATCCGCTTGACCCGGCCGCCGGCGACGCCGCGATGCTTGTGCAGGAACGCCTCTGCCAGCAGCGGGATGTCGTCGCGCCGTTCCCTGAGCGGCGGAATCGACAACTGTCCGATGTTCAGCCGGTACAGCAGGTCGGGACGCAGCTTCCTGGCCTCGAGCATTTCCTGCTGCGTTTCGTTGGCCGCGGCGATGACGCGCAGGTCGGCCTGGATCTCCTTGTTGCTGCCGACCCGGCTGAATATGCCATCCTGCAGAACCCGCAGCAGCTTGCCTTGCACCGACCAGGGCAGGGAATTCAATTCATCGAGGAACAAGGTTCCCGAATTCGCCGTTTCGATCAAACCCTGCCGTTCCTGGGCGCCGGTGAAGGCGCCGCGAGCCGTGCCGAACAGGGTGCTTTCAAACAAGGTCTCCGGAATCGCCGCGCAATTCAGCACTACAAATGGCGACGGCGACGGCGCGCCAGCTCTCTGGCTGGACTGGTGCAACAGGCGCGCGAAGAGCTCCTTGCCGGTTCCCGTCTCGCCGCATACCAGCACGTTGACGCCGGCCTTGCCAAGCGCTTCAGCCTGGCGTATCAAGACCTGCATGGCGGGGTCTTGGCTGACGATGCCATGCCGGTATGCCTCCGGATTGCTTGAAGCGATGGCTGAGCCGCCGTCGTCGTTGCCGGCATCGGCCAGGTCGCGCGCGATTTCGACGGCGCCGACAATCGTGCCGCGCCGGTTCAGCAAGGGCAAGGTGGTATGGATCTGCTGCACCAGCCGGCCTTGCGCATTGACAAAGGCCTGGAAGGCTCCGGTGTAGCGCTTGCCGCGATGCAGGGCCTGCAGCAAGGTGCTGCTTTCCGCATCCATGGCAGGATAAATATCGAGCAGTGGATGGCCGACCGCGCGCTCGGCAGGATAGGCGTCTATCTTCGCGCTCTCCTGGTTGTAATAAACATAGTTGCCCTCGTTGTCGATGATGGCGACCGGCTGCGGCATCGCGTCGAACAGCTGGGAAAAAATCGCCAGTGCGCTGGCTAGTTCAGTATCCAAGGGAGGCGCTCCATGATCGGGTCATGGACAAGAGGATGAAGAAGTTTTGTCAATTCGTCAATTTTCCGTTAAGCCGACGAATAACCGGCATCCGCTGCGAAAAATATTCTTCCAATAAATCAGACGCTTACCTTGGGTTCTGGTTTGGCATAAAAGCTGCAATAGAGAGAGCGATGTTGTTGTCACCAATCGGTGGCATCGAATCTCATTGAGGGCAGCTTGCATGCGTGATTCCCGTTTTGATATTTTGTTTGAGCCGGTGCAGATCGGTCCGGTCACGGCCAGGAACCGTTTCTTCCAGGTGCCGCACTGCAACGGCATGGGCTGGACTCAGCCGCGCGCCCTGGCCGAGCTGCGCAAGGTCAAGGCGGAAGGCGGCTGGGCCGTGGTGTGCACGGAGGAGGTGGAAATCCATCCCAGCAGCGACTGCTCGCCGTTCAACGAGGGCCGTTTGTGGGGAGATGAAGACATTCCCGCACTGCAGCTGATGGCGGATGCGGTCCATGAGCACGGCTCGCTGGCCGGCATCGAACTACTGCACAAGGGCATGTCGAGCGCCAATTTCACCACGCGCGAAATCCCGCTGGGTCCTTCGCACCGGCCTGTGACCAGCACTGCGCCGATGCAGGCGCGCGCCATGACCAAGGCCGATATTCGCGAATTGCGGCGCTGGCACCGGGACGCGGCGCTGCGCGCCAGGCGTGCCGGTTTCGATGTCATCTACGTGTACGCATCGCACGATCTGTCCCTGCCTTTTCATTTCCTGCAAAGGCGCAAGAACGACAGGATCGACGAATACGGCGGTTCGCTCGAGAACCGGGTGCGACTGCTGCGCGAACTGATCGAAGATACGCGCGATGCGGTAGGCGACAGCTGCGCAGTGGCGGTGCGGCTGGGCGTCGATGAGTTGCTGGGGCCGGACGGCGTTTCCTGCGAAGCCGAAGGGCGCGACGTGGTCAGCCTGCTGGCGGAGCTGCCGGACCTGTGGGATGTAAATGTGAGTTCCTGGGCCAACGACAGCGCCACTTCGCGTTTCAAGAAGGAAGGTTACCAGGAGGAGTATGTGTCCTTCGTCAAGCAACTGACCACCAAGCCGGTAGTGGGCGTCGGCCGCTTCACTTCGCCGGACGCCATGGTGAGCCAGGTAAGGCGGGGGATTCTCGATTTCATCGGCGCCGCCCGGCCGTCGATCGCCGATCCGTTCTTGCCGCGCAAGATCGAGGAAGGGCGCATCGATGAAATCCGCGAATGCATAGGCTGCAATATCTGCGTATCGTCGGACCACAGCAACTCCAACCTGCGCTGCACGCAGAATCCCACCATGGGCGAAGAATGGCGGCGCGGCTGGCATCCGGAAACCATGCCGGAGAAAGCGGATGAAGGTTCGGTGCTGGTCGTCGGCGCCGGTCCCTGCGGCCTGGAAGCAGCGCTGGCCGCCGCCAGGCGCGGTTACCAAGTGACGCTGGTCGAGGCCGGCAGCGAACTCGGCGGGCGCGTGGTGCTGGAATCGGGTCTGCCGGGCTTGCGCGAATGGGCGCGGGTCAGGGACTGGCGGGTGACGCAGTTGCAGCGCATGAGCAACGTCGATATTTTCCGGGGCAGCAAACTGGCCGCCGCCGATGTGCTTGAATTCGGCGCGGCGCATATCGCGCTGGCCACCGGTTCTTTCTGGCGCCGCGACGGTATAGGACGCGCCAACGGGACGCCGGTTCCAGGCTTCGACCGGCACAATGTCAGGACTCCGGATGAATTGATGCGTGGCCATCTGCCGCAAGGCGCGGTGGTGGTGTTTGACGATGACCACTACTACATGGGCGGCTTGCTGGCCGAGCAGTGTGCGCTGGCCGGCAACCAGGTGGTCCTGGTCACGCCGGCGGCGCTGGTGTCGGCCTGGACCAGCGATACGCTGGAAGCCCTGGCGATATTGCGCCGCCTGCTGAAGCTGGGCGTCGAGGTCCATACCTACAGCAACGTCAGGCAGTTAAGCGAGGAAGCTGCGACGGTCGAATGCCAGCTTACCGGAAAGCTGCGAGAAATAGCATGCTCCACACTGGTCAGCGTGACAGCCCGCTTGCCTGCCGACGACCTCGCGCAGGAGCTCGCCGGCAGGCGGCAGGAGCTGGCGGCGGCGGGAAACCGCAGCTTGCGCACCATCGGCGACGCCTTCGGCCCCGGCACCATTGCCGCCGCCGTCTATCAAGGCCACCGTTTTGCACGTGAGCTTGGCATCGCTGCAGATAAGTTGGGTGGTTTCAAGCGCGAACTTCCCATCCTCCGGCAAGAGCTGTAATAATCAGCGCCATTGTTTTCATTGTTTCATTAATGAGTGAAATCGCACAAGGACCTGCCATGCAACTTATTGATTTGCCCAATCTCGACCAGCTGGTGGCCTTGCGGCACGACATCCATGCCCACCCGGAACTGGCATATGAGGAACACCGCACCGCAGAGCAAGTTGCCGCCACCTTGGAAAGCTGGGGCATTGCGGTCACGCGAGGAATCGGGAAAACCGGCGTTGTGGCGACCCTAAGCAACGGCAACAGCCGGCGTGCGATCAGCCTGCGCGCCGACATGGATGCCTTGCCGATGCAGGAAGAGAACACGATGCCGCATCGCTCGCGGCATGACGGCCGCATGCACGCCTGCGGCCACGACGGCCATACCGTGATGCTGCTGGCGGCCGCCTATCACTTGCACAGCACGCGCCGGTTCGACGGCACCGTCAACCTCATTTTCCAGCCAGCCG
>NZ_JAQGLV010000006.1 GCF_028292705.1 Collimonas fungivorans | reverse complement strand
GCGGCGCGATCGGACGAACTGCGGGAAACCATGATCGAAGAGTACGGCGGCCCGCACCGCATGAGCAATGCAACCACGCAGCGTGCGGCCAACAGCTTTCTCCAGGCAAAAGAACTGTTGAAGACCTTTGATTTCGTCAAGCATGTCGGCATCTCCAAAGTCGTGCTGGAACCGCTCGGCGTGGTCGGCCTCATCACTCCCTGGAACGCCAACTACGGTTTCATCTGCAGCAAGCTGGCCATGGCGATTGCCGCCGGCAGCACCGCAGTGATCAAGCCCAGCGAACTGAGCTCCCTGCAAACCCAGTTGCTCACCGAGTGCCTGCATGCGGCTGGTTTGCCGGCCGGTGTGTTCAACATAGTCACCGGGCGCGGCGCCACGGTGGGCGCGGAAATAACCCGCCATCCCGACATTGCCAAGATTTCATTCACGGGCTCGACCGATGTCGGCAAAACCATCGCGCGCGGCGCGGTGGACACCATGAAGCGCGTCACCCTGGAACTCGGCGGCAAATCGCCGAACGTGATCCTGGATGACGCCGATCTTGAAAAAGCCATCCCCATTGCAATAGCAGCGGCGACTGTCAACAGCGGCCAGGCGTGCATGGCCGGCACCCGCCTGATCGTTCCTGAAAACCGTCTCGAGGAAGTCAAACTGCTCGTGAAAAAAGCGGTGCAAGCCTTGCAGGTGGGAGATCCGCGCAACAGCGATACCGCTATCGGACCAATGGTCACGCAAACCCAATATGACCGGGTGCAACGCTATATCCGGCTGGGCGTGGAAGAAGGCGCGGAACTGCTGGTCGGCGGCGCCGGACATCCGGCCGGCCTGGAACGGGGGTACTTCGTGCAGCCCACCGTGTTCACGAACGTGACCATGGACATGAGAATCGCGAAAGAAGAAATTTTCGGGCCGGTGCTGGCCATCCTGAGCTATAAAACCGAAGCGGAAGCCATCGATATCGCGAACGATACGGTCTATGGCTTGCACGCTTTCGTCAGTTCGTCCGACATCGGCAGGGCAAACAAGGTGGCTGCCCAAATCGTCGCCGGCCGGGTGTTCATCAATGGCATGTATGATGAACCAAGAGCGCCGTTTGGCGGATTCAAGCAGTCGGGCATCGGCCGCGAATTTGGTACCTATGGACTTGAAGCCTACCTGGAGCCGAAAGCCGTCATGGGTCACGGTGAAACAAGCAATGAAAATACGCAATAACGGCAACATCTCTGTGCTCCACTCCGCCCCGCTGGACCTCCTGCGGGCGGAGGTGCTGAGTCATTTCGAAAATATTCCTCAAGAACAGCATGACGTGCCCACCGCGCTGCCCTATCTCTCGTTCATCCGTTTCACCCGCCCCACCGAACTCAGCAGAGGCATGCTGGAGCCGTCGATGTGCCTGGTGCTGCAGGGAACGAAAAAAGTATTGATAGGAACCGAGATCACGCACTACGGGAGCGGTAGTTATGTGCTGTCCGCGATCGATATGCCGATTTCAGGCCAGGTAGTGGAAGCGTCTGTTGCACATCCCTATCTTGGGATAAGGATTGACCTGGACGCCAAGGAAATAGCGGCGCAGATTATTGAAAGCAAGCTCTCGATTCCCAAAAATTCTCACTCGCACGCAGGCGCATATGTGGAGGAATCGGATGTCGAGTTGCAGGAAGCATTCCTGCGCTTGTTGCGGCTGTTGAAGAAACCCAAGGACCTGGCCGCGCTGGCGCCCCTGGTCAAGCAGGAAATCCTGTATCGCCTCATCACTGCCAAAGACGGCGATGTGCTGGGCCAGACCGTGCTGGCCCATTACCAGGAAAAAGGCGTCAACCAGGCGATTCACTGGATCAAGACCAACTACGCCGAACCGATGCAGATCGAGAAGCTGGCCAAGACTGTCAGCATGAGCGTGTCGAACCTGCACCACCGTTTCAAGGCCATCACCATCATGAGTCCCCTGCAGTATCAAAAGCAGATACGCTTGCTGGAGGCGCGTAAGCTGCTCCTGAGCGGCAACATCGAAGCTGCCACGGTGGCGTTCAAGGTGGGCTATGAAAGCCCGTCGCAATTCAGCCGCGAGTATCGCCGGCTGTTTGGCGCCTCGCCGCTGCAAGACATGGAGTATTTGAAACACCATGAGCTGGATCGATAAGGCAGGCTAGCTGCTAGAATAAGACGTTTGTCAGTTCAGCAGGATTCCCATGCCTTCCTACTCTTTTCGTCTTCTGAATGTCTTTGCAGAATCCACTTTCGGCGGCAACCAGCTGTGCGTATTTGAAGACGCGCGCGGCATGGACGACGCCACCATGCAGGCGCTGGCGCTGCAGTTCAATCTCTCGGAAACCACGTTTATCCTGCCGTCGGAGCACGCCACTGCCCGCGTGCGGGTGTTCACGCCCGGTTATGAAATGCGGTTTGCCGGCCACCCTACCTTGGGCACCGCGCACGTGGTGCGCGATCTTTTCAGTACCGGCGACACACTCTCGCTGGAGTTCACGGCCGGTGTAGTTCCAGTGTCTGCCGAAGGCGATGTCTGGACCCTCACCGCACCTCAAAGCGGCGGGCTGAAGACGGCGCCGGCAAATTTGACGCAGGCTGAGATGGCGGCGCTGCTCGGCTTGAATGAAGACGATCTGCTAGCCGCACCGGTATGGATAGACACCGGCGCCGATCAGTTGCTGGTAGCGTTGCGCAGCACGGACGCCGTGCATCGCACCAACCCTGACAGCGCACACCTCGATGCCTGGCCCGAGAGCAGCCTGGAGCGCAAGACCGTTTATGTGTTTGCTTTCGATCCGGCCCGGCCCGGCCGGGTGTTGTCCCGCTACTTCTTTTCCAAGCAAGGCGGCGGCGTGGCCGAAGATCCCGGCACCGGATCGGCTTGCGCCAATCTTGGCGGCTGGCTGATCGCCAACGGGCATACGCTGCCGGCGGAATATGAAATCGAGCAAGGCGAGGCTGTGCAGCGCCCCTGCCTGCTACGGCTGAAAGTGAGCGCTGACCGTGCCATCCAGGTGGGCGGCAAGGTCATCGAAATCGGCCGTGGCAGGATCAGCTTGTAGCGCGCAGTTTCACGCAGTTGTAAATTCAGGCTCGCGCCTGCGACCAGCGCCGGTAGCGCCGCGTCAGCCGGCGTGTGCGGAACTGGTCGATGATCAAACTGAATAGCGCCGAATGATTGCTCGCCGCGGAGCGGCTGGCGCCTAACAGGCGCAAGCGACGCTTGACCAGGGCCATGCGCGCTACCGCCGCCATGACCTGGTCCTTCCAGTCGACTTGCGGACTGCTGGCAGCCTGGTCACCGCCTGCCAACCATTGCGCCGGCAAATCGGGCACAATCGCCAGCGCCGTCGCCATGCCTGCCACCGCCACGCCGCTGGCCAGCACCCGTTCCGCAACTGCCTTGCGGCTGATGCCGCCAGTAGTCATCACAGGCATGTGCGCGACGGCAGCCAGTTCTTTGGCAAACTCCAGGAAATAAGCTTCGCGCGCCAAGGTACGGCCGTCTGCGGTGCGCCCTTGCATCGCCGGACTTTCATAACTGCCGCCGGACAGTTCAACCAGGTCCACCTGCAAATCGTTAAGCCAGAGGATGACTTGCCGTGCATCGTCCTCGCTAAAACCGCCGCGCTGGAAATCGGCGGAATTGAGCTTTACTGCCACGCAGAATCCGGTCGGGACCGCCGCCCGCACAGCGCGCACCACATCGAGCAGCAAGCGCGCCCGGTTTGCCAGGCTGCCGCCCCACTGGTCTTGGCGCTGATTGCTCAGGGGCGACAGGAATTGGGAGATCAGGTAGCCGTGTGCGGCATGGACTTCGACCCCGCTGAACCCTGCCCGCTCGGCGGCGGCGGCGCTGGCGGTAAAGCGCGTGACAACTTCCTGTATCTCGCCGTCGCTCATGGCTTTCGGCTGTACGAACAGCTTGCTGTGCTTGCCCATGTCCAGCGCCAGCGCCGACGGCGCCCACGCCATGCCGCCCATGGCGGCCATCACCTGGCGTCCCGGATGATTGAGTTGCATCCAGACCTGCGCGCCCTTGTGCTTTGCCGCCTGCGCCCACTGTGCAAAGGATTCCAGCGGCGTATCCGCTTCCAGCACGATGCCGCCGGGCCCGGTCAGCGCCCTGCCGTCGATCATGACGTTGCCGGTAATGATCAGTCCCGCGCCGCCGTCGGCCCAGGCACGGTAAAGCCGGTGGATGGCGGCGCCGGGCAGTTGGCCGCTGTCCGCCATGTTTTCTTCCATGGCGGCTTTCGCCAAGCGGTTAGGCAGGACGCTGCCGTTCGGAAGTTGTAAAGATGAAAACATGGTTGAAGTCATGGCGGAAACGCTGGAAAAGTAGGAAATACTGTATGCTAAGCTTGAAGTCAACTTGAAGGTCAAGCGATATGAAGATTGGTGAACTGGCGGACAAAACCGGCATGGCGGCCTCGGCCATTCGCTACTATGAGCAAAGCGGCCTGCTGCCCAAACCTGAGCGCGGCGCCAACGGCTACCGCGACTATGCCGACGCCGCCATCGAACGCCTGCGCCGGATCCAGATGGCGCAAAGCCTGGGATTTTCGCTGGACGCTATCCGCAGCGTATTCGCCAGCAATGAGGAACTGTCGAAGGACGACCTGCTAAGCAAGCTGGACGGCCGGCTAAAGGAGATCGAACAGCTCATGGACACCTTGCGTGAGCAGCACCAGCATCTAAGCAGTCTGCGCAGCACGCTGCAAGAAAGCTGGGCAGAGGGAGAATGCCTGAAGACCACCAGCCTGGTTAACGGCAAGCTGGCCAAGCAGCACTAAGCGTCCTTGTATTCCGAATACTTGCGCGCATCCCCGCGTACTTTATCGGCAGGATATTTAAGCCGGTTGAGGACCATTTTTTCTGACACGGCTGCGCGCAGATCGACATCGAGCTTATCGGCAAGGCGGACCAGGTAAACCAGCACATCGGCCATTTCATGCCGCACCTGCTGCAACTTTGCTGTATCAAGTTCGTCGCCGCCGCCGGTTGGCAGCCATTGGAAATGCTCAAGCAGCTCCGCTGCTTCGACGCACAGCGCAGCCGACAGGTTTTTCGGGGTATGGAATTGATCCCAGTCGCGCTCGGCGACGAACTGCCGAACCTCATCGCGCAAGCTGGCAAATTCACCGTTATCAGACTGTTCGACCATGGCAGCGCTCCGTTTTGAATTTCCACCATGATATAGGTAGCCGGAGCAGCAGGCAGCTGCTTTGATTGGCGCTTTGAATATCAATCCAACAAGCACTTTCATCGCAAGGCCCTACGTGATATAAGGTTACTTGTTACCTTGCTTTCAGCAAGCTGCTCTCGATTGGTGTTTTGTGAACAGACGTGCCGCCGTTTAATGATGGGACCATCATCTCGGTAAGGATGCATATGGACATGAGCGTAAAAATCGGCGGGCAGCCGGAAGCAATCCGCAGGGTGACAAAAATCTATTCACGCCTGTTAATCGCCGGCTTTGCACTGTCGCCGGCTATCCTGATCGCCTACCTGTATTTCTTCCAGGACCCGGGGCTCAAATTCGAAGACCACCTGTTCCACGAAATCGCGATTGCCGCCGCGACTCTGGAAGGCGTTTTTGTCACCTATGTCAGCTGGCGTTGCTACCTGTCGTCGGGTGAACCGCTGCTGCGCTGGCTGACCCTCGGGTTTTTAGGATTCACCCTGATCTATGCCTTGCACGGCGTCTTCACCGGCATGGCGCACCACAATATCTGGCTGTTCCTGCTATACGGCCCTGCATCGCGCCTGGCGATGGCGATCCTGCTGCTGATCGGCTTGTTATCCTTCAATCAGGAGCCCGACGCTCCCGAGCAGCGTATCAATCCGCGTCCATGGCGGATATGGATCACGGCGTTTTTGCTGATAGATATCGCGGTAGCGTTTATCGCCTATTCGGCGATTGCCGGCAGTCCCGCGGTACGGCTGACAATGGAAGGCGGCGCCCTGTTCTTCTCGGCAGTCAATATCATCCTCATGCTGGCCGGACGCATCCGCTCGCCGCTGATGACGATCTTCGGCATTTCGATCGCCCTGTTCGGCTTGTCGTCGCTGGCGTTCATTCTCGGCAAGCCGTGGAACCATATGTGGTGGCTGGCCCACGCCATCTTCGCCGGCGGATTTTTCTTCCTCAGCTACGGCATCATCCAGGCATTCCATAC
>NZ_JAQGLV010000409.1 GCF_028292705.1 Collimonas fungivorans | reverse complement strand
TTCCAGGGTGCCGAGGTAATTGGCGCTGAAGGTCGGCTGGCCGACTGTCGCCATGACAAAGCCGTCGCTGGCCGCGACCTGGGTGAAGCTGGTGCCGCCGTCGACCAGGTCGGACTGGTTATACGCGACGCGCGTTCCGAAACTGCCGTTTGCAATGGTATTCATGATCATTCCTCATGGGTGAACATCGATAAGAATTGCGACTGCCAAACCGGATCGCGGGCGGCCACCCCGCCCTAACTGCCGTCAGCGCCTCCCGAACCGTCGCCGACCAGGCGCACCAGCGCCCGCGTCAGCAAGCGCCGCTCGTTGCTGCCGAATTCCGCCTGCAGCACCTGCTGCACATTGTCGAGAAACAGATTGATGTTGTTCTTGATCAGGTTCAGGTCGTGCCGGTTGGCGGGGCTGTCGTTGATCTGCACCAGCGCTTTCACTCCGGCAGCCAGCAGGCCGCGCTGCGATTCGTTGAAAACATGAGCGGTGACGCTGCCGAAGGTGTCGATCAGGGCCTGGACATCTTGTTCGAAACCGGGCTGCATCGATGCCTGCGCCGTTGCGCCCGGCCCGCAGACGATTTTTTGCAGGTCGCGGATGAATTGCCCCCGGTCTTCCGGCTTGCTGCTCATGCGGGTTGCATCGCCGAATACCTGGGCCAGGTCGTCGACCCGGTGCTGGATGGCTTCCTGCACGGTAGCGCGCACGCTGCTGCCGATGCGGCCCGCGGCCAGGTCATCGCGCAAGCGCTGCAAAGATGCCGCCATGCCGCCCCCGGCCAGCGTGGCCGGGGGCGGTTCCGCGGCTTCTGCCAGGATGCTGGGCGCCGGTCCCAGCGGCACCCAGTAGAACTCGATCTGCGGCGCGCCGCCGAAATCGGTATTCCAGGTCAAGGTCAGGGTCCAGGTCTCGCCCTGTTTTACCGGCATGGTGAAAGAACCCGGCACCGGAATGAAATATACCGCCGCCTTCTTCTTTCCCTCCGGTACGACATATTGATAAGCAAGCCCGGTCGCATACATGAAGCTGGTCTGGTTGCCCTGGCGGTCTTTGGTGGCGCCTGACAGGCTGCCGCAGTAATTGACCGCCCAGGCCGGCTGGCCGACCGTAGCCACGACATAACCGTCGGTGTTCGCCACCTGCTGGAAGAAAGTGCCGCCGTCGATCAGGGCCGACTGGTCATAGGGCACCCGGGTGCCCATGATCTGCACGCTGCCGTCGCTGTTGATCCTGGTCCCGGCCGCCTTCAGCGCCGCTCCCTCCAGGCTGGCGCCGCGCACCGTCTTTGCGCTGACGATGTCGCCGCTGGCGTGGATGTTGCCGGCCGTTTCGAGCTGGTATGGCGCAATGCTTGCGCCCACCGTGACGTTGGTCTTGCTCACCGTCAGCAGCGAGGAGCCGCTTTCGCCTACATCCAGCAGCTTGTCGGCACTGCCGTCGCCCGCCACCGTGATGCTTTTGCTGGCGGTCAGCGTCTGCACGTACAGATCCTTGATATCCACGCTGCCGCCGTTGAGATTGACGTTGCCGTTGACCTGCAGCGCGTACTGGCTCTGGATTTCTTCCGGGCGGTAATTGATGGCTACCGTGTTGGGCGTGTCGATCATGTTGTTGGTAGCGACGATCATCGCCGGCGGAATGTCCGGGCCGCCGGACGCCAGCACGCCGTTGTCGTTTTTGGCGGCGATATAGGCCAGCAGCGATGGCGTCACCACGTAGGCCGACACCGCCGCCGGAAAGACGCCGGTAAGCTTGGCTTTTTTGTCGGGCAGGATCAGCGTCAGTTCGGTCTGGCTCTTGACCGACTGCACGAACATGGTCTGCGGCAGCGACGAAGATGGCGGGATGATCAGGGTGTCGCCTTCCTTGTATCCGCTGAAATCGGTTTTATCGCCGGTCACTTGCACACCTGTGGTACTGATCGTGCCGATGCCGTCCGTGACCGGGCCGCTGCCCGATTGATATTTGTATGCGGAAGCGACGACGTCGACCGCAAACGCCGTCTTCAAGGTCAGCGCAGTAGCGCTGGCGACAGCAGAGACCGCACTGCTCTGGCTGATGCTGGTCTTGGGCTCGAAACGGCCGATGATGATTTTGCCGCCGACAGCGGTGGTGCTCTTGAAATTGCTGCCTTTGCCGGTGATGATGCTGCCGTTGCTGCTGATCTCTCCCTGCCCGGGTTTCTTGTCGGCGCCCGGCGCCTGGTAGCTGTAGGCCGAATTCAGCACTGTAAGCGACAGCTGTTCCTGCAGCCGCAGCTGGGTGTCGCTGAGAATTTCCGCGATGATGCCGACCTGCTCGATCAGCATGCCGACAGTGATCGTGTCGCCGACCGTTATTTCATCCTGGAACGCTGTCTGATAGCCCTGCAAGACATTGTCGCTGATGGCGGTGATCTGCCCCTTGCCGATGAACGACTGGCCGCCGCCGACGCTGAGCGAGGCCAGCGGCTTCTTGTCGCGAATGCCGACATTGCCGTCGGTATAGTACAGATTGCTGGTCGGAGTGCCGATGGTTTCCCGAGTCCAGTAGCTGAGGATAGGCAGTCCTTGCAGCTTGGAGCCGTTGCCTTCGAAACTCTGGGCCTGGATGGCGCCGCTGGCTATCATCGAGCCGGTCTGGATCTGGCCCTGCACTTTCAGGTCGTCGGCCTGGATCTTGCCGTTGACGTCGAGCGCCGCCGCCGGGCTGCGGTCCGACAAAGCGATGCCGACCCTGCGGTCGGCGGTGATCACCAGCGCATTCGGTCCGCTGGCGCCGAGGCCGGCGCTGGGCGTCGCCTGCATGCCGAGGCCGACCGTGCCGTCGATATTGATGCGCAGCAGGCTGCTGTCGCTGCTGACGGCAAAACGCGCCAGCGTCGAGCGTACATAGGTGTAGCTGAGGCTTTGCAGGACCGGATTGAATGCAGTGTCTACCGTGACTTGCAGGTTGCTTGGATTAATGCTGACGATAGTGCGCCGCTGGGCCACGCCGAAGCTGGTCTGGCCGTTGCTCATGGTGGTCACCGGCGGATCCGAGATCAACACGTCGCCGACCTGGAAATACGGCGACAGTGTCTTCGACAAAGTCACCAGCGGGCCGTCTGAAGACAGTACCCCGGGGCCCTTGAAGGTGATGGCGTCGACCTGCAGGTTGGCCAGCGGCTGGTCGCCGCCGACGCCGAGGTTGTTGCGAGTGGTCAGCAGTCCCATGAACTGGCTGCGTGGCGCATCCACTTCGAGGTAGGCCTGGTCGCCGCTGCTCTCCTTTTTTGCGCTGATGCTGGGGTAACCGTCGCTGTCCGCGTTGCCGAGGAAACCGGCGAGCGCATCCGGCAGGTTGATGCGGTGGACGCCGGCGCCTTCGGTGACAAAATTCAAGGCGCCCAGGGTGGAACCGACATAGCGCCGCTCGATGTTGCCCGAGCGGTACGTCAGCTGGTTGATGTTGCCCTGGGTGGTGAAACTGATGACGGCAAGCAGGATGTTCATGGCCGGCTGCTGCAGGTTGCGCACATACT
>NZ_JAQGLV010000207.1 GCF_028292705.1 Collimonas fungivorans | reverse complement strand
GCATGGGCGCAAGAACGATGCCGCGGTACGTCTCGGCATCGGCCGCAATACCATCACGCGCAAGATCCAGGAACTGGGCATAGCCGGCGCCAAGGACGATTGACGGCAAGCAGGAGCGGATTTACCGCTCCTGCTGTTCCTTCAGCTTGCGCCATAGGGTAGTGCGGCTGACGCCCAGGTACTGCGCTGCCGCCACGCGGTTGCCGTCAAATCTTGCCAGCACCTGCGCCGCGGATTCCACTACCGCCGGCGCCACAGCCGCCGGCAGCGCACCAGCCCCGGCCGCCAGTGCGGGTGCCAGTTCGGGCGCCGCCGCCAGCAGGAAGGCCGGCGTCATCGAGCGCAACGGCTCGGCCGAGAGGAACAGGGCAACCCGTTCCATCAGGTTGCGCAGCTCGCGCACATTGCCAGGCCAGGCATAACTTTCCAGCAGCGGCGCGCAAGCCACAACCTCGGCGTGCAGGTTGGCGTGCGGCCGCACGTCGAGCGACGCCAGCGCCTGTTTCAGGCACCATTCCGCCAGCGCCACCAGGTCGTCCGGACGCGCGCGCAGCGGCGGCAGATTCAGGCGCAAGACGCCGATGCGATAAAACAGGTCGGCACGAAAACGGCCGTCGCGCACTCTTTCCTCAAGGTCGCAATGGGTGGCGCTGATGATGCGGACATCGACCGCGATCGGACGGGTAGAGCCTACCCGCACCACTTCCCGCTCTTCCAGCACACGCAGCAGCCGGGTTTGCAGCGCCAGCGGCATTTCGCCGATTTCATCGAGGAACAGGGTGCCGCGGTGGGCGGCTTCAAACAGGCCGGCGCGGCCGCCGCGGCGCGAGCCAGTGAACGCGCCTTCTTCGTAGCCGAACAATTCTGACTCCAGCAACGATTCGGCGATCGCGCCGCAATTCACAGCTACAAAAGGCCGGCTGCTCCTGCCGCCGGCCGTGCCCTGCGCCAGCGGGTGTTCGCGGTGGATCGCCTGCGCCGCCAGCTCCTTGCCGCTGCCGGTTTCGCCATGGATCAGGACGTTGGCCGGCGAGCGCGCAAACAGCGTGACCGACCGGCGTATCGCTTCCATGGCGTCGGATGGGCCGCGCAAATCGCTGATGCCGTGCTTGGCCCTGAGCGTGTCGCTGACCGGATAGCTGCGGCCGCCCGTCGATTCCAGCTGCAGCTGGGACAAGCGCGCCAGCTCCAGCGCATCGTTGAACGCTTGCCGGATCGAGGCTGCAGAGTAGACAAAAATGCCGCTCAGTCCGGCTTCTTCGGCGAGGTCGGTGATCAGTCCGGCGCCGACTATCGCCTGGATGCCGCTCGCTTTCAGGTCGTTGACCTGGGCCCGGGCGTCTTCCTCGGTAGCGTAGCTGCGCTGTTCGATGCTGAGGTCGAACGCGGCCTGGAACTCCGCCAGCGCCGGCATCGACGCCTGGTAGGTGATGACGCCGACCCGGGGCGTGATCTTGCGCGCCCGCGCCAGCGCCTGCATCACATCGAAGCCGCTGGCCTTGGCGATGATGACCGGCACCGACAAGCGGCTCTTCAGGTACGCGCCGTTGGAGCCGGCGGCGATCACGGCGTCGCAGCGTTCCGTCGCCAGCCGTTCGCGGATGTGCTGGACGGCATCTTCGAAGCCCAGCTGGATAGGCGCGATATTGGCCTGGTGGTCGAATTCCAGCGTGATGTCGCGGAACAGGTCGAACAGGCGCGATACCGAGACGGTCCAGATGACTGGCAGGTCGTTGTCGCGGTTGCTGGAGGAGTGCAGGGGACGGGCCATATTATCGATGTTTCATTTATGTTTCATATTTGTTTCAAATACGAATTTGAAACATAGTATGGAACATCGGAGCCGGGAATGCAATTGCCCCTATGGGCGCAAGGCAATCAGCGCAAGTGCCTGATTTCAAATACATAGTCGTCCCGATGCGGTAAACGGGATGGGGACTGCCAGCCTTCCGTGGCGGTTATGGCATGGCGATTGCAATATTGCTGTATCGGTTTCCCCATGAAACTCGTTCAGTACACAGCAACTACAAAGTAACTACAAGGTGACGACATGACCCAATATTCCGCAGGCGCCGCATTCAGGCAAGCCGTCCGTGACGAATCGCCGTTGCAAGTAGTCGGCGCCATCAACGCCAATCACGCCTTGCTGGCCAAGCGTGCCGGTTTCAAGGCGATCTACCTGTCCGGCGGCGGCGTTGCCGCCGGTTCGCTGGGTTTGCCTGACCTGGGAATCTCCAACCTGGACGATGTCCTGACCGATGTGCGGCGCATCACCGATGTCTGCGACTTGCCGCTGCTGGTGGATGTCGACACCGGTTTCGGTTCTTCGGCGTTCAACGTCGCGCGCACCGTCAAGGCCATGATCAAGTTCGGCGCCGCCGCCATGCATATCGAAGACCAGGTCGGCGCCAAGCGCTGCGGCCACCGGCCCAACAAGGAAATCGTCAGCAAGCAGGAAATGGTGGATCGCATCAAGGCCGCCGTCGATGCCCGCACCGACGATAACTTCGTCATCATGGCGCGCACCGATGCGCTCGCGGTGGAAGGCCTGGAAGCGGCGATGGAACGTGCCGTGGCCTGCGTCGAAGCCGGCGCCGACATGATCTTCCCGGAAGCGATCACCCAGCTCGACATGTACAAGACATTCGCGGCGGCGGTCAAGGTGCCGGTGCTGGCCAACATCACTGAGTTCGGCTCCACCCCGCTGTTCACGGTCGATGAGCTGAAATCCGCCGATGTCGGCCTGGTGCTGTATCCGCTATCGGCGTTCCGCGCCATGAACAAGGCCGCCGAAAACGTCTATACCGCGCTGCGCCGCGACGGCACCCAGAAAAACGTGATCGACACCATGCAGACCCGCGCCGAGCTCTACGAGCGCATCAATTACCACGAATTCGAACAAAAGCTGGATGCCTTGTTTGCACAGCAGAAGGCGAAATAAGCGGCATCCCGGATCCTGGTCTATCAAATCGCATAGGAGATTTACATGAGTGAACAGCAGCCAGCAGCAACCCCTTTCAAGCCTAAAAAATCGGTAGCCCTGTCCGGCGTCACCGCCGGCAACACGGCGCTGTGCACGGTCGGCAAGACCGGCAACGACCTGCATTACCGCGGCTACGACATCCTGGATATCGCCGACAGCTGCGAATTTGAAGAAATCGCCCATTTGCTGGTGCATGGCAAGCTGCCCACCAGCGCCGAACTGAAAGCCTACAAGACCAAGCTGAAAGCCTTGCGCGGCCTGCCTGCCAACGTCAAGGCCGCGCTCGAGTGGCTGCCGGCGGCTTCGCATCCGATGGACGTGATGCGCACCGGCGCTTCCGCGCTGGGCTGCATCCTGCCGGAAAAAGACGACCACAATGCGCCCGGCGCGCGCGACATCGCCGACCGCCTGATGGCTTCGCTCGGCTCCGTCCTGCTGTACTGGTACCACTACAGCCACAACGGCAAGCGTATCGAAGTGGAAACCGACGACGAATCGATAGGCGGCCATTTCCTGCACCTGCTGCACGGCGAAAAACCGTCCGCGCTGTGGGAAAAGGCGATGCACACTTCGCTGATCCTCTACGCCGAGCATGAATTCAATGCGTCGACTTTCACCGGCCGCGTGATTGCCGGCACCGGTTCCGACATGTATTCGGCCATCACCGGCGCCATCGGCGCCTTGCGCGGTCCGAAGCACGGCGGCGCCAACGAGTTCGCCTTCGAAATCCAGAAACGCTACGACAATCCGGACGAGGCAGAGGCCGACATCAAGAAGCGCGTCGAAAACAAGGAAGTGGTGATCGGCTTCGGCCATCCGGTGTACACCATTTCCGACCCGCGCAACAAAGTGATCAAGGAAGTGGCGCGCAGCCTGTCCAAGGATGCCGGCTCCCTGAAGATGTTCGATATCGCCGAACGGCTGGAAACGGTGATGTGGGACATCAAGAAGATGTTTCCCAACCTGGACTGGTTTTCGGCCGTTTCGTACCACATGATGGGCGTGCCGACCGCCATGTTCACGCCTTTGTTCGTGATTGCCCGTACTTCCGGCTGGGCGGCGCACATTATCGAACAAAGAATAGACAACAAGATTATTCGTCCATCGGCGAATTATGTGGGCCCAGAAGATTTAAAATTTGTCCCGATTGGCAAACGCAAATAGCACCTGTAGGCAAAATGGCAATGCAGGCGCAAAAGCGAGCCAATAGATGTTTCCATCACGCAAGCGATGGAAGCCACTGCTTACTTAACGCCTTAGGGCCGGGACTATATGATCGCTTTTAACGCATTGAATACCTACCGCATCGCTTCCGCTTTGACACTCACTGCCTTGCTGGCCGCTTGCGGCTCCAGCGTGCCGCTGGCCGAAACCAAGCCGGATCCGACCTTGCCGAACCTGCTGAAGCTGGAGCCGACGCCGTCGGCAAACCTGCTGACCGGTAATTTCTATTGCGAACTGGGCAACCGGGTCGACCTGGCCGGCGGCGCCGGCAGCGAAGTCAAGCTGAACTGGAAAGGCCGCAGCTACCCGATGACCACGGTCAGCACCACTACCGGCGCGGTGCGCCTAGAAGACAAGGCCAGCGGCCTGGTGTGGATCCAGATCCCGGCCAAGTCGATGCTGCTCAACTCCAAGCTGGGACAGCAGCTGGCCAACGAGTGCAAGCTGCGCTGATCCGCTGAACCGGGATGGCGTTGCAGAAGTGACGGCGGCGGTATTTTTGCTTTATTTTTTTGGTTCTAATTGTTCGTTTTAATTTTTCATCATCAAGGAAAACAATGTCCGCTCACATCTCCAACGTCCGCCCGAAATACGACAAAGTGCTGGTCGATATCGTCGACTACGTGACCAAATACAAGATCACTTCCAAGGTCGCTTACGATACTGCCCGCAACTGCCTGATCGATACCCTGGGCTGCGGCCTGGAAGCGTTGGAATACCCGGCCTGCAAGAAACTGATGGGGCCGATCGTACCGGGCACCGTGGTGCCTAACGGCGCCAAGGTGCCGGGCACCCAGTTCCAGCTCGATCCGATCCAGGCGGCATTCAACATTGGCGCCATGATCCGCTGGCTGGACTTCAACGATACCTGGCTAGCCGCGGAATGGGGCCATCCGTCCGACAACCTGGGCGGCATCCTGGCCACCGCCGACTGGCTCTCGCGCAACGCCATCGCCGCCGGCAAGAAGCCGCTCAAGATGAAAGACGTGTTGACCGCGATGATCAAGGCGCACGAAATCCAGGGCTGCATCGCACTGGAGAATTCATTCAACAAGGTCGGCCTGGACCACGTGGTGCTGGTCAAGGTCGCTTCGACCGCGGTCGTGGCCGAAATGATGGGCCTGACCCGTGAGGAAATCCTCAACGCGGTGTCGCTGGCATGGGTCGACGGCCAGTCGCTGCGCACCTATCGCCATGCGCCGAACACCGGTTCGCGCAAATCCTGGGCGGCCGGCGACGCTACCTCGCGCGCAGTACGCCTGGCCCTGATCGCCAAGAGCGGCGAAATGGGCTACCCGTCGGTGCTGACCGCCAAGACCTGGGGTTTCTACGACGTGCTGTTCAAAGGCCAGCCGTTCAAGTTCCAACGCAAGTACGAATCGTATGTGATGGAAAACGTGCTGTTCAAGATTTCCTTCCCGGCCGAGTTCCATTCGCAGACCGCGGTGGAAGCGGCGATGACCTTGCATGCGGAACTGGCCAAGGCCGGCAAGTCGGTGGAAGACATCAAGAAAATCACCATCCGCACCCACGAAGCCTGCATCCGCATCATCGACAAGAAAGGCCCGCTCAACAATCCGGCCGACCGCGACCACTGCATCCAGTACATGGTCGCCGTGCCGCTGATTTTCGGCCGCCTGACTGCCGGCGACTATGAAGACAAGATCGCTGCCGACAAGCGTATCGACGTCTTGCGCGACAAGATCGTCTGCGTCGAAGACAAGGCTTTCAGCAAGGACTACCACGATCCGAAGAAGCGCTCGATCGCCAATGCGCTGACGGTCGAATTCAAGGACGGCAAGAAGCTCAAGGAAATCGTGGTCGAATATCCGATCGGCCACGCGCGCCGCCGCAAGGATGGCATTCCGCTGCTGGAAGCCAAGTTCAAGATCAACCTGGCGCGCCAGCTGTCGGTCAAGCAGCAACAGAAGATCCTGGAAGTTTCGCTGGACCAGAAGAAGCTGGAAGACATGGCGGTCAACGAATATGTTGATCTGTATGTGATCTAAAGAAACTGCGCCCCGCTCTGACGGGGCGCATTTGCGATGGGTGCCGGAAACATGCCGCAGAAGCATGTGCACCCGAACGGGGAGCTCTTACGCCCTGCGGTTCTTTGTAAGAAACGAGGAGACAGCATGAGTTTCGCCACCTTTTACCAGCGCTCGGTCGACGATCCGTCCACTTTCTGGGCCGAGCAAGCCAGGCGCATCGACTGGCACCGTCCGTTCTCGCAAGTACTCGACAGCAGCCGACCGCCGTTCGCCAGGTGGTTTGTCGACGGCGCCACCAACCTGTGCCACAACGCGGTCGACCGCTGGGTGGCGACGCGTGGCGAGCAGGCCGCACTGATCGCAGTGTCGACTGAAACCAATACCGAAAAAACCTATTCCTTCCGCGAGCTGCATGCGGAGGTCAACCGTACCGCCGCCATCATGCAGGCGCTGGGCGTAGGCCGCGGCGACCGGGTCCTGATCTACATGCCGATGATCGCCGAGGCAGTATTCGCCATGCTGGCCTGTGCCCGCATCGGCGCCATCCATTCGGTGGTGTTCGGCGGTTTCGCCTCGAACAGCCTGGCCAGCCGCATCGACGATGCGACGCCCAAGCTGGTCGTCTCCGCCGACGCCGGTTCGCGCGCCGGCAAGATATTGCCCTACAAGGGTTTGCTGGACGAGGCGATCAAGCTGGCGCGGCACAAGCCAGCGCACGTCCTGATGGTCAATCGCGGCCTGGCTGCGATGGCGACGGTCGCCGGCCGCGATGTGGATTATGCCGAACAGCGCCAGCTGCACATGGATGCCAAGGTGCCGGTGGTCTGGCTGGAATCGAACGAAGCTTCTTATATCCTGTACACCTCCGGCACCACCGGCAAGCCCAAGGGCGTGCAACGCGATGTCGGCGGTTATGCAGTAGCGCTGGCGACTTCCATGGACACCATCTTTTGCAGCAAGCCGGGAGGGACGTTTTTCTGCACTTCCGACATCGGCTGGGTGGTCGGACATTCCTACATCGTTTATGGTCCCTTGATTGCCGGCATGGCGACGGTGCTGTACGAGGGTTTGCCGATCCGGCCGGACGGCGGCGTCTGGTGGAGCATCGTCGAAAAATACAAGGTGACGCGCATGTTCTCGGCGCCGACCGCGATCCGGGTGCTGAAAAAACAGCCGCCGGAACTGATGAAGAAATATGATTTGTCTTCCCTGCAGGCGCTGTACCTGGCCGGCGAGCCGCTGGACGAAACCACCTCCAGCTGGATTTCATCGGCGCTCGGCGTGCCCATCGTCGACAACTATTGGCAGACCGAATCCGGCTGGCCGATCATGACCATCGCCAGGAATGTCGAGGACAAGCCGAGCAAGCTGGGCAGCCCGGGGGTGCCGATGTACGGCTACAAAGTGCAGCTGCTCAACGAAGCTACCGGCGAGTTATGCGGCGCCAACGAAAAAGGCGTGGTGGTGATCGAATGGCCTTTGCCGCCAGGTTGCATGCAAACCATCTATGGCGACGACCAGCGCTGCATCGATACCTACTGGGCCACGCAGGTACCGGGTTCGCCCAACCCGGCTTATTCAACCTTCGACTGGGGCATCCGCGACGACGACGGTTATTACTTCATCCTCGGACGCACAGACGACGTCATCAATGTCGCCGGCCATCGGCTGGGCACGCGCGAAATAGAAGAGAGCATTTCCAGCCATCCGAACGTATCGGAAGTGGCGGTGGTCGGCATCGAAGACAAGCTGAAAGGGCAGGTGGCCGTGGCCTTCGTGATTCCCCGGCTGGCGGTCGATACGGCGCAGGCACGGGCTGCGCTGGAGGCGGAGATCATGGGCGTGGTCGACAGGCAGATCGGCAGCGTCGGCCGTCCGGCGCGCGTATATGTGGTCGGCCTGCTGCCGAAAACCCGCTCCGGCAAGCTGCTGCGCCGTTCGATCCAGGCGATCTGCGAGGGACGCGATCCGGGCGACCTGACCACCATCGAAGACCCGTCGTCCCTGCAGCAGGTCAAGGATGCCTTGCTTCTCTGATGCCATCTATTTGGCGGTTGCGCTCAGGCATGGGCGAATGCACGGTATGATTGTGCATTCGCCCGTTAAGCTGCGCATTTAAGTAGCGCATTTAAGTAGAATAATTGCCATGACCCACATCATCCGCCCGGCCACCATCGACGATGCCGCCGCTATCTGCGACATCTACAATCCCTACATCCGCGACACCTTCATCAGTTTCGAAACAGAAGCCGTAACGCCGGAGCAGATAAAGCATCGCATCCTGGATATCACCGCCAGCTTCCCGTGGCTGGTATGTGCAGAGAACGAACAGATCCTCGGCTACGCTTATGCCACCAAGTGGCGCACGCGCGCGGCCTACCAGCATGCTGTCGAGACGTCGGTATACCTGTCGCCGGACGCCGCCGGCAAGGGGCTCGGCAGTGCGCTGTATCGCGCCCTGATCGCTGAACTGCAGAAACTGCCGGTACATGTGGTGATCGGCGGCATTGCCTTGCCGAACGCCGCCAGCATCGCCTTGCATGAAAAAATGGGCTACGAAAAAGTGGCGCACTTCGCCCAGGTCGGCAAGAAATTCGATCGCTGGATCGACGTCGGTTATTGGCAACGGGTATTGTGATGACGCCGCAACGCCAGCTGCTGCCGGCGCCGTTACCAGTTATTGATGGCGTTGCGCCAAGCTACCTGTGGCTGCCGGCGGGCGAATGGCCCGACCTGCTGAGTTTCCTGGAACAGCGTTTCCCTGCCATAACCAGCGCTACCTGGGTGGCGCGCATGGCGCGCGGCGAAGTGGTTGACGGCGACGGCGGGCGCCTGGCGCCGGGCAGCCCGTACCGGCGCGGCATGCGCATTTTCTACTACCGTGAATAACCAGCCGAGACGACGATTCCGTTTGAAGCTTCCATCCTGTACCAGGATGAACGGATACTGGTGGCCGACAAGCCGCATTTCCTGCCGGTGATCCCGAGCGGGCGTTTCCTGCACGAGACCTTGCTGGTCCGCCTCAAGAAGGAAACCGGCCTGGCCGACCTGACGCCGATCCACCGGCTGGACCGGGAAACCGCCGGCGTGGTGATGTTCTCCCTCGACATGGCCAGCCGCGGCGCCTACCAGTCGCTGTTCCAGCAACGGCTGGTCGACAAGACCTACGAGGCGCTGGCGCCGAGCGCGCCGGACCTGGTGCTGCCGCTGGTGTATCGCAGCCGCATGGTGGAGGGCACGCCGTTTTTCCGCATGCAAGAGGTGGCCGGCGAACCGAATTCGGAGACCCGCATCGAACTGATCGAGCAGCGCGAAACCTGCAGCCGCTACCGGCTGCGGCCGCTGACCGGCAAGAAACATCAGTTGCGCGTACATTTGGCAGCATTGGGGATACCGATCGTCAACGATGCTTTTTATCCAGATATACATCCCTGCAAAGGCGACGACTTGTCGGCGCCCTTGAAGCTGCTGGCGCGGGAAATCGCTTTTGTCGATCCGCTGGACGGACGGCGCCGCCATTTCGCCAGCCAGCGTGAACTGTAAAGAATAATGTTGGAGCAGATGTCAAACACCAGGAGAATGCAATGAGATCAACCCGAGCCACAGCGGCGGTCGAACGTCTCAATGCCCGCAGCACCGATGTACGCTATTCGATGGTGAGGACCGCAGAGGAATTGTTTTACCTGACGCAGAACGCCGGTTTCGAGGCGCCGATCCGCTTGAGCGAAGCGCTGGAGCTGGACGCCTTCGTCCGCTTCGTCAACGCCTATGGTCCGCAAAAACCGAAGCGCATCAGCAAGCTGGATGTCGCTTTTGAAAAGCAGCTGCAGAAAAAAGACTAGCCATGCCAATGAGCGCCCGACCGACCGCTAGTGCAGGCGTACATGCCATCCTGGTGCATGGCATGGGCCGTACGCCGGTGTCGATGCTGCTGCTTGCCAAGCGCTTGCGCGCGGCAGGCATGACACCCCACCTGTTTGCCTATTCAGCCGCGTTTGAACGCTGGCTGCCCTGCGTCGAACGCTTGCGCAAATTTATCACCGCCCGTGCCGGCGACCAGCGTTTCATCGTCGTCGGTCATTCGCTGGGCTGCGTGCTGACGCGCGCCGTATTGCCAAGCCTGGCGCGGGCGCCCGAGCTCGGCGTGTTCCTGGCGCCGCCGACCATGGCTTCCAGCTACGCCATCAAGCTGTCCCGGTGGCGCGTGTTCCGCTTGCTGACCGGCGAAATGGGGCAGCTGCTGGCGCGCCAGGAGTTCATGGATACCTTGCCGATCCCGGATATCCCATTGCGCGTGTATGCCGGCATCAAAGGGCCGCGCGGCAGCTGGATGCCGTTCGGCGATGAACCGAACGACGGCATCCTGTCGGTCAAGGAGGTGCAGCTGGGAGAAATACCGGTGCAGCTGCTGCCGACCATCCACACCGTCATCATGAATTCACGCCAGGTGGCCAGCGATATCGTGGCCACCGTCAGCTCGTGACCCGTTAGCGATTCAATGCCGGCGTCGCCGGTATCAGGTCGCCGCCGGCATGGTGGCCCTTGATCCGCAACACCATCACCGCAGCCACGATGCAGGCTGCCCCCATCAATACCGACGACAGGGTGTAGCTGCCCAGGCTGTTGCGCAGCGAACCGGCCAGCATGGTGGCGCTGGCGGCGCCCAGCTGGTGGCCGGCGACGATCCAGCCGAATACGATAGGCGCGGCCAGCCGGCCGAACACATCGTTGGCCAGGCGTACGGTAGGCGGCACGGTGGCGATCCAGTCGAGGCCATAGAATAGGGCGAACACCGGCAAGCCGAAATAGCTGAGGCCGAAAGCATGCGGCAGGAAAATCAGCGCAATGCCGCGCAAGCCGTAGTACCAGAACAGCAGCACACGGGCATTGAAACGGTCCGACAGCCAGCCTGACATGGTGGTGCCGAACAGGTCGAGCAAGCCCATGGTGGCAAGGATACTGGCGCCGCCGACGGCGGAAATGCCGTAGTCGCCGCACATCGCAATGAAATGCGAACCGATGTAGCCGTTGGTGCTCATGCCGCAAATGAAGAAGCTGAAGAACAGCAGCCAGAAATCGCGGATCTTTACCGCCTTGCCCAAGGCTTCGAAGGCGATGGACAAAGGATTTTTGGATTTGCTGACCGCTTCCGGCGGCAGTTCTTCGAACTGGCCGTAGCGTTTCATGCCGATGTCTTGCGGCCGCTCAGGCAGGAAAATCGCCACCAGCGGGATCGCCAGGGCCGCCACGCTGGCCACCAGTATCGCCACCGAGCGCCAGCCGTAGTGTTCCACCATGTAGGCCATCAGCGGCAGGAACACCATCTGGCCGGTGGCCGAGCTGGCCGTCAGCAGGCCCATGGCCAGTCCGCGCCGGGTCTCGAACCAGCGGCTGACGATAGTCGCCGCCAGCGTGTTGGCGGCGACGCCGCTGCCCGATCCCACCAGGATGCCCCAGGCCAGCACCATGTGCCATGGCATGGTCATGAAAGTGCTGACGAAAGTGCCGACCGCCAGCAGCACCAGCGCTCCCAGTACGATCGGACGGATGCCATAGCGCTGCATGGCGGCCGCCGAAAACGGCCCGATCAGGCCGTACAGCGCAATGTTGACCGAAATGACGAAGGAGATGGTGGTGACGCTCCAGCCGAATTCATGCTCCAGCGGCAGGATCATCACCGAAGGCGTGGCGCGGATGCCGGCAGCGGCAAGCAGTACGAGGAAAGTGATGCCGACGATGATCCACACGTAGCTGAAACGTGTGCGCGACATGATGGCGTGTATGGTCTGGTTCATAAAGTGGCGGTTTCGTTTTGTTCGAATTTCACATTTGCATCATCGACCAGGCTCATCAAGGCATGATGCGTCTGGTCGCCCAATATCGTGTTGATGACGTCTTGCGCCTTGCGCCAGTTAGGTTTGGACTGTTTCCACTTGCGCTCCCCTTCGGCGCTCAGGCGGACACCGAAGGAACGCTTGTCGGTCAGCATTTCGAGCGGCAGGTCGACGGTCTCGATCCAGCCGGCGCCGATCAGGGGCTTGAGCGTGCGGCTCATGGTGCTGCGGTCCATGCCCATGTTGTTCGCCAGCGGGATCACGCCGATCGGACCGTACTTGCCGATCCTCGCCAGCAAGGAATACTGGCTGATGGTGAGTTCGTCGGCGGCCAGGTAGTGGTCATAGATGTTCGTCATCTTGCGCGTCAGCTGGCGCAGGGTCGTGCAGCTGCATTCGTTTTTCATCATAAACAATCCTTTTCATGCATATGCATCCATGTATATGCATACTAATGGCGATAACGAGGCGGTGTCAACAGGCTTGTCGTTATTTGTGCGTGGAGAGGGAAGGGGGCGGCCGCAGCCGCCCGCGCGGCTTATCGTTCAGGCAAGACCGGCATGTCCGGCGGACTGCAACAGTCCGCTAGAGCTTGAAAAGGCACAGGCACGATGATGAATTTGAATTGCCGCTGCCGAACAGGGTGCTGACCTGTGCATCGGGCGTTACTTTGCGGATCAGGTTGTTGCTGGTGTCGGCGACATAGATATTGTTCGCGGCATCGGCAGCGATACCTTCGGGCTGGTTGAAGCGGGCCTTGTTGCCGCTGCCGTCGGTGCTGCCCGCGGTTCCGGCCGCGCCGGCCAGGGTGCTGACTACCCCGGTCAGCGACACGGTGCGGATCAGCTGGTTGCCGCTGTCGCTGACGCGGATATTGCCGGCGCTGTCCAGCGCAATGCCGTACGGCTGGTTGAAACGGGCGCGCTGCCCGCTGCCGTCATCGCTGCCGGAGCTGCCCGCCGTCCCTGCCAGCGTGCTGACATTGCCATTCTGGTCGAGCTTGCGAATGGTGTTGTTGTTGCTGTCGGCGATATAAATATTCACTGCGAGATTGACTGCGGTGCCGGTAAGATTGCTCGCGTTGTCGAGCACGATGCCGCGTGGCAGGTTGAATTGCGCGCGGGTGCCGGTGCCGTCCGAGCTGCCCTGGCTGCCGGCGCTGCCCGCCAGCGTTGTCACTACCCCGGCTGTCGTGATCTTGCGCACGGTAGCGTTGCCGGTATCGGTGACATACAGGTTGCCGGCGCCGTCGCGCGCCACGCCCCAAGGCTGGTTAAAGCGCGCATCGCCGGCCGTGCCGTCATTCTGCCCGGCCTGGCCGGCGCTGCCGGCGATGGTTGTCACCACACCGGCGCTGGTGATCATGCGGATCGTATGATTCTGGGTATCGGCCAGGTACAGGTTGCCGCCCGCGTCGACCGCGATGCCGCCCGGCTGGTTGAAGCGCGCCTGGCTGCCGCTGCCATCGCTGCTGCCTGAATTGCCGGCGCTGCCAGCCAGGGTGCTGGTTTCACCGGCGGCAGTGATCTTGCGGATGGTATTGTTGGCGGTATCGGCCACGAACAGGTTGCCGCCGGCATCGACCGCGATAGCGCCGGGCTGGCTGAACCTGACATTGCTGCCGCTGCCGTCGCTACTGCCGGCTTCCGTATTCGGCGTGCTTGCATTGCAGCTGGTTTGGTCGCTGCTTTGGTCGTTTCTGCAGCAAGCCGCCAGCATCAGGCCCAACAGGCACAGGGAAAGTCTGGCAGGTAGCTTGGTAATTCGCATAGGCTAAGTGGACTCTAATAGATCGGATTGCACAGGGCAAAGGCTGCGCCGGAACAGCACGCTCAATGCCGACGCCACGATATCTGATTTGCCGCCGGACGGCTATAAGGCATGCTTCATACTTCATGCCGAATTGATATGGAATACTACCGGATTCCAAGGGTGTTCTGGCGGCAATACAGCGTAAATATTTCGTGGCCGACAATCAATCTTTCGACTGGGCCTGTTTGTCCAGCTGGCTCAATATCCGATATACCGCAGTCACTCTTTGCTCAATCGGATAGGATTTGTTCGCCAGGATCACGACGCCGATCTTTTTAGCGGGAACAAAGGCGGCATAGCTTGAAAAGCCATTGGTTGAACCGGTTTTGTTCATCAGCACCGCCGATTGCGGCGGCAGCGGCGGGTTCAATGCGGTTGCCGGCCTCTCGTCGTAGATGACCGTGGCGGCGTTGCCTGCTAGCAGCCGGTCCAGCGTCACCGGATAGGGATACTGTTCCCAGATCAGGTCCTGTGTAAATTCGCTTGTCCTGAAATATCCCGTGTGCGTGCCAGTGACTGCGCGCTGCAGTTTCGCATCGAGCCCGGCCGCCTGCATGTTGGCGCCAATGAAGCAGATCAGATCGGCAGAACCGGTTTTCACCCCATAGGCTTCAGACGCCAGCACCCCGGGATTGACTCGGACTGGCGCGTCCTTTGCTGTGTAGCCTTGCGCGTATTCCTTCATCTGGCCGGGCGGCACATTGATGTAGCTGTGGGTCATGCCAAGCTCCAGAAACAGCTTCTTTTCCAGCGCGTCTTCAAATGACACATTCATGCTCTTGGCGGCAATCATGCCGAGCATGCCAATGCTCGGATTTGAATATTTCCTGTATGTGCCGGCGGCATGGGCAGGCTGCCAATGCTTGAAATAGTCCATCAGCTGCCCGGTATCGCCGATGTTGTCCGGGACTTGCAGCGGCAGGCCGCCGGCAGTATGCGTGCCCAGGTTGAGCAGGCTGATATTGTCAAAGCTGCTGCCGCGCAGGGAGGGCAGGTATTTGCTGGCGCTGTCGGTTAAGGAGAGCTTGCCGTCGACCTCGGCATACGAAGCCAGGGTCGCGGTAAATGTCTTGCTCAGCGAGCCGAGTTCAAAAAGAGTCGTGTTGGTAATCGGCTGCCGGGTTTCCCTGGACGCTACGCCATAGTTGTAGAAATAATTCTCGCCGTTGACGGTGACGGCGACCGCCATGCCCGGGATGGTGTAGTTCTGCATCAGCGGCTCGATAGCGCTGTCTACGGTGGCCTTGATGCCGGACTGATCGAGGCTGGCGGCGGCACAGTTGCCGGCGGCGAGAATACAGGCTGAAAAGGACAGTAGTTTCAATATGCTCATGTTTTTTTGCGGATATCGCGTGAAGTCTTGTAAAGACGGAAATATCCCCTGTTGGCGGATTATCCACAAGCGAGAATAATTTCGGCAAGGCTAAAGAAAATCTTATGGCTCTACTTCATTGCCCGCTTGCGGTAACATCGTCGTTAATCAAACAAGGATCTGGAAATAATGCAAAAGATTGCGACCTGGAACGTCAACTCTCTCAAAGTCCGCCTACCGCAAGTGCTGCAATGGCTGGCCGATAACCCTGTCGACGTATTGGCCCTGCAGGAAACCAAGCTGACCGACGACAAATTCCCGGCGGCGGAAATCGAGGCGGCCGGTTACCACGTGGCGTTCAGCGGCCAGAAGACCTATAACGGCGTGGCCATCCTGTCGCGCCATCCGATCACCGACGTGGTCAAGAACAATCCGCGCTATGAGGACCTGCAGCAGCGCATCATCGCCGCCACCATAGACGGCATGCGGATTGTCTGCGCCTATATTCCCAACGGCCAGTCGCTCGAATCGGAGAAGTACCAGTACAAGCTGAAGTGGCTGGACGCCTTGCACGACTGGCTGCAGGACGAATGCAAGCTGTATCCGAAGCTGGCCTTGATGGGCGACTACAATATCGCGCCGGAAGACCGCGACGTCCACGATCCTGCTGCCTGGATAGGGCAGAACCTGGTGTCGCCGGCCGAGCGCGCCGCTTTCGTTCGTTTGCAAGGGCTGGAACTGACCGACGCCTTCCGCATGTTCGAGCAGCCGGAGAAACTGTTTAGCTGGTGGGATTACCGGCAAATGGGATTCCGCCTGAACCGCGGCATGCGGATCGACCATATCCTGCTGTCGCCGCCTTTGGCTGCGCAGTGCACGGCTTGCGTGATCGACAGGGTGCCGCGCAAATGGGAGCAGCCGTCGGACCATGCGCCGGTGATAGCGACGCTGGGTTAAACAATCCAGGCGCGGAAATGAGAACGGGGCGCCGGCATTGCTGCCGGCGCCCCGTTTGCCATCTAGTTACCGATTACTTGGCTGCTGCTGCGCGATTCATCAGGAAAGTGGTCAGCAGGGCTACCGGCCGTCCGGTTGCGCCCTTGGCTGCGCCGCTTTTCCATGCTGTGCCGGCGATGTCCAGGTGGGCCCAGGTGTATTTCTTGGTATAACGTTCCAGGAAACAGGCCGCAGTGATGCTGCCGCCGGCCGGGCCGCCGATATTCGCCATGTCGGCGAAATTCGACTTCAGCTGTTCCTGGTAGCTGTCTTCGATCGGCATGCGCCATGCAGTGTCGCCGGTCGCCTTGCCGGCGCTGAGCAACTCGTTGGCCAGGGCGTCATGCGCGCTGTCGTGACGGGTGAACAGTCCGGAGTTGTGGTGGCCGAGCGAAGTCACGCAAGCACCGGTCAGTGTCGCGATGTCGACCACGGCAGCCGGCTTGAAACGCTCCACGTAGGTCAGGGCGTCGCACAGCACCAGGCGGCCTTCGGCGTCGGTGTTCAAGATTTCGATGGTCTGGCCCGACATCGAAGTAACGATGTCGCCCGGTTTGGTGGCGGTGCCGGACGGCATGTTCTCGGTAGCTGGAATGACGCCGATCACGTTCAGCTTCAGCTTCAGTTCGGCGATGGCGCGGATCGTGCCCAGCACTGAACCGGCGCCGCACATATCGTATTTCATCTCGTCCATGCCGGCGCCGCCCTTGAGCGAGATGCCGCCGGTGTCGAAAGTGATGCCCTTGCCGACCAGTACCGTCGGCGCATCCTTGGCTTTGCCGCCGAGGTGCTTGATGATGATGAACTTCGGCGCTTCGCCGCCGCCGCGCGCAACCGACAGGAAACTACCCATTTTCAGGGCTTCCAGCTGCTTGCGGTCCAGCACTTCGACCGACAGCTTGAATTCCTTGGCCAGTTTCTTGGCGGTGTTGGCGAGGTAGGTCGGGGTGCAGACATTGGCGGGCAGGTTGCCCAGTTCCTTGGTCAGCTCGATGCCGTTGGCCAGGGCCAGGCCTTGCGCTACGGCTTCCTTGGCGACGCCAGCTTTAGCAGCGGCGACCAGGAAGGCGACCTTCTTGATGCCGGATAATGTTGTCTCTTTCTTACTTTTCAGGGTGTCCGAGCGATAGCTGTTCTCGCGCAGCACCAGGATGCTGCTGCGGATGGCCCATGCCAGGTCGCGTTCCTTGATGGTGTCGAACGGCAGCGCCAGCACGGCGTCGTTGCCGCCCAGGGTCGCTATGACGCGTGCCACGCACAGGGCGGCCATGGACATGACCTTGTCGCTCAGCTCGCCGTCGGCGCCAAGGCCGATCAGCAGCACGCGCTCGGCGGCGACGCCGGCGACTTTGCGCAACAGCAGGGTAGAGCCTGGTTTACCGGAAATATCTCCGGACTTTAGTGCAGCAGTGATTTCACCAGATTTGTCAAGAGCCTGCGCTTGTGGCGACAGTTTCTTGTTTTCATAGATCCCGACTGCGATACAGCCGGCTTTCAGAGAGGCAATTGAGGTTTTTGCGTCAATGGTTTTTATGCTAAAGTCCATCACTTACTCCTTTTTTTGATCCGCAATTATATTCCCCAATGATCTTTCAGCGCGCACTCCGACGCGAATTAATTAGCACCGCTGGTGCAGTTTTTACTACGCTCTTCACAATTATCATCACGGTGATGCTGATCAAGATTCTGGGACAAGCAGCCGGAGGACAGATTGCGTCCCAGGACGTGGTCGCGCTGATCGGTTTCCAATCCTTGAATTACATGCCGATCCTGCTGATCCTGACCGGCTACATTTCAGTGCTGCTGGTGGTCACGCGCAGCTACCAGGATTCGGAAATGGTGGTCTGGTTCGCTTCCGGCCAGAGCCTGGTGCGCTGGATCCAGCCGGTGCTGTGGTTCGGCCTGCCGATCATCATCCTGACCACCTTCCTCAGCTTCGTGGCGACGCCCTGGGCCAACAGCCAGAGCGCGCAGTACCGCGAGCGCTTTGAAAAGCGCGAAGACATCTCCCGCGTGTCGCCCGGCAAGTTCCAGGAATCGGCCTCGGCCAACCGCATCTACTTCGTCGAAGGACTGGCCGGCGACGCCAGCAAGGTCAAGAACGTCTTCGTCAATACCCAGCAGGATGGCAGGAACAGCATCGTGGTGGCCAAGGAAGGCAATATCGAGCTGGACAAGAACGGCGACAAATTCCTGATCCTGTCGAAAGGGCGGCGCTATGACGTCCTCTCCAGCCAGAACGAGTTCCGGATCATGGAATTCGAGCGTTACGGCGTGCTGGTGGCCAGCAATTCGCAGGCGGTGAACGGCGACAAGTCGGCGCGCGCCCTGCCTACCGGCGACCTGCTGAAAGACCGCAACGGCTTCAACATGGGCGAGTTGCTGTGGCGCCTGTCGCTGCCGCTGATGGCGCTGTGCCTGATGCTGCTGGCGATACCGCTGAGTTTCGTCAATCCGCGCGTCGGGCGTTCAGCCAGCCTGCTGATCGCGCTGCTGCTGTTCATCACCTACAGCAACGTGACCAATATCTTCCAGGCCTCGGTGGTACAGGGGCGGATGTCGTTCGGCATCGCCTGGTGGCCGATGCACCTGGTGGTGCTGATCATCATCGGTTTGCTGTTCATGTGGCGGCTCAACGTCAACAGCCGCTGCCACCCCCTGGTCATGTGGTCCGCTGTCAAGCACGCACGCCTGATTAAAGACAAAAAAGCGACAAAGAAAACGGCGGCAACATGAAGGTCCTGCAGCGTTATTTCACCTCCGAGATAGTCCGTTCCGTCCTGTTCACGCTGGCGGCTTTCCTGGCGCTGTTCGCCTTTTTCGACCTGATGAACGAATTGCCGTCGGTCGGCCGCGGCGGCTACAAGTTGCAGCACGCCTTCTTTTTCGTCTTGCTGGGTTTGCCGAGTTACGCCTATGAGCTGATGCCGATCGCGGCCCTGATCGGCACCATCTACACCTTGTCGCAATTCGCCGCGCGCTCCGAATTCACCATCATGCGCGTCTCCAGCATGTCGACCATGATGACCGCCAAGATCCTGGTCAAGATCGGCCTGCTGTTTGTGATCGCCACGGTGCTGATCGGGGAATTCGTGTCTCCCAAGAGCGCCGAGTTTGCCGAGAAAGTGAAGCTGGAAGCCAGGGGCTCGTCGATTTCGCAGAAATTCAAGACCGGCTTGTGGAGCAAGGATGTGATACGGGCCGGCGCCGACGGCGCCAGCGGCGACATCGTCGGTTCGCGCTTTATCAATATCGGCGAGATCCGCCCGGACGGCCAGCTGGTTGGCGTCAAGCTGTACGAATTCGACCGCAACCTGCACATGACGGCCCTGATCCTGGCCGCCCATGCCGAGTACCAGGGCAAGCACACCTGGCGCATGGCCGACGTGGTGCAGACCGATTTTGTCAACGGCACCTCGACCGAAGACATCACCACGGCGATCGCCACCAAGAAATTCCCGAGCAAGGACCTGGTGTCGGAAATCACGCCTGAGATCCTGTCGGTCCTGTTTGCCGACCCGGACCATATGTCGGCCTACAATTTATGGTCTTATTCCCAGCATCTGGCGGAAAACAACCAGCATACCGAGCGTTATGACATCGCGTTCTGGAAAAAGCTGGTTTACCCCTTGTCGGTATTCGTGATGATGGCGCTGGCCTTGCCGTTTGCCTACCTGCATTTCCGCACCGGCGGCGTGAGCCTGAAGATCTTTACCGGGATCATGATCGGTGTAAGCTTCCAGCTGGTGAATACGCTGTTTTCGCACCTCGGCTTGCTCAATACCTGGCCGCCCTTTTTCACCGCGGCCTTGCCG
Organism: Collimonas fungivorans; assembly: GCF_028292705.1. GTDB lineage: Bacteria > Pseudomonadota > Gammaproteobacteria > Burkholderiales > Burkholderiaceae_D > Collimonas > Collimonas fungivorans_B. Next base: position 96 of record NZ_JAQGLV010000207.1, on the reverse strand, counting down.
AGCACCATCTTCCTGCTGATCGCCATCGGCGCCTTGTGGAAGATCGAGCGAAGTTAGGGCCTTGTTTGAAGATCGGGTGATCCATGTCTGAATCTC
>NZ_JAQGLV010000388.1 GCF_028292705.1 Collimonas fungivorans | reverse complement strand
AGGCGCGCTACGCCGACGATCCCAAGCTGGCGGGAAATCCCCTGCCGAACACGCCGAAGCATTCGGCGTCGCTGTACCTGACGCGTGACTTTGGCGTCTCGCGCGTCGGCCCGGTTGAAGGCCGGGTCAGGGCCGGCGCCGGCGCCCGCGTGTTCAGCAGCCTGCCGGTGGGCGACGGCACCGGCAAGGTCTACCACCTGCCCTACGGCCGCGTGATGGATGCTTTCGTGTCATGGAACACTTTGGTCGGCGGTCAATCGGTGGACTGGCAGTTCAACATCAAGAACATTTTCGATTCGACGTATTACACCGCCAGCTGCTGCACTGGCACGCCGTTCGTCAATATCGGCGCCGGCCGCGAGTTCACGCTCAACGCCAAGCTGAATTTCTGAGGGCGGACGGCATGAGGAAAGCATTGCTGGCTTGCGGACTGTCACTCCTCGCCGGAACGGCGCTTGCGGCGCCGGCGCTGCATGACGGCCTGCCCGAGTATCAGGCGCAAAACGTGAGCTTGTCACCCCAGGCCAGCTATCTCGATGAGCAAGGCGCAATCCGCATCGGCGGCGCCGAGCATGCGCAATTCGTAATCGACCGTTTCAATGCCTTGTTCTCCAGCAGCCATCCCGGCGTGCGTTTTTCGGATCATGTCAAAGGCACGACCGCCACCATGCCTTTGCTCGCCTACGGACGGATGCTGTTCGGCCCGATGGGGCGCAGCGCCAATGCGGCGGAGCTGGACGCCTATGAAAAGGCGGTCGGCGCGGCGCCGCTGGAAATCCGCATCGCCCATACTTCCGACGATGCGCAGCAGGAAATGTCGTACTCCATCGGCATCTACGTCAACCGCGCCAATCCGATCGAACGCCTGAGCGCCCGCCAGGTAGCACGCATCTTCAGCAACGGCAATCCGGAAGGCGACCTGTCCCACTGGGGCCAGCTGGGCGCAGCGGGCGCCTGGAAAGAACGCGCCATCCATCCTTTCGGCACGCCTGAATATACCGGCATGGGCACGTACATGCAGTCCGAACAATTGCAGGGGCGACCCGTCAGCCCGGCATATGAGCAATGGGGCAGCACCGAAACCATCCTGAAACGGCTGGAACAGGATCCGGCCGGCATCGCGTTTGCCGCCATCGGCCACGAAAACGCCGCGCTCAGGCAGCTCGCCATCGTGTCGGAAGATGGACGCAGCGAGACAGGCGGCAGCCGCCAGGATGTGGCTGCTGGTACCTATCCTTACGGCCGCTATGTGTACTTCTACTTGCGGCGCGAACCGGGACAAGCACTGGATCCGGTCGCCAAGGAATACCTGCGCCTGGTGCTGTCGCGCCAGGGCCAGGAAATCATCGCTAGCCAGGCCGGCGGTTATATTCCGCTGTCGGCGGCGGAAGTGCGCGCTGAATTGCAAAAAATCGAGTTGGCGGGAAGCGGCGTCAGCGCATCAGTTCCGGCCGCACTTGGTTTGCTCCTGGCCGGAGCGGATGGCGCGGCCGATCTGTTCAGGCGCTTCAATGCCATGTTTGCCGGCACACAGCCGGCAATAAACATCGGCATGGCGCTCAAAGGGTCATCGACAGGCTTGCCGGCGCTGACCGCCGGCGCCGCTTCGATGGCAGTAGTCACACATGAAGCGAGCGCCGCCGAAATCGCCGCATTCCGGCAAGTCTGGGGATATGCGCCGCTCCTGGTCCGCATCGGCTACGCCGGTTACGAGCAAGGAGCAGCCGCCGTCTACGTCAACCGGCGCAATCCCCTGCCCGGACTGACCATGCAACAGTTAGCCCAGGTGTTTACCGCAGGCGCCGCCGCAGGCAATATCAATTTCTGGTCGCAACTGGGACTCAAGGACAGCTGGCAGCAACGCCGTATCCATCTATATGGCCTGCGCGACGATGGCGGCAGCGCTACCGTCTTGCGCAGCCGGCACCTGGGAAAATATCCCTTTGCTCCGCACTACGAAGCGCTGGACAGCCCGCAGGCCGTATTGGCGGCGGTCGACAACGATCCTTACGGAATCGCCTTGCTCGCCCCGACCGGCATTCCGATACCCGCAACACTGCGCATATTGCCGCTGTCGCCAGCCGAAGGCACGGCTGCGGTCATGCCTTCTCGTGAAAACGTGGCGGCGGGCAAATACCCTCTCGCCGTATACCTGCAGATGTATTTCAATCGACCGCCTGGCAAGGCGCTGGATGCGCAGCTCGCAAACTACCTGAAGATGATCTTGTCGCCAGCAGGCCAAAGCCTGATAGCCGGCGCGGCAAATGGCGCAGGCGGTTATCTGCCGCTGTCGGCAGACGATTTGATGAAGGAAAGGAAAAAGCTCGAATAGAGCAAAGCCGCAGGCAGGCAAACGCCGTCAGCGGCATTTTCGTGTTGATCCCTCAGATCGGATCGGCCCGGAGATGTTCCGGCCGGTGCAGAAAGACCGTGAGCGTATCGCGTTGCGGCGGCACGCCGATCTGCGACAGGATGCGGCCGACGGCGCCGCGATGATAGTTGCCGTGCGTGATCAGGTGGGTCAGCATCTCGCCGCGCGACATGCGGCCTGCCGAACCGTCTACGAAGGTGAACTCGACAATTTCTGCCAGTTCGGCTTCCGATATCGTATCGGCATATGACAGCAGCCAGCGGTCGGTTTCACGGACCGCAGCGCGCAGGTCGGCCAGCGCCGGCGTCGCCGTGGTGTTCAATGCCTTGAACTCGTGCGGCTGGCGCTGCAGGTTGGCTTCAAAAATCCGGTCTACCACGTAGACATGGTTCAAGATGCGCGCCGCATCATGTTTTTCACGTTCGTGGGATTCCGGCGGCAAGGCGGCCAGCGTCGAGAACAAGGTGTCATTGGCCCAGGCTTTGTATTCAAACAGGGTAGTCAGCAGTTTATGTGCATTCATGGCGGATCCGTATCGGCAGGCGGCGATTCACTACAATCCCTTCATTTTATGCCAGCCGCGCAATCCGCGTAGGC
>NZ_JAQGLV010000381.1 GCF_028292705.1 Collimonas fungivorans | reverse complement strand
TCGCGTTCATCGACATTCGATGCACGTTGTGAAGTCACCGCCGACAGCAACACCCAACCACAATAAAACCAACAGGGGGAGACCGCATGTTTACCAAGATACTGATTGCCAATCGCGGCGAGATCGCCTGCCGCGTGGCAGCCACCGCGCGTCGCATGGGCATCAAGACCGTGGCCGTGTATTCGGATGCCGATGCCGGCGCCAAGCACGTCGCGGTATGCGACGAGGCGGTGCTGATCGGACCGGCCGCAGCCAAGGAAAGTTACCTGCGCGCAGACAAGATCATCGAGGTAGCCTTGGCTACCGGCGCCCAGGCAATCCATCCCGGCTACGGTTTCCTGTCCGAGAATGCGCAGTTTGCCCAGGCTTGCGCCAAGGCGGGACTGGTATTCATCGGCCCGCCGGCCAGCGCAATTTCGGCGATGGGCTCGAAGTCGGCCGCCAAGGAACTGATGGAAACAGCCCAGGTGCCGCTGGTGCCCGGTTATCACGGCGAAACCCAGGACGCCGATTTCCTGCAGCAGCAGGCCGACAAGATCACCTATCCGGTGCTGCTCAAGGCCAGCGCCGGCGGCGGCGGCAAGGGCATGCGCATCGTCGAGCAAAGCGCCGATTTCAAGGCTGCGCTGGCTTCCTGCAAACGCGAAGCCATCAACAGCTTCGGCGACGACAAGGTGCTGGTCGAGCGCTACCTGACCCGGCCGCGCCATATCGAGATCCAGGTGTTTGCCGATACCCAAGGCGATTGCGTTTACCTGTTCGAACGCGATTGCTCAGTGCAGCGCCGCCACCAGAAAGTGCTGGAAGAAGCGCCGGCGCCGGGCATGACGCCGGAACGCCGGCGCGCCATGGGTGAAGCTGCGGTAGCGGCGGCCAAGGCGGTCGGCTATGTCGGCGCCGGCACCGTCGAGTTCATTGCCAACCAGGACGGTTCTTTCTATTTCATGGAAATGAATACCCGCCTGCAAGTGGAGCATCCGGTGACGGAAATGATTACCGGCCTCGACCTGGTTGAATGGCAGTTGCGGGTAGCTTCAGGCGAACCGCTGCCGCTCAGGCAGGAGCAACTGCAACTCAGCGGCCATGCGCTGGAAGCACGGATCTACGCGGAAAATCCAGACAAGGGCTTCCTGCCGTCGATAGGCACTCTGCGTCATCTGCACACGCCTGCGGCAACTGAATTCGAAGTCAGCCAATCCAGCGCAAGCATAGTGCGCATCGATTCCGGCGTGCGCCAGGGCGACGCCATTTCGCCGTTCTACGATCCGATGATCGCCAAGCTGATCGTCTGGGGCCAGGACCGCCAGCAGGCATTGGCCGCGATGTCGACTGCGCTGGCGCAATACCAGATCGTCGGCCTCGCCAGCAACGTCAAGTTCCTGCAGCGCCTGATTGCCGGCAAAGCCTTCTCCGAAGCGGACCTGGATACCGGCCTGATCGAACGGCATCACGATACGCTGTTCCCCGCCGCGGTCCCGGTGGCGATCGAAGTGCTGGCGCTGGCGGCGGCATCGCTGCTGCTGTCGGAGCACAATGTGGCCAACAACGCAGCTAACAATGCCGGCAGCGACCCATGGACCAGCACCGACGGCTGGCGCCTCAACGGCAGCCTGCAGCGCCGGCTGGCGTTTGTCGACGACGGCAAAGCCAGTCCGCTCGACGTCACCTACGAAACAGGGCGCTGGCTGCTGCGCCATGAACAGTTCGAGGCGCAGACTTTCAGGCAGATGACAGTGCTGCAGCAAGACGGCAACGCCATCGAAATCAGCCTGGGCGACAGAACCGTGGCCGGCACCGTGGTGCGCGAAGGCGAGCAGTTCCACGTATTCTATGCCGGTAGCCACCACCTGCTGGCTTACGTCGACCCGCTGCTGCACGCAGGCGACAGCGAAGCCGAAGGAGGCCGCCTGACAGCCCCAATGCCGGGCAAGATCGTCGCGCTGCTGGTAACGCAAGGCGAACAAGTTAAAAAAGGCGCACCATTACTGATCATGGAAGCGATGAAAATGGAACACACAATCGCCGCCCCGACCGATGGCCTGGTAGAAGAGTTGCTGTACGCAGTGGGTGACCAGGTAAGCGAATCCGCCCAGCTGCTTGTCTTTAAAGCAGCCTAAGTAATCACAGGCATAGTTAAATGGGGTCAGAGTTTTTTTACGATAGCCTCATCGTCGTAAATTACACTCCCCGCGCGGCTCTGACCCCATTTAACGGCCCACGGAGCACAGACTGCAATAGTTTGAGGATAAATAGTGAAACTCCTGTTCTACGTCCCCCCCGGCAGCGGCCTGGAAAGCTGGATGGCCGACTTCAGCACCGCGTTGCCGCAAGCCGACATCCGCTTCTGGCAAGAAGGCGACAATGCCTCCGCCGACTACGCCCTGGTATGGCGCCCGCCCGCAGCCATGCTGCGCGGCCGTAACGACCTGAAAGCCATCTTCAATCTCGGCGCAGGTGTAGACGCCATCCTGCAACTGGGAGAAGCCATCCCCGCCAGCGTCCCGCTGATCCGCATCGACGACGGCGGCATGGCGATCCAGATGGCGGAATACGTGACGCACGCAGTCCTGGGCTATTTCCGCCGCTTCGATAAATACCGCGAGCAAGCCGCACGCGGCGAATGGAAGCAACTGCCGGCCCCCGACAAGCGCGATTTCAGCATCGGCATCCTCGGCCTCGGCGTGCTCGGTTCGCGCATCGCCGAATCGCTGGCGCATTTCGGCTTCCCCCTGAACGGCTGGAGCCGCAGCCCGAAAGATTTGCCGGGCTTGTCTTGTTACGCCGGCGATGAAGGTCTCGATGCCTTCCTGCGCGCATCGCGGGTGCTGGTATGCATCTTGCCTCTGACTGAATCCACGCGCGGCATAGTCAATCGCCAGAATCTGCAGAAACTGCAAAAGGGCAAGGACGGCGCATACCTGGTCAACGTCGCCCGCGGCGGCCACGTGGTCGAAGCCGACCTGCTGGCGGCGGTACGGGAAGGGCAGATCGCAGGGGCGACGCTGGACGTGTTCGAACATGAGCCGCTGGCGCCGGACCATCCATTCTGGCAAGAACCGCGCATCAGCATCACGCCGCATATCTCGGCATTGTCGCTGCACCAGGACACCATCCTGCAGATCCGCGACAAGATCCATGCACTGGAACAGGGCAACAGCGTGAACGGCGTAGTCGACCGCAGCAAAGGTTATTGAGAGGTGATGACATGACATTCCCCAGCAAGGTAAAAATCGTTGAAGTCGGCCCGCGCGACGGCTTGCAAAACGAGAAAGAAACCATCCCGGCCGACGTCAAGATTGCGCTGGTCGACCGGCTCACCAAGGCCGGCTTCGTCAATATCGAGGCCGCTTCCTTCGTCTCGCCGAAATGGGTGCCGCAGATGGCGACATCGAGCGAGGTGATGGCCGCCATCCAGCGCAAGCCGGGCGTCATCTATTCGGCCCTGGTGCCGAATATGAAAGGCCTGGAAGCCGCGCTTGCGGCCGGGGCCGACGAGATGGTGATCTTCGGCGCGGCGTCGGAAGCGTTTTCGCAAAAGAACATCAACTGCTCGATCGCCGAATCGATAGAACGTTTCCGCGAAGTCGCGCAAGTCGCCAAGCAAGAGGGTAAGCGCCTGCGCGGCAGCATCAGCTGCGCTTTCGGTTGTCCGTACCAGGGCGAAGTCGGCATCGATTCGGTGGTCGACGTGCTGCATCGCCTGCGCGACCTCGGCTGCGACGAAATCGATATCGCCGACACCATCGGCGTCGCCACCCCGAACAAGGTCCACGCCGTGATGCAAAGGCTGGTGCAGGAATTCCCGATCGAGCGCCTGTCCGGCCATTTCCACGATACCTACGGCCAGGCGCTGGCGAATATCTACGCCAGCCTGGAAGTCGGCATTTCGATCTACCACTCGTCGGTCGCCGGCCTGGGCGGCTGCCCGTACGCCAAGGGCGCGACCGGCAATGTGTCGTCGGAAGACGTGCTGTACCTGATGCAGGGCCTTGGCATCGAGACCGGCATCGATCTCGATGCGGTGGTCGACGCCGGCCAGTTCATTTCGGCGCACCTGGGCCGCAAGGCGGTCAGCCGGGCCGGTAATGCCATTGCGGCAAAACGCATCGCTTAAGAAATATCGTTAGCTCATCAACAGGAAATGGAAGTTATATGAAACGCACCGTAATCAAGACAGCCTCCCTCATGCTCGCCGTATTGGCCCTGAGCGGATTAAGCGCATGCGGCAAGCATGACGACAAGCCTGCAGCCAGCGCGGAACCGAAAGAATATGTGGTCGGCACCGGTGCTACCTACGCGCCTTTCGAATCCGAGAATGAGAACAAGGAGCTGGTAGGCTTCGATATCGATGTGATGAAAGCGGTCGCGGCAAAAGAAGGCATGAAAGTCAAATTCGTCAATACTCCGTTCGACGGCATTTTCAGCGCGCTGGCGAATGGCGACCGCGACATCATCATGTCCGGCCTGACTATTACCGAGAAGCGCAAGCTGACTGTCGATTTTTCGGATCCGTATTTTGAAGCGGGCCAGGTCATCGTCGTGCCGCTCGATTCGAAAATCCAGAAGATTCCCGATCTCAAGCCGCTGACGGTCGGCGTCCTGCAAGGTTCGACCGGCGATGAAATAATGCAGAAACTGGCGGGCGACAACAATGCCAGCATCAAGCGCTTCGAATCCAGCCCGCTGGCCTTGAAAGAACTGGAAACCGGCGGCGTCAGCGCCGTTATCGCGGACAAGGGCGCGGTGGTGCATTACCTGGCCAACAACCAGACCAAGGGCATCCGGATGGTGACAGACGATAATTTCCCGAAAGAGTTTTTTGGCATTGCGGTGAAGAAGGGCGATACGGTATTGCTGGGAAAAATCAATCAAGGCCTGGCCGCTGTCAAGGCTGACGGGACCTACGATAAACTCCATGCTCAATATTTCGACGCTGCCAAGTAAGCTGCTTGCAGTTACGGCATATGAGCCGAGAAATTTTCAATGAAATGAACATCGAATGAATACACTTCCCGACAGCGCCCAACGCGTGGCCGACCTGCTGGCGGCAATGGGGCATGACAAGCAAGTCGTGATGCTGCCTGAAACCGGCAAGACCTCTGCCGAGGCAGCCGCAGGACTGGGCTGCAGCGTCGCCGAAATCGCCAAGTCGATTGTGTTCCGGCGTTTGCTCGATGATGCCGCCGTGATGGTAGTCGCCAGCGGCAGCAATCGCGTCGATGAAACCAAGGTGGCGGCGCTGGTCGGCCCGCTTGGCAAGGCGGATGCGCGCTTCGTCAAGGACCGCATCGGCTACGCCATCGGCGGCGTTTGCCCTATCGGCCATGTCGGCAAGACGGTGATGCTGATCGATGAGGACTTGCTGGAATTGAACAGCGTTTGGGCCGCGGCGGGGCATCCGCACGCGGTATTCAACCTGACGCCGCAGCAGCTGGTGGCTATGACCGCGGCGCCGGTTGCCGATGTTGCGCTGAGGGCCTGATCGAATCAGATTGACCAGGTCCGGGCGCTACTTAGCTACTTAATTGCTTTGCGCGATTTTCAACGCCGATGTCTGATACCAGTCGATCTTGCGGGTCACGATCATGATGATCGCCAGGATCACGAACAGCATCAGGCTGCCCAGCAGCAGTGCATTGTCTTCCGAAATCAGCAGGCCATACAGCGTGCCGTACAGCAGCGTCAGCATGGCGCCGAAACCGAGGCCGCGGCGGAAGCTGCGCAGGACCTGGGCCAGGTAAAACCCCAGCAGGCCGATACAGGCAGCGCTGGCGACCAGGTAGGCGATCCAGAAAGCGATGTGCTCGGACAGGCTGACCAGCAGCAGGAAGAATATCGCCAGTCCCAGGCCGACCAGCAGGTACTGGATCGGATGGATCGGCAGTTGCTTGATCGTTTCGAAAATGAAGAAACCGACAAAGGTCAGCAGAACGAACAGCAGGCCGTATTTGGTCGCGCGATCCGCCTGGGAATAAATATTCACCGGTTCCGCCAGCTGGATCTGCAGGCTTTCCATTGCCGTTTTGCTGTCTTTGCTGTTGCGCAGTTCGCGTTGCGCATTGGAGGCCAGCGATGACACTTCCCAGACAGCGTGGAAACCCTTTTCGGAGATATTGCGGACGCGCGGTAAAAAGCTGCCGCCGAACTGCGGATGCGGCCAGCTGGATGTCAGCTCGATGCGGTTGTTGTCGCCAACCGGCGTGACGGCCAGGCTTTCGGTGCCCGCCAGGGTGAGGTCGAGTGAAAAATCCAGGCCGTCGCTTCCGGCCAGGCTGGTTGGCGGCAAGGCGGCATGCATGCCTTTGCCGAAACTGCCGGCGCCTTGTTCCAGCATCAGCTGCTGGGTCCCGGTTTTGATTGACGGTGAACCGATCAGGCCGCGCACATCGCTGATGCCGATTGCCAGGTAGGGCGGCAGCAAGGTTATCTTGTCGGAAACCAGTTGTTCGGCCGATGGCAACTGATAGTCGATGCGGCCGCCGAAATGGCCTTGCAGCTCATACACGAGTACCTTGTGCAAGCCGCGATAGCGTTCAGTCGGCAGCAGCTTGCCCTGCATCTGCAGGTCTTTCGGGAAAAACAGATATTCCCGGTCCTCGATCCGGCTGCTGTAGGTTTTTTTCCCATTGCCATCCTGGCCGGTCAGCTCGTCGATCTTGATTTTGTATGGCACCACCAGGATCGGCCCGGTGACGGTCTGATTGCCGGCATAACTGGCGGCAATCGACGCCACCGCCTCCAGGCGATAGCGCAGCCGATCCTGCACGGTGTCGCGGATCAGGCCAAGCGGGATCAGAATCAGCAAGGTCAGGCAGGTAATGGCGAGCAATTTGAATATCAGGGGGCGGTTCATGGTCTCTCTCGGTCTGGGCAAAGTGACAAAGCGTCACGGTAAATCCCAGTGTAAGAAGAGTATGTGAATCGATGACGGCGGCTGTGTGGCGTCAATCGGAGCCGATTGTGAAGCGAGCGTGAAGTCTAGGCCGGCTCAAGCGGCAGCATCAGCCGTGCCTCGGCGCCGCCCGTGCTGCGGTTGCGCAAGGTAATCTGGCCATGATGGAGTTGCGCTACCTGCTGCACGAAGCAGAGCCCGAGGCCTGTGCTTTTCTCATTGCTGGCGGGACGCGGCAGCGAATAAAAGCGCTCGAATACGCGCTCTAGCGCGTAGTCCGGGATGCCGGGACCGTTATCCGCGACCACGAGCGTGACGACGCCGGCGACGCCGGTGTCGGCTTGTATCGTGATCGCGCTGCCGGGCGGCGAAAAATCGATGGCGTTCTCAAGCAGGTTGAGCAGGGCCTGGCGCAGCAGGAATACCTCGCCGCGGATTTGCGGAAGCTCAGGCGCATTGGCGACCTGCACCGTCACCTTGGCCTGCTGCAGGCGAGGCTCCAGCAGCGCAATGACTTCCGCCAGCAATTGCCCGAGATCGACGGCGACGATGTTTTCCAGCGCCTGCCGGTGTTCGATCGCTGCCAATGCCAGCATCTTTTCGATCAGTTCCGACAGCCGCTGCGACTGGCCGCGGATGTTGTGGGCAAAACGGCGTTGCTCGGCCGCGGGCAGGTCTTCATCCAGCAGCTCGGCCGCGCCGCGGATCGCCGCCAACGGACTTTTCATTTCATGCGTCAGGCTATGGATATAGTGCTCGACGTATTGCTTGCCTTCCAGTCTCTGCCGCATCGACTCCAGCGCCCGCCCCAGTTCGACGATTTCACTGGCGCCCTTGGTGGGCGGCTGCGCCCGTTCGCCGGCGGTGACGGCGCGGGCGTAGCGCTGCAGCGCGCCCAGCGAGCGGCTGATCCACAAGGTCACGGCCAGTCCGACCGCCAGCGACAGCACCAGCAATAAGGCGCCCCAGCGCAGGATGGTCCTTTCGCTTTGGGAAATCGCGGGCTGCAAGGTGTTGTTGGGTTTGGCGACGGTCAGTACGCCTATCATCTTGCCGTTGTCGATGATGGGTGCGGCCACGTGCATGACAGTGCTGCGTTCATCGCTGTCGACATCGCGCGTCGAGCGCACGCCGTAATTGCCTTGCAGGGTCAGGTAGACGTCGTTGCGGCGCGAGTAGTCCTGGCCGACCGCGCGCCCGGTCGAGTCGAACTGCACGATGCCTTTCAGGTCGGTGACGTAGATGCGGTAATCCAGCGTGGTCTTGCGGAAGCTCCAGATTTTTGCATTGATGTCGCGATGGGCGTATTCGCGCACCCGGCTGGCGAAATTGCCGTCGGCGATGCGATTCTGTTTCATGTCGTCGGCCGCCAGCTCGGCCAGGATATTGGCGGTGTCGACCAGCGTATCTTCCATCGCCTGCCGCACTGCCGGTTTCACTTCCGCCAGGAATACGCGCTGGATAAATACGCCGGCCAGGCCGACGATCAGGAAATAACCAAGCAGGACGCGGATGCCGAGTTTCACGTCGGCGCCTGCTTGCCGTTCGGCGCCAGTTCTATCGAATAACCGAGGCCGCGATGGGTGTGGATGGGATCGGCAGCCGGCGCAACGGCTTTCAGCTTGATGCGCAGGGTCTTGACATGGGTGTCGACGGTGCGGTCGGTGCTGTCCGGAGCGTCATGCCAGATCGAATCCATCAACTGGTGGCGGGTGAAGATGCCGCCCGGCCGGCTCAGCAGCATGTTCAGCAGCAGGTACTCGTAGCGCGTCAGCTGCAAAGCCTGGCCGGCGTAGCGGATGCGCATGCCGGCCTGGTCCAGCTCGAATTCGCCCAGCACGGTTGGTGGCGATGCGCTTGCATCGGTAGCCGGCGTTTGGTTCAAGCGCCGCAGCACGACCCGGATGCGGGCCGCCAGTTCGCGCGGCGAGAAAGGTTTTACCATGTAGTCGTCGGCGCCGATTTCGAGGCCGATCAGGCGGTCGATCTCGCTGCCGCGCGCGGTCAGGAAAATCACCGGCAGCGAAGAAAACTTGCGCAGCTCGCGGCAGACGTCGAAACCGCTCATGTCCGGCAGGCCGACGTCCAGCACCGCCAGGTCGAATTGCCCGCTGCGCGCCTGTTGCAGGGCGGCGCTGCCGAGCAGGCAGTGCTGCACCTGGAAGCCTTCGCTGCTGAGCGCATAGATCACCGTGTCGGCAATCGCGCTTTCGTCTTCAGCCAGTAGAATATTGAGCATGCAGGTGGTCGCCATGGAGAGCAGTAGTGTCGCGTATTATAGGAATAAGCGGCAGACAACCAACAGGATATTTCGAGACAGCGTGGAAAACAAGCAAATCAAGCTGGCCGACAGTGTCGACAGTCGGGCCGACCAGGATTACAGCGCATCGCCCTGCATCAATGTATGCGTGATGAACGCAGCCAGCGGCCTGTGCGATGGCTGCCTGCGCACGCTGGATGAAATTGCCGCATGGAGCTGCGCCAGCGATGAACAGAAGCGCAGCATCTGGCAACTGATCGCGCAACGCCGGGAGCTGGCATGACGCCCTTGCAATTGCCGCCGACCATGCGCGTGCTGGAGCGCGGCTGGCTGTCCTCCAACAATATCCTGTTCTTGGGCCGTGAACAGACGGCGCTGGTCGACAGCGGCTACCTGAGCCATGCGGCGCAAACCGTGGCGCTGGTGGCGCACGGCTTGCAGGGGCGGCCGCTGGACCGTTTGCTGAACACCCACCTGCATTCCGACCATTGCGGCGGCAACGCCGTCTTGCAACAGGCATACGGCTGCCACACCGCGATTCCGGCGGCGCAAGCCGAACAGGTGCGCGCATGGGACGAGGATGCGCTGAGCTACAGCGGCACCGGCCAGCAATGCGCGCGGTTCGGTTTCGACGCCACCCTGCAAGCCGGCGACCTGCTGACGCTGGGCGACCTGGAGTGGCAGGTGCTGGCAGCGGCCGGCCATGATCCGCATTCCCTGATTTTTTATTGCCAGGAGGAAGGCATTTTGATTTCCGCCGACGCCTTGTGGGAAAACGGCTTCGGCGTGATTTTTCCGGAGCTGGACGGCGAATCGGGTTTTGCCGAAGAGCGGGCGACGCTGGAACTGATCGCCACCCTGGATGTGCGACTGGTGATTCCCGGCCATGGCGGTCCGTTCAGCGGCGTCGCCGCAGCGCTCGATACGGCGTTCTCGCGCCTTGATTACCTCGCCGCCGATCCGCGGCGCAACGCGCAGAACGCCATCAAGGTGCTGCTGAAATTCCTGCTGCTGGAACGGCAACGGATCAAATTGACCGAAGTGCAGCAAATATTGACCGGCCTGCCGCTGGTGGCGGTCGCCAACCAGCGTCACCTGCAGCTCAGCGAGGCCGACCTGAGCGCATGGACAGTGACGCAGCTGGTGCGCGCCGGGGCTGCCGAAATACGCGACGGTTTCTTGTGCAATCGACATTAAACCGGCCTTGGACCTGCGGCGAACAGCCAAGGCCAGCGCGGGTTTTAGAGGACAAAATCTAGCACGATCGTACTTTTTATTGGTGTTTTCTCCCTATAATCAAAACTCTTGATATCCACTACCAGAGGTCGTTATGGCACTGCCAGCTGCGTTGCAAAACCTGAGCCTTCCCGTCATCGGCTCGCCGATGTTCATCGCCAGCGGCCCGGCCCTGGTGGCCGCGCAATGCAAGGCTGGCATCGTCGGCTCGTTCCCGGCCCTGAATGCGCGGCCGGCGGAACTGCTGGATGTCTGGCTGACGGACCTGCAAGCCGAGCTGGCTGCCTACCAGGCGGAACACCCGAATGCAAAAGTGGGGCCGATCGCGGTCAACCAGATCGTCCACCAGTCGAACGACCGCCTGGCGCACGACGTCGCGGTCTGCGTCAAGCACAAGGTGCCTATCATCATCTCCAGCCTGCGCGCGCCGCCGCCGGAAATGATGGATGCGATCCACGGCTACGGCGGCATCGTGCTGCATGACGTGATCTCGATCCGCCATGCGCAAAAGGCGCTGGAAGCCGGCGTCGACGGCCTGATCCTGGTGGCGGCCGGCGCCGGCGGCCATGCCGGACCGCTGTCGCCGTTTGCGCTGGTGGGCGAAGTGCGTAAATTTTTCAAGGGAACGATCGCCTTGTCGGGCGCTATCGCCACCGGCGATGCGATCCTCGCGGCGCAGGCGATGGGAGCCGACTTTGCCTACATCGGTTCGCGCTGGCTGGCGACCAAGGAAGCCCATGTCGACGACGCTTATCGCCAGGCGATCGTGGAATCGACCGCGGCCGATGTGGTGTACACCAACCTGTTCACCGGCGTGCACGGCAATTACCTGAAGAAATCCATCGTCAATGCCGGCCTCGATCCGGACAACCTGCCCGAGGCTGATAAATCGAAGATGAATTTCGGTTCGGGCGGCACCGGCGCCAAGGCCTGGCGCGATATCTGGGGCGCCGGCCAAGGCGTCGGCCTGATGGACGACGTGCCCAGCGTGGCGCAGATGGTCGATCGTCTGCAGACCGAATACCAGGCCGCCCGCAAGCGCCTGGCGTTGTAATCGCCTTACATTGACGCTTCTATCGGCGTCAGCCAGTCGGACAGGATCTGCAGCAGCTGCGCCGGCTTTTCCAGCGGCGTCATGTGGCCGCAGTCTTCGATCAGCACCATGGCGGCGCCGGGAATCTGCGCCGCCATCTGCTGCGCTTCCGCCAGGCTGCTGAGCTGGTCGTTGCTGCTGGCCACCACCAATGTCGGGCAGCGGATGTTCTGCAGCTCGCTGTAACCGTCGCTGCGCAGCGCCGACAGCTGGCGGATGAAGACTTCCTTGCCGTTGCGCAGGGCCATTGCCTGCAGGCGGTCCAGCAGCACCTTGTCATGCGCACGGTCAGGATGCAGCGACGACGCCAGCGCGCGGCTGGTCAATCCCTTGAACGGCACTTGCCGGGCGAGTTCCAGCTGCACCTTGTTGCCGGCGATTTCGCGCGGATCCTGCTGGCGTGCCGAGGTATTCAGCAAGGCCAGCGCGATCACCCGTTGCGGCGCTTGTTGCATGATCGCCTGCGCTACATAACCACCCATCGAGAAACCGAACAGGACAAAACGCGGCGGCGCATTTTGCAGGACGCGTGCCGCCATCGCACTGATCGAATCGTCCTGGCCGAGATCGCCGAAATGCAGCTGACCCAGCTGCGCCAGGCCGTCGCGCATGTCGTCCCACAGGGTCTGGTCCAGCATGAAGCCGGGCAGCAGCAACAGCTGCGGCAAACTCTGGTCGTGCGGCGTCGATTGCATCATTATTTCTTGACCACTTCCTGTTCCACCACCATGTCGAGGGTCCATTTGATGGAGCTGGCGTCGGCCGGCGGATTGGCCACCTGTTCTTCCAGGATGCGCAGGCGATAGGCGATGCCGGGTTCAAAATTGAAACCCTGGATGTTGCCGTACCAGAGCTGCCACGGGTCTTCCTTGCGTTCGCGGATCTGCAGGCAAGTGGTGCGCATCACGCCGGCGCTGCACGGCACTTTTTGCGAAGCTACATAGACGAACTTGATTTTTGCCGCGGCGCCCGGTTTTTCGCGCGCATGGAAACTCAGGGTCTGGCCGTCCAGCGTCTTCATCTCCATCTGCTGGCCGGCGATCTTGTATTGATTGACGGCTTGCAGCTTGTCGAGCAAATCGGCTTCGAACTGCATTGCCGGTTCAGGGCAAGCCATGCGCGTGGTCACCGCTTCGACGATCGTCAGCTGGCCCGGTCCGCGCACCGAGTAGGGCGCCGAAAACTGGTTGCAGCCGGCGCGGCCGCTGACCCGTCCCTTGCCTTTCTCCTGGCTGAAATTGAGGATCACCGGCTCGCCGTTGTCGCCGTGCGGCACGGTATGTCCGGTCCAGCCGGTCAGCTCCCAGCGCGATGCCGTTAGCGCAACATCACCGTCAGCTGCGGGCTGGGTGCTGGCGCAGGCAGCCAGGGCAAGGCCGGCGGCGGCGCCTAGCGCCAGGCAGCGGATCAGGGAACGGGGAAACGAGGCAAGCGTCATGTGGACTCCATGTGTGTGGGTTGGCGTACAAGCGCGAGCAACTATTTTAACGTAATGACATCATTCGAGCCACCTAGCGCGGCCGGCAGCCAGCGCTACCGCGAGGCACAGCAGGCCGACCAGCGACAGGGCCGCGGGCAGGCCGAAGCCGTGCGCCAGGAAACCGATGATGGGCGGACCGATCAGGCCGCCGGTGTAACCCATGGTTGTGACGCCGGCCAGCGCGGTCGGGCCGTGACGGCCGGCGGCGCTGAAGATGAAAGGGAAGATGGTGGCGACGCCGACCCCGGTCAGCGCGAAGCCGGCGATGGCCAGCGGGATCTGGCTGGCGACCAGGGCGATCAGCATGCCGAGGCCCGCGATCAGGGCGCCGCCCGCAACCACGCGACGCGCGCCGAAGGCTTCCTTCAGCTTGTCGCCGACCATGCGCGTCAGCAACATCATGCCGGCAAACAAGGCGAACGCCAGCGGCGCCACGCCGTCGCTGGCGAACAGGCGGTCTTTCATGTAGACGCCGCTCCAGTCGGCCACCGAACCTTCGACGATGGCGCCTCCGAAGGCGACTACGCCGAGCGCGATCAGCGGGCCGTGCGGCAGCGCGAAGTGTTTTTTGCCGGCGATGTATTGCGGCCGGTCATTCGGCAGGGCGCGGTAGCACAGGCGCAGCGGAATCAGCGCGCACAGGGCGACCAGGCCGAAATGCAGCAACGGCTTGATTTCCATGCCGGCGATGGCGCTGCCGAGCAAGGCGCCGGACAGCGTGCCGACGCAAAACCAGGCATGCAGCTGCGACATGATCGAGCGCCCCGCGATCTTTTCCGCTTCGGCGCCGAGCGCATTGATCGCCACGTTGAAGCAGCTGGAACAGACGCCCAGGCACAGCATCGCCAGCATCAGCAATGGCAGCGACGGCGCCAGCGCCAGGCAAGGGATGGTGAGCAGCAGCGCCAGGCCGGCGTACCAGCAGGCGCGGCGCGCGCCGTAATGGCCTATCAGCCATGCCGCCAGCGGGAAAGAGCTGACCGCGCCGATGCCGCCGCCCAGCAGGAACAGGCTGAGGCTGGCCGGATCCAGCTGCAGGTGGTCGCGCAGCGCCGGGATGCGCGACACCCAGCTGGCGTAGATCACGCCCAGCAACAGGAACAGCAGCGGCAAGGC
>NZ_JAQGLV010000352.1 GCF_028292705.1 Collimonas fungivorans | reverse complement strand
CGGCAGCGTCAGCTCGGCCGTGGCCAGGTTCTCGTGCAAGTGGGCGACGGACGAGGTGCCCGGGATCAGCAGGATGTTGGGCGAGCGGCGCAGCAGCCAGGCGAGCGCCACCTGCATGGGCGTGGCGCCGAGGCGCGCAGCGACGTCGGACAAGGTAGAGGATTGCAGCGGGCTGAACCCGCCTAGCGGAAAGTAGGGCACATAAGCGATGCCGTCCCGTGCAAGCGCGTCGATTAGGGCGTCGTCGTCTCGATGCGCGACGTTGTAGTGGTTTTGCACGCAGACGATCTCGCATATCTTGCGTCCTTCCGCGATCTGCGCCGGGGTGACGTTGCTCAGTCCGATGTGGCGCACCAGGCCCTGCCGCTGAAGCTCGGCCACAACCGTGAGCGGCTCTTCGATCGATCCTTCGACGGGGCCGTGGATGCCTAGCATGCTGCGCAGGTTAACCACATCGAGCACATCCAGGCCCAGGTTGCGCAGATTGTCGTGCACCGCCTGGGTCAGTTCTTCGGGCGACATGGCTGAAATCCACGATCCGTCGTCGCCGCGCCGGGCGCTGATCTTGGTGACGATGGCAAGATCGTCGCGATAAGGATGAAGCGCTTCGCGGATCAGCTGGTTAGTGATGTGCGGGCCGTAGAAGTCGCTGGTGTCGATGTGATTGACGCCGCGCGCGATGGCTTCGCGCAGCACGGCCAGCGCCGCGTTGCGATCCTTGGGTGGGCCGAACACGCCTGGTCCTGCGAGTTGCATGGCGCCGTAGCCGAGTCGTTTTACGGTGCGATGGCCAAGCGTGAATGTGCCGGATTGTTCGATACTGGACATGATTACCCTCTTTTAGATGAAAGACGACCCATGGTAGGCGTCTTCCGCCTTCTTGATAATTAGGTACAATCGAGACGGGTTGTGCGGATTGGCGAACAGTGGAGGTGGGGCAATGAAGGTCAACCTGGAAGATCTGAACGCTTTCGTGGCGGTGGCGCGTGCCAAAGGCTTTCGCGAAGGCGCGCGCGTCAACGGCAGCAGCGCGTCTGCGCTCAGCGAAGCGGTACGCCGCCTAGAGACGCAGCTTGGCGTGAGGCTGCTCAACCGCACCACGCGCAGCGTGGTTCCCACCGAAGCGGGCCAGGGCCTGCTGGCGCGGCTCAGTCCGGCCTTGAGCGAGATGGAGGCTGCGCTCGACGTGGTCAACGGTTTTCGTGACAAGCCAGCCGGCACGTTGCGTCTCAACGTGCCGATCAGTGCGGCGCGGCTGGTGCTGGGCCGCATCGTACCGCCATTTCTCGCTGCTTATCCCGACATTCAGATGGAGATCATCACCGAAGAAAGTTTTGTCGATGTAATCGCGGCCGGATGCGACGCCGGCATCCGCTACGACGAGCGGCTGGAGCAGGACATGATCGCGGTGCCGATCGGGCCGCGCGTCCAGCGTTTTGCCACCGCCGCTTCTCCCGCCTATCTTGACCGGCATGGCCGGCCGCAACACCCGCGCGAACTGCTCGGCCATGCCTGCCTGCGTGGCCGTTTTTCCAGCGGTTCAATGCCGCCGTGGGAGTTTGAACGGAACGGTGAGATGGTGCGGGTGGAGCCGACCGGGCCGCTGATTGTACAAGTGGGCGGAGGAATCGATCTCGCCGTCGAGGCGGGGATCGCGGGCAGCGGCATCGTTTATCTCTTCGAGGACTGGCTGCGTCCCCATCTCGACAGCGGCGCGCTGGAGCCGCTGCTGCAGCCGTGGTGGATGGGCTTTTCCGGCCCGTTCCTTTATTATCCCGGACGCCGCCTGGTGCCGGCTCCTTTGCGCGCGTTCATCGATTTTATCAAGGGACCAGCCGTCGATCATTAGTGCTGGATTACAGCGCTTTATGGAACAGGACGCGATGTTGTCCTTCCCCGGCATAATCCAGAGTAACCGGGACGCCGCCGATTTCACCGGATCCGGGAAGAAGTGTAAATCCCAGTTTGCGATGAAATGCGATCGAACCGGTATTGACCGCGGATGTGATGCTGCGCACCTCTGTGCAGCCTTGGGCGCTGACCACGTTGAAAAAATTTTCGTAAAGCATGCGGGCGAGGCCGCCGGCGCGTGCGGCGGGGCTTACGCCGACGAAGTGGATGTAGGCGACTTTGGGATCGGACTGCGACACAAAGCCGATCAGGAATGCCTGGACCGCGTCCGACGGACCTATGGCGAAACTGCTTGCGTTCAGATGGTCGAAAAATATGCGATGGACCAGCGAACGGACAGGGCGGCCGCCCCACCAGTCATCGACTACGGAGGAGACGAACTCGTAATCCAAAGATACAAGAGGACGGATAATGTGTGCGGTCATCGATTACGGTTTCCATTAGTCAGCGGCAAGATGTCAATTCAAAATCCATGGCTCCATGCGCGGCTGGCCCGTTTCATTGCCGGAACCATGTGGTACCCGCCTCGCCGATAATAACGATACAAATGTATGAATGTTCTCATATCAGTTCTCACTCAGTTAGTGGAAATAAAAAATCAGTCAATTCTGCAACGGCATCAAATCCGGCCCGTCAGGTTCAGCAGCATTTGCTCTATGGCGGCCGAGATCTGAAGCGCGACATGCATGTTATAGGCTTGATTCTGGCCACAATCGGTGCGGTAGCACACAGAGAAACCCGGCGCTTTCGCTTAATCTGCAAACAGACGAATTTCAGAACCATCTTTTCACAAGGTGATTCGAATAGCGCTCTACCGTGCCACGGTGCGCTTTTTTCTCTTGCTACCTAAAAGGATCGATATGAAACATGCATTGTTATTGACAACACTGGTCGTCACGTTTGGCCTCGCCGCTTGCGACAAACCTGCAAGCAGCAGTCCTACGCCATCCGTGGTGGTGGTTCCTGGCCCGGCGGGAGCGCCTGGCCCGACCGGAGCGACCGGTTCCGACGGCGTGGCTGGCGCCACGGGTGCGACTGGCGCCGGCGTGGCTGTTCCCGGCCCGGCTGGCGCTACTGGCGCCACTGGGGCGACGGGGAATGACGGCGCTGCGGGCGCTGACGGCAGCAAAGGCGATACCGGGAAAACCGGCGGCAGCACAGTCGTCGTCGTGCCTGCCGAGAAATAAGGGATTTACTCCGGCCGCACCATCAGGTGCGCCGGGTCGCACTATGGAGCGGCTATTTTTCCTGGTCGCGATGCATGCGGTCGGTGACATCCATGCCGATCCCGCGGTAGCCGATGAAAAGGCTGGCTGAATCGAACATTGGTTCCCCGCTTACCTGAAGGTATTGCAGGGTGCCGTCGGCATTGCGGCGGCTGTAGACGAAATCGAGGAATGGGCGCCGGTTTGCAATGTTGTCCTCCAGCTGCACCCGCTCGGCCTCGTTCCAGCGCTCGGTCGCCACGATGTTGACCGCACCATCGGCGCTGTCGGCATCGATCCCGAGCATTTCAAAAACCGGGCCGGAGACCTTGGTGAATTTTCCTTGCTGGTCCTGCTCCCAGTACCAGTCTGAGGAAAGTTCGGTCAAGCTCTTGAAGCGGGCCTCGCTCTCGCGCAGTTCCGCCGTGCGTTCCAGCACCGTCTGTTCCAGCACCTTGTTGTAGTTTTCCAGTTTCTGATACAGCAGCCGCACCTCCAGCATGTTGTGGATGCGCGTCTGCACCTCAACCAGGTCGAACGGCTTGCTGACAAAATCCTTGGCGCCGGCTTGCAGCGCGCGCAGCTTGTGCGCCGGTTGCGCCGTGATGACCAGCACCGGCAGGTACCCGGTCGTTTCGATTTCCTTCAGCCCTTCCATGACCTGGAATCCATCCATTTCCGGCATTTGCAAATCGAGCAGGATCAGGTCGTAGCGATGCGCCAGGTGTAGAGGCACAACCGTGTGCGGATCCATCGTCGATGTGATGTGTTCGTAACCGGCTTTGCGCAGCATTTGCTCCAGCAGCATGACATTGGCTTCCTGGTCATCGACGACCAGGATGCTGGCCTTCAGAATTTCGGATGTAAGCATTGCGTTGTTCCCAAAAAAATCGTTCACCTGCTAATAAATCGCGCTGTAGTTCGCTGCGGCCTATGTCCCGCTCGGCAAGCCATTTTTTTCCGCATGACGCAGCGCGACGTCGAGGGCGTCCATGAATTCGACCACCTCGATCGGTTTTGTCAGGTAGCGGAAGAAGCCGGCGTCCATGCCCTTCTGGATGTCGCGCGGCACGGCGTTGGCGGACAGCGCCATGATCGGGATGTGGGCCGTTGCCACATCCTCCAGCAAGATTTTCAGGACGCCGTAACCGCTGATGCCGGGCAGGTTGATATCCATCAGGATCACGTCGGGATGGTGCGCGCGCGCCATCTGGATTCCCAGGTGACCGTTGATCGCCGTCAGCAGCGTCAGGTCGCCGCGCCGCGCAATCAGTTGCTCGACCAGGACCAGGTTGGCCGGATTGTCCTCGACATAGAGCAGCGTGCGCTGCGATTGCAGCGGATCTGCCGCGGCACGGTTCGATTTATCCGCGGCGATCTTGTGGATGTCGTCAAGCGCCAGTTCCGGCGCGCTTGAGGCCGGCAATTCCACCCAGAACACGCTGCCGACGCCGACACTGCTTTCGACGCCGATGACGCCGCCCATCAGCTCGACCAGCTGCTTGGTGACCACCAGGCCGATGCCGGTGCCTTCTTCGATGCTGCTCTCTTGCCCGAGCCGGTTGAAAGGCTGGAATAGCTGCGCCAGCTGCTCCGGCGTCAGGCCTGCTCCGGTATCGGTCACGCTGACGCGCACCCGGTTGGCGCCGCTCATCGCGCATTTGACAACCACGCTGCCTTCGGCCCGGTTGTATTTGATCGCATTCGACAGCAGGTTGACCATCACTTGCTTGACCCTGGTGCGGTCGGCATGCACATAAAACAGATTGTCCAGAAGAGGGAAGGTCAGCTGCACGCCGCGCTTTTGCGCCTGCGGCTCGATCATTGCCTGGCAATCCTGTATCACTTCGGTGAGCGACATCGATTCTTGCGACAGCGTCACCTTGCCCGATTCGATCATCGCCAGGTCGAGGATCTCGTTGATCAGGCGCAGCAGATACCAGCCGGCTTGCAAGATCTGGTCGATCGACAGTTTCTGCGCCGACGACGGCGGCGGCGTATCGGACGCCATCAGCTGCGCGAATCCGAGCACGGCGTTGAGCGGGGTGCGCAATTCGTGGCTCATGCTGGAGAGGAAATCCGATTTCGCCAGGTTGGCTTTTTCCGCGGCTGCCTTCGCATTTTCCAGTTCGACGTTGTTTTCCTGCAGCTTGTGCTCGAACTGCTTGCGGTCGGTGACGTCGCGCGCCGCCGCGAATACGCCTTGCAGCTGGTTGTCGCGGTTGTGGAAGGTGGTTGCGTTGTACGAGACTACCGTCTCGGTGCCGTCCCTGGCGTGGGCGGTCAGCTCGTAGTTGGTGACCTTGCCTTCGCGCAGTACGCGCGTGATGGCGGCCTCGGCGCGCTCCGGATCGGTAAAGTAATTCTTGAACGGCGCTCCGATCAGTTCGTCGCGGGTACAGCCGGTCAGCGCTTCCATCTGCTGGTTGACGTCGCTGATGATGCCGCGCGGATCGGTGGTCATCAAGGCATCGATATTCGATTCGATCAGCGAACGCGTGTAGAACTGCTGGTCGCGCAGACGCTGGTCAAGCAGCGCCTGCTCCGCTTCAACCTGTTTGCGCGCCGTATTGTCGGTGCCGATCAGGAGGTAGCCGATCACTTTGTCCTGGGCGTCGCGCAGGGCGGTGACTGACACCATCGCCGGGAAGCGGCTGCCATCCTTGCGGATATAGGTCAGTTCATAGATATCTTCAATGCCGCGCGAGGCCTTGAACACCAGTGCTTCGAAGCCCGGGGTGATCTGGGTATCGAGCTCGAGGCTGAGCGATGCGGCCCGCGTAATCAGTTCCTGGGCATCCGAAATCCCTGCCGGCGTGATTTTGTCTACCACGTCCTCCGCCTTGTAGCCGAGCATGCGTTCGGCGCCGACGTTGAAAATCTGGATGACGCCTTGGGCGTCGGTGGCGATGCAGGAAAAGTTGGCGCTGTTGAAAATGGCGTTTTGCAAGGCGCCGGCTTTCAGCAGCGGTTGCTGCACGGCTTGCGATGCATTTCCAGATGTATTTTCCATTATGGGTATGAATCCAGCTCTGATTGGCTTACAACTGAGCGCTAGCCTCGGCTCAAACAAGGTGGTTGTGAATCCGTAATGCTGCAAATACTTGGTCTGTCTGGCTATCTGGCCGGCGGCGCCGGCGTCCCTTGTCGCTGGTGCACGTCCGACAGCAGGCGCGCAAACTCCTTCTTGACCACGCCATAACATTCGCAGACGTTGCTGGTCAGGCCAGCCCGGTCCAGCACGGTGATATGGCCGCGCCGGTAGCGGATAAAACCGAGGTTCTGCAATTTCCCTGCCGCTTCGGTGACGCCTTCGCGTCGCACGCCCAGCATGTTGGCAATCAATTCCTGGGTCATCGTCAATTCATTCGTGGGCAGGCGGTCCAGAGTCAGCAGCAGCCAGCGGCACAGTTGCTGGTCCAGCGAATGGTGGCGGTTGCACACGGCGGTCTGGCTCATTTGCGTCAGCAGCGCCTGGGTATAGCGCAGCAGCAGGCGCATCACCGGCCCGGCACGGTTGAATTCTTCCATCAATATGTGCGACTTGAGCCGGTAGCCGAAGCCGCCGGTCTGCACCACCGCGCGGCTGGGCGTGGTATTGCCGCCCATGAAAAGAGAAATTCCCAGTATGCCCTCATTGCCGACCCCGGCGATTTCGGAAGATCCGCCGTTTTCCAGGACGTAGAGCAGCGAGACAATCGATGTGGTGGGAAAATAGACGTGCTGCAGTTTGCCGCCGGAATCGTAGAGCAGGTCGCCCAGCTTCATCGGGATCAGCTCCAGGTGCGGCGCCAGGCGATCGAATTC
>NZ_JAQGLV010000290.1 GCF_028292705.1 Collimonas fungivorans | reverse complement strand
TATGCGCACCCATCGGAAATCATGGATGAAATCGCTGCCTTGACGCCGACTTTCCACGGCGTCAGCTACGCCAAGCTGGAGCAGGCCGGCAGCCTGCAATGGCCGTGCAATGATGCGGCGCCGGACGGTACGCCTATCATGCACATCAAGGAATTCGTGCGCGGCAAGGGCAAGTTCATCAATACCCAGTATTTCGCCACCGATGAAAAGGTGACGCTGAAATTCCCGCTGATCCTGACCACCGGCCGCATCCTGTCGCAATACAATGTCGGCGCCCAGACCCGGCGCACCGAGAATGTCGAATGGCATAGCGAGGACCGGCTGGAGATTCATCCGCATGACGCCGAGGACCGGGGCATCAAGGACGATGATTGGGTCGGCATCGAATCGCGCGCAGGGCAGACCGTGTTGCGGGCGACGGTGACGGAACGGGTGCAGCCGGGCGTGGTGTATACCACCTTCCACTTCCCGGAATCGGGCGCGAACGTGATCACCACCGATAATTCGGACTGGGCCACCAACTGTCCGGAGTATAAAGTGACTGCGGTGCAGGTGATGCCGGTCAGCCAGCCATCGACATGGCAGAAGCAGTTCAGTCGTTTCACCGAACAGCAGCTGAAGCTGCTGCAGGGGCAGGCTGGACATGCGGCTGAAGCAGCGGTCAGTAAATAACGGTACAAAGGAAAAGCATGGTCTCACCCGAATACGCCAGCAGCACCGAAGTCGAGGTAGAGCAGTGGCGTAACGGCGCTGTCGGCAAGAGTCGCGACGTGGTTGCGGAAGAGGTGCCGGTGGCGCTGGAATACAACGGCATTTCGCACGCCGTGATGATGGCGTCGCCTGCCGACCTGGAAGATTTTGCGCTGGGTTTTTCCTTGACCGAGGGCATCTTGCAGGATCGCAGCGAGTTGTTCGATTGTGAAATCGTCACGGCGGTCGACGGCATCCAGGTGCAGATGCAGATCGCCACCGAGCGTTTTGTCGCGCTCAAGGAAAAACGGCGCAACCTGACCGGCCGCACCGGCTGCGGCTTATGCGGCGCGGAAACCTTGCAGCAGGCGGTGCGCAAACCGGCGCCGGTGGTGTCCGATGCGCGCTTTTCAGCGGCCGGCATTTATGCAGCGATGGCCGAGATGCAGCAGCAACAGCATTTGCAGAAGGTAACCGGCGCTACCCATGCCGCCGCGTGGCTGCAGGCGGATGGCAAGATCGCGCTGGTGCGGGAAGATGTGGGCCGGCATAACGCCCTCGACAAATTGATCGGAGCCCTGTCGCAAGAAAATCCGCGGCGGGATTTTTCCAGCGGCGCTGTGCTGATCACCAGCCGCGCCAGTTATGAAATGGTGCAGAAGGCGGCCAGCATGGGCTGCGGTTTCATCGTCGCGGTATCGGCGCCGACCGCGCTGGCGATCCGGCTGGCGGAGCAGGCTAACGTGACCTTGCTCGGTTTCGTGAGGCAGCCCGGCCACGTGGTGTACGCTCATCCGCAACGGCTGTTGCCGTGAGTTTTGCCAACGCGCTCGCCAACCGTAGAATCGCAGCAGAAAGGTAAACATATGAATCTGGAACACCTGGTGAAGATGGCGAATCAGATCGGCGCATTCTTCGAGACCATGCCCGACCGCTCGCAAGCCATGGCGGATTTCGCCAGCCACCTGAAGCGCAGCTGGGATCCGCGCATGCGGCGCGAATTGCTGGCGTATATCGAAACGCAAGGGGGCCCCGAGCTTAATCCCATGGTGCTGGAGGCGGTGCGCCTGCACGCCGGCACCTTGCAATAACCTTCAATAGCCTTAGGGCAAAAACACCATCTGCGAAGGGCTGCCCAGCCCGGTATACCTGTCGATGAATTTCAGCTTGCCGCTGCGTTTGTCGATGGCGAACTGGGTGATATTGTCGCTGTGCTGGTTCAGCGCGTAGATATAGCGGCCTTGCGGCTCGATCACCAGGCCGCGCGGATAGTCGCCGCGCGTCCAGGTTTCTCCCACCCAGCTGAGCTTGCCTTCGGCGCCGACGGCGAACTGGGCGATGCTGTTGTGCAGGCGGTTCGCCACGTACAGGAAGCGGCCGTCATGGCTCAAGGTCAAGCCGGAGGCAAAACTGGTGCCCTGGTAATTTTCCGGCAGGCTTGAGATGGTTTGCCGTTCCTGCAAAGTCCCGCTGGCCTGGTCGAAGTGGTATAGCGTCAGCGTCGAGGCTTCCTCGTTGATCAGGTAGACATATTTGCCGTTGGGGTGGAACACGAAATGGCGCGGGCCGGCGCCGGCCGACGATGCCTTGATGAAGGGCGGTGTGTTGGGCGTCAGGCTGCCGCTGCTTTGGTCAAAGCGCCATTGATAGATGCGGTCCAGCCCGAGATCGGTCGAAAAGACAAACTTGCCGCTGGGATCGCTGGCGATCATGTGGGCGTGCGGACCATTGTGGTCGCTGGCGGCAAAGCTGCCGACGGTTGCGGCTTCCGGCCGTGCCGCTCCGGCCGGACCGGTGCTTTGCTGGACCGACACGGCCGGCCGCAGGCTGCCGTCTTGCGCCAGCGGGAAGGAAGCCACCGAGCCGCTGCCGTAGTTGGCGGCGAGCAGGTAATCCTGCTTTGGCGTCAGCGACACATATACCGGGTTCTTGCCTTGCGCATCCTGCTGATTCAGCAGCGTCAGCGAACCATCCGTCCGGTTTACCGCGTAGGCAGCCAGCACGCCGTGCTGGCTGTCGTTATAGTTGGCCACCTCGCTGGCTACATACAGCGTCTTGCCGGCGGCATCGAGATTGAGCTGGGCCGCATTCGGCAGCGTGCTGACGACTTTCACCCGGCTCAGCGCGCCGGATTGGCGATCCACTTTAAACAGGTATACGCCTTCGCCGTTGGGGTTGTAGGTTCCGACATAGGCGAAAAGGGCGGGCGGCGGGGTTTCGGCTCTTAGGGGCATGCTGGTCATGGTAAGTAGTGCGATGGAAAGCGCCATCCATTTGGAGCGGCGAATGAGTGTTCTCTGATTTTGCATCTTTTCTCCAATACTACTTAAAAATCGAAGCAGCCCGTGATTGGACCAGGCCGGCGGATGCAAGTCATTTTTGCATCACGGAATTGAACAACGATGATTCAAGATGCAGGTCCAGCCAGGCTCTCAGCTGCTTGTATTCGCTGGCGTAAAACCATTCTTTGTCAACCTGCGCGAATTGCCGTACGAAGGGAAAGATGGCCATGTCGGCCATGCCCGGTTTTTCACCGCACAAGAATCCGTGCAGCGCAATGCGTGCATCCAGTTGCGCCAGGATGGCTGCTCCCTGGGCGCGGTAATAGGCAGCGGGGTGTTCCGGAAAACGCTCGGCATATTTGTAGCGGTCCAGGTAGCCCTTGAATGGGCCGTCATTCTGCTGAATCAGTTCCTGCACCTGCTGCTGCACGGCAGGGTCCGGGCTCAGCCACTGTTCCGGATCGTGCTGCCCGAGCGCCCAGTGCATGATGTCCAGGCTTTGTTCAAGCGGCGCGCCATGCGGCAGCTTCAAGACCGGAACCGTGCCCTTGGGCGAACAGTCCAGCATGGCTTGCGGTTTGTTCCTCAAGCTGACTTCAAACATGTCTACGTCGACGCCGCTGACCTTGATCGCAAGGCGGGCGCGGATTGCATACGGACAGCGGCGGAAGGTGAATAAAATCGGTTTCAAGTTAGTGTATCTATAACAATTCAACGCTCATAAAATAGCAGAAATTCCGCCTCCCCGGCATTTTTGCCGGATTGCCGCAAGTGCAGGGCAGTATCGAAACCGGATCGCAATATGCGGACCCGCAATGGCAATCGACGAACCTTGGACGAAGTCCGCTGTCAGAGCGCAGGGCACTGAAATCTCGGGGTACGCCATGTTCTCGGCTAAAATGGCGCTCGCATCGTGATTTTAAAAGGCCGGGATGGACTTCCAATTCATTAGCCCCAGAAAAAACGCCCTGGTTTACCTGATCAAGATCCTGACGGGCGCGCTGATCACCTGGTACGGATTGCGCGCCCTGGGTTTGCAAGAGCCGTATTGGGCCATGATTTCCCTGATTATCGTGACCGAGCCGGATGTCAACCTGGCCAAGGCGAATTTCCGGGCCCGTTTGATCAACACCCTGAACGGCTGTGTTGTTGCTTGCCTGGCGCTGGTGCTGTTCGGCCCGGGATTCCTGTCCTTGCTGGTCGCTTTGGCAACATCGGTGCTGGTGGCCATGCTGTTGCAGAACTATCCGGCCAATTGGCGCCTGGGGCCGGCGACCGTGGTGATCCTGATGTCTGCCGCGATTGGCGGCAAAGGCCTGCATCAGGAGCTGGAGTATGCTTTGTTGCGGGTCGCAGAGGTGATTGCCGGCAGTACCGTGGCATTATTGCAGTCGCTGGCGTATTCCTATGTGCTCAAACGCATGGCTCCCAGCACGAATTGATGGCCGGCCGCAAGATTCATTGGTCGAATCTATTGACGTAATTTCCTTAGCAACACTATAGTGACAAAATGATTTCAGAATTCCATCAATTATCAGAAAAAATCGGCCAGCTGGCTGAGTTGACGCACACCTTGCGCCGGGAAAATGCCCAGCTGCGCCTGCGCACAACCGGTTTGCAGAGTGAAAACGAAGAGTTGAAGCAACGCATCAGCGAAGCGCACCAGCGCGTCGCGGCCCTGCTCGAGAAATTTCCGGCATTGCCGCAAGAGTTATCGCAAGAGTCGCAAGATCGGGAGCTTACATGAGCCAGTTAAGCGTTAACATCATGGGCCAGCCTTATACCCTGGCTTGCAAGGAAGGCGAAGAGAAGGCGCTGCAGGAAGCAGTGACTTACCTGGACGGCAAAATGACCGCCATCCGCGACGCCGGGAAAATTCGCGGCAACGATCGCATCGCCGTCATCGCCGCGCTTGGCATCGCCGCTGAATTATTGGGCAGCAAAGCGCCTGCCGGCCCGTTGTCCGACCTTACCATGTCGGAAGTAAAGCAGAATATAAGCGCAATGCATACAGTACTGGATGAAGCCCTGGCGGCACAGGAAGACTTGTTCTGACCCTGCGGCCAGCCATGCTGCAGGCCATGTTGCAGGAAAAGCGGCAGGAAAAACGGCAGCAAAAACTTTCAGCAAAAGGGGTTTGACTTGGGATGCGTTTGGAGTAGACTAACGTCTCCTGCCGTGTTCGCGATTGTCATAAAATCCTTGAACCATTTATACGCAACGGCTGCGGAATTTTGTTCGATAGGTGTGAGCGTCGCTAGTCCGATGAACCCGAAATTGAACTAACTGCGGCCAACTTGAACTGCTTTGGTTCAGGATGCCGACATAGCGGCACAGGCGGGACTTGATTCTGAAGCGGTTGCATATATGTGTGCAGCCGCTTTTTTTATTTTCTGGCTTATTTTCTCGCTTATTTTCTCGATTTATTTCTTAGAGATGAAATGAATTACTGGCTAATGAAATCCGAGCCGGACGACGCCAGCATCGACGACGTCCTGGCCATGTCTGCACAGACCATCGCCTGGTACGGCGTGCGTAATTATCAAGCGCGCAACTTCATGCGCGATGCGATGCAGGTCGGCGACGGCGTGCTGTTCTACCATTCCGGCTGCGCCGTGCCGGGCATAGCCGGCCTGGCCGAAGTGGCGAGCACGCCTTACCCCGACGACACGCAGTTTGATCCCAAGAGCAAATATTTCGACCCCAAGGCCGACCGCGAAAACCCGCGCTGGATGCTGGTCGATGTGCGCGCCTTGCGCAAAACCCGGCTGATTGCGTTGCCCGAACTGCGGCAGCAGGAAGCGCTGGCCGACATGCAGATCCTGCGCCGGGGCAACCGCCTTTCCATCACTCCGGTCAGCGCCGCCGAATGGCGCCATATCGCCAAGCTTATGAAGGCGTGACGCTGCCCGCGGCTGGCAGCGCATAACGCTCGCGCAATACATTTTTTTGCACCTTGCCCATGGTGTTGCGCGGCAGTTCCTCGGCGAAGAATACCTGCTTCGGCACCTTGAAATTGGCAATCGAGGTTTTCATCAGGGCGATCACGTCCGCCGTTGTCAGCTTCGCTTCCGGCCGTTTCACAATCACCGCGGTCACCGCTTCCCCGAAATCGACGTGCGGAATGCCGATCACCGCGGATTCCAGCACGCCGTCGATTTCATCGAGCACGCTTTCGATTTCCTTCGGATAGACGTTATAGCCGCCAGAGATGATCAAGTCCTTGCTGCGGCCGACGATAGACAGGTAACCCTGGTTGTCGAAGCGGCCGACGTCGCCGGTCTTGAAATAACCGTCGGCGGTG
Organism: Collimonas fungivorans; assembly: GCF_028292705.1. GTDB lineage: Bacteria > Pseudomonadota > Gammaproteobacteria > Burkholderiales > Burkholderiaceae_D > Collimonas > Collimonas fungivorans_B. Next base: position 24,193 of record NZ_JAQGLV010000290.1, on the reverse strand, counting down.
AATTCCTCCACCGTCTTTTCTGGCATGCGCCAGTAACCGTGGAATACGTTCGGTCCCTTGACCTGGATATCGCCGATTTCACCTGTTTTGCAAACCTCGCCGCGGCCTTCGCTGTCGGTTCCCATCAAGCGCAGCGACACGCCCGGCAGCGGCAGGCCGACGGTGCCGCCGCGCCGCTCCTGCGCATACGGGTTGGAGGTCAGCATGGCGGTTTCGCTCATGCCGTAGCGTTCCAGTATGGTGTGGCCGGTGCGCTCGGCGAATTCGGCAAAGGTATCGGCCAGCAAGGGCGCCGAGCCGGATACGAACAGGCGGATATTGCGGCAGGTGTGGCGGTCGAAGCCGCCGCTCGCCAGCAACCGCACGTAATAGGTCGGCACGCCCATGAAGACGGTGCTGCGCGGCAGCTGGCGGCAGACTTCGGCGGCCTCGAACTTCGGCAGGAAAATCATCTTGCTGCCGTTCAGCAGCGCGCCGTTGGCTGCCACCAGCAGGCCGTGGATATGGAACAGCGGCAGCGCGTGCAGCAGCACGTCGCCGGCTTGCCAGTGCCAGTGCCAGTATTGCTGCAGCACCTGGGCATTCGAGCCGATATTGCCGTGCGAAAGCATGGCGCCCTTGCTGCGGCCGGTGGTGCCCGAGGTATACAAGATGACGGCGAGGTCGTCGGCTTGCTTTTCAACCGTGTCAAACGCATCCGGATGATGCATGGCGCGCGCCAGCAACGATCCGGAATTTCTGCGGCCGTTGCCGCCTTCGTCCAGGGTAAACAGGTGGCGGGTGCCGGCCTTGAAGGCGATCTGCGCCACCCAGCCGAAATTCTGCGGCGTGCAGACGAACACCGCCGGTTCCGCATCGCCGATGAAATATTCGATTTCGGCGGCGCGGTATGCAGTGTTCAGCGGCAGGTAGACAAAACCGGCGCGCAGGGTCGCCAGGTAAAGTATCAGCGCCTCGGGCGATTTTTCCACCTGCGCCGCGATGCGGGCGCCGCTCGGCAAATCCAGGCTGCTGAGCAGATTGGCGATGCGGGCCGAAGCGCGTTCGATGTCGCCCCAGCTGTAGTACTGGCCGTCGTGGGTTTCGATGCAGCAAGCGGTGCTGTCGGCAGGGAAGCGGGACGCAAAAAGGGCGTAAAGATTGGCTGTCATGTTCAGTATCGGGGAGGCGCGCGGGAAACGTTTCCTGATTGCTGCCAGGCGCACAAGTACACGTTTGCCGTCGCTGGTTCAGGTAGGAGAGCTGCTTGCGGCCTTGACTGGCGACGTATCGGCGGGGCCGGCGTACTGGCGCGGATTCCTGTAAGCGATCACCAGCAGCACGATGCCGAGCGCGATCATCGGCACCGATAGCATCTGGCCCGCGGAAATAGTGATGCCGCCGAAGGTCACGTTATAGTCCGGCACCCGGAAATATTCGGTGAAGAAACGGGCGCAGCCGTACAGCAGCGAGAACATGCCGGCCACCGCCATGCGCGGCCGCGGTTTGCGCGAGAATATCCAGAGGAGGATGAACAGCAGGATGCCGTCGACCAGCATCTGGTAGATCGGCGACGGATGGCGCGGCAGGTTGTCGACATTCGGCCAGATCATGGCCCATGGCAGCGACGGGTCGGAAACCACCCGGCCCGGCAGTTCACCGTTGATGAAGTTGCCGAGGCGGCCGGCGGCGTAGCCGAGCGGCACCATGGGCGCGATGAAATCCATGATGTCCATCAGCTTGCGGCCAGCCTTGCGGCCCCACCATGCCATGGCGATCAGGACGCCGAGAAAGCCGCCGTGGAACGACATGCCGCCTTTCCAGACGGCGATGATTTCGGATGGATGCGAGAAGTAGTAGGCCGGATCGTAAAACAGCACCTGGCCCAGGCGGCCGCCGATCACTACCCCCAGCACGCCGTAAAACAGCATGTCGTCGATATCCTCTTTTTTCCAGCCGGCGGCGGCAACATGCGGCTGCTTGATCCTGATCCTGCCGATCCAGATGAACAGGATGAACGCCAGCAGGTACATCAGGCCGTACCAGCGTACGTGGAGCGGGCCGAGGGAGAAGGCGATCGGGTCGGGCAGGGGATGAATCAGCATATTCTTTATTTCTTTCGTAACAATTCCAAAAAGGCTTGCAGTACCGGTGAAACATTATCGCGGCGCCAGGCCAGGCCAGTCTCGACCAGCGGCGTCTGGTCCTGCAATTCACGATAATCGACCCCCGGGCGTTGCAGGTTCGACACCGATTGTGGCACAAGCGCGATCCCCATGCCAGCCGACACCAGGCCGACGATGGTTTGCATCTGGATAGCTTCCTGGCCGATGTGGGGGGTGACGCCGGCGGCGCGGAAGCAGCCGAGGATGGTGTCATGGAAGCCGGGCGAGATGCGGCGTGGGAAAATGATCAAGGGCATGTCGGCCAGGTCGCTCAGCGCAATCTTGCCTTTTTTTGCCCGCAAGGCCTTGAGCCCGCTGGGCGCCGCCAGGATCAGCGGTTCCGCCAGCACCGGCTGGTACTCCAGCGCCAGCTTGGCCTTGTCCGGCAGCGGCGGGATCAGCAGGCCGGCATCGATCCGGCCCTCCATCAGCTGCGCCAGCTGCAGGTCGCTGGTGGCTTCCTGCAGGTCGATCTGCACCAGCGGGTACGCCTCGCGAAAAGCGCGCAGCAGCGGCGGCAGGATGCTGTAATCGGCGGTCGAGACAAACGATAGCGTAAGCAGGCCGGATTCGCCGGAAGCCGCGCGCCGCACCAGGTCGGGCAGGGTGGCGGCCTGCTGCAGCAGGCGCTGCGCTTCCGGCAGCAGCGCCAACCCGGCCGGGGTCAGCGCCACGCTGCGTTTGGTGCGGGCGAACAGCGGCGTGCCAAGGTTGGCTTCCAGCGCCTGGATCGCTTGCGACAGCGGCGGCTGCGTCATGTGCAGGCGCAGCGCGGCGCGGCCGAAATGCCTTTCTTCGGCAACCGCGACGAAATAGCGCAGCTGGCGCAGCTCTATGTTCATGGATTCAAGTCTATATGGCTAATAAAAAAGCCGGAGAGAAACCGGCTTTTGTGCTGCGTAACGCTAGAACTGCGGAGGCGCCCGAGCGCTTCAGCGCCGTTTATGGCTGTCGAAGGTCTTCTTGACGCGTTCTTTCCTGGTTTTTTCGATTTCCTCGTGGGCCTTGCGCTTGTCCAGGCCGAACATCCGTTCCAGGAACTCGAACCAGATAAAGGCGACAGCCATCAAACCGGCGATCCACCACCACGAAATGCCGGCAAACGGACCGACTTCGAAGTATTTTAACGCTATTAACGAAACGATAATGATAATCAGTGGCATGGCATTCCCTTTTCTTTGCGGAAAGGATAGGGCGAAAGATGCTCCTGGTCAACGGATGTCGGTCTGATATGTCGGATTCCAGATGTATGTAGGTGTTTCAGGGATATGAGACAATGCAAGCGGGCAGGTAGAATGGTGTCACATTTTTTTGACGGAGATAAGAATGAAACGTTTGTTGATCTGTGCACTGCTGGGCGCAATGGCCTCGGGATCCGCCCTCGCGGACGCCGGCCTGGACCTGGCAAAGAGCAAGAACTGTATGGCATGCCACTCGGTGCAAAACAAGGTGGTCGGCCCGGCATACAAGGACGTTGCGGCAAAATATGCTGGTCAAAAAGATGCGGAAGACAAGCTGGTGGCGAAAGTCATGAAGGGCGGATCAGGCACCTGGGGCGCAATCCCGATGCCGGCCAATCCGCAAGTCAGCGAAGCCGAAGCGCATACCCTGGTGAAATGGGTTTTGTCGCAGAAGTAATATAGCTGGCCATGCCGCAACAAGGCGCTCAAGTGAGCGCCTTTTTTTACGCCCGTAACCCGCGCAAGCCGGGATACGGAGCCGGTTGCCGGCCCCATATCCCTGGTGCTGTCAGTACCGGGCTGTGCTTTTGGTCACCAGCGGCAACGCCATGGTTTGCTGGCCATCGACGGTGGCGCCGGCAAAGGCGAGGCTGGGCGCCAAGTGCCGATTGATTTCAACGGGAAAACCCAGGACCGGTTTCGACACCTCATCGAGCATCGTGATCTGCGCCGGCGTCAGGCTGATCTCGAGTGCAGCCAGGTTGGTCCGCAGCTGGTCGATCCGGCGCGCGCCGACCAGGGTCGAAGTGACGCCCGGCCGGCTTTGCACCCAAGCCAGCGCCACGGCGGCCGGACTGGCGTCCAGTTCCGCGGCGACGGACTTGAGGGCGTCGACCACGAGATAGTGCGCCTCGGTCGGCATGCCCACCAGGGCGCCGCGATCGGAGACCACGCTGGCGGCATTCTCACGGCTGTATTTGCCCGACAGCCAGCCATTCTTGAGCGGGCTCCAGGGCATGACGCCAAGGCCCAGTTCCTGCGCCATCGGCGTCAGTTCGCCCTCGACCGTCCGCTCCAGCAAGGAGTACTCGACCTGCAGGGCGATCAGCGGCGCCCAGCCGCGGAACTGCGCGATAAGCTGCGCCTGCGCCACCTTCCAGGCCGGGGCGTCGGAAATCCCCAGGTAGCGCACCTTGCCGGAGGTAACCAGGTCATCCATGGCGCGCATGGTTTCTTCGATAGGCGTGCCGTGGTCCCAATTGTGCATCCAGTAAAGATCGATGTAATCGGTTTGCAGGCGCCGCAGCGACTGTTCGCACTGCTCGACGATCGCCTTGCGGCCGGCGCCGCCGCCGTTGGGGTCGCCAAGATGGAGGTTGCCGAAAAATTTGGTGGCGATGACCTTGCGGTCGCGGCCTTTGCGCTGGGTGAAGAAATCGCCGATGATTTTTTCGGAATGGCCGACCGTATAGATATTGGCGGTGTCGATGAAATTGCCGCCGCGTTCGAAATACTCGCTCAGGATGGCTTCCGATTCCGCTGCAGTGGAACCCCAACCCCATTCTTCGCCAAAGGTCATGGTGCCCAGGCAGAACGGGCTGACGCGCAGGCCGGAACGGCCAAGGGTGACATAGGAATCTAGTGACATGTTGTTGCTCCTTAAGAAAATCATGGATGGGCGCAAGCGCCACCGGTGTTGAGCTTTTATGAAAACATGCAGCGGCACCGCGTCGCTAGATCGATGGACGCAAGCTCTTGCACGATCCTGCCAATTGTGGGGAGTTTGTGCAGCCCGGTCTTGCGTTTCGCACGTTCGCCGGTTACGGTACAAGCATGGAACCACTTGCCGAACTTCGCCTGCTGATCGCGCGCCATGCCGGGCATGGCCTGACCGACACCGCTTTCCCCGGCCTCAAGCTGATGGCGTCGGACTTCACTACGCAACCTGTCCACCATGTGTCCGAGCCGGCGTTCGCCGTGATGGCGCAAGGCGCCAAACGCGCGGTGCTGGGCGACAAGCTGTTTGAATACGGCGCCGGCCAGTACCTGGTGGTGTCGGTTGACCTGCCGATCGCCAGCCACGTGGTGCGGGCCAGCGCTGCGGAGCCGTTTTTGGGACTCGGCCTGATATTGAGGCCGACAGCCGTCGCTACCCTGCTGGTGGAGACTGCCGCCAGCGAATCCGCCGCCGGCGAACTGTCGGGCATGGGCGTCAGCGACGCCGGCGCTGAATTGCTGGACGCCGTGGTGCGCCTGCTGCGTCTCCTGGATCATCCGCGCGACTTGCCCGTGCTGGGGCCGATGATCGAACGCGAAATCCTGTGGCGGCTGCTCACCGGCGAACAGGGCGGCATGCTGCGCCAGATCGGCCTGGCTGACAGCCGGCTGTCGCAAATCGGTCGCGCCATCCGCTGGATCCGCACCCACTACGCCGAGACTTTTCCGATCGAGGAACTGGCCCGGCTGGCGGCGATGAGCGTCTCGTCCTTCCATCGGCATTTCCGTGCAGTGACCGCGATGAGCCCGTTGCAGTACCAGAAGCAGATCCGCCTGCAGGAGGCGCGCTCGCGGCTGCTGGCGCAATCCGAAGACGCCGCGGCGGTCGGTTTCAGCGTCGGCTACGAGAGTCCGTCGCAGTTCAGCCGCGAATACAGCCGCCTGTTCGGCGCGCCGCCAGGCCGCGATGCGGCGCGGCTGCGCGCCGGTTCTCTGCTGGAGCGGAGCGTTATCTGATCAGTAAACAAAAAAAGCGCCCCGGATACCGAGGCGCTTTTCAACTACAGGCAAGAACTGTTATTTAGTCACTGCCAGCTGTGAGCGTTGCGCGCCCCTGTAGGTATACAAGGTGATGGTGCCGTCCTTGATGTCGCCTTTGGCGTCGAACGCGATCATGCCCGTCACGCCCTTGTGCTGGATCTTGGCCAGTTCCGGCAGGTATTTTTTCGGATCGGCCGACTTGGCTTTTTGCATGGCGTCCGCCATGGTCATCAGGGCATCGTAAGTGTACGGCGCATAGATCACGACATCCTTGCCGTACTTGATCTTGTAGGCGGTCTTGTAGGCATCCAGCCCTTTCCGTGCCGACTCTTCGACGCCGCCGGCTTCCGCGCAGATCACCTGGTCGTTGCTGATGCCGTCGCCGGCCAGCTTGGGCAGGTCGGAAGTGCAGATGGCGTCGCCGCCCATGAACTTGGCCTGGATTCCCAGCTGCTTCATCTGGCGCAGCATGGGACCGGCGCCGGCATCCAGTCCGCCGAAGAATACGACGTCGGGTTTCTTGGCCTTGAACGAGGTCAGGATCGCATTGAAATCGGTCGCCTTGTCGTTGGTGTACTGAGTCGCCACGATGGTCATGCCGGCGGCTTTGGCCGCCTTGGTGAATTCTTCCGCCAGGCCCTGGCCGTAGGCGGTGCGGTCGTCGATCACCGCTGCGGTCTTGGCATGCAGGGTCTTGGCCGCATAACGGCCGAGGGCGCCGCCCAGCTGGCTGTCGTTGGCCACCACGCGGAAGGTGGTGTTGAAACCTTGCTGGGTGTATTTGGCGCTGGTGGTCGACGGCGAGATTTGCGGGATGCCGGCGTCGTAGTAAATCTTCGATGCAGGAATCGAGGTGCCCGAATTGACGTGGCCGATGACGCCGGCGACTTTGGCGTCGACCAGTTTCTGCGCTACCGCGGTTGCCTGCTTGGGATCGGATGCGTCGTCTTCCGCCATCAGGACGAACCTGGTTTTTTTGCCGTCCAGCGTCAGGCCCTGCTTGTTCAGTTCTTCGATCGCCATCCTGGCGCCGTTTTCATTGTCTTTGCCGATGTGGGCGATGGGGCCGGTGATCGGGCCGACGTGGGCGATCTTGACCACTTGTTCCTGTGCATGGGCGCTGGCGGACAGGGACAAGGCGATAGCCGCGGCCAGCGGGATCATTTTGGTGGTGTGCACTGGATTTTCTCCTAAGGATTTGCAATGTAATTGATGGTAAGTTTTTTCAGCCATCCGACTTGGATTTCAGTCTGATCAGGGACTTAAACGTTACAACAATACAAAAGCCAGGCAAAGCGCTTTTATATGTTTTTTTATCAATCCGGCAGAATGAAATGCGTAAACTGTATGACAGCGCCGCATGACAACGCCCGCGCAAATAAAAAAGCGCCCCGGCGCTGGGGCCGGGGCGCTTCGATAAAACAGTTGCTGAATGTAATTTACTTGGTGACGGTCAGCAAAGTGCGCTTGCCGTCCTTATAGGTGTACAGGGTCAGCGTGCCGTCCTTGATGTCGCCCTTGGCGTCGAACGCGATCATGCCGGTCACGCCCTTGTGATGGATCTTGACCAGTTCCGGCAGGTATTTCTTCGGATCTGCCGAGTTGGCCTTCTGCATGGCTTCCACCATGGTCATCACGGAGTCGTAAGAGTAGGGCGCGTACAGTTTGACTTCGGCGTTGAACTTCTTCTGGAACGCTGCCTTGAAATCCTCCAGGCCCTTCTTGCCCGATTCCTCGACGCCGCCGGCTTCGGCGCAAACCACCTGGTCGTTGATCAGGCCATCGCCGGCCAGCTTGCCCAGTTCGGCCGTGCACATGCCGTCGCCGCCCATGAACTTGGCCTTGATGCCGAGCGCCTTCATCTGGCGCAGCATCGGACCGGCCACCGCATCCATGCCGCCGAAGAAGATCACGTCCGGGTTCTTGGCCTTGATCGAGGTCAGGATGGCGTTGAAGTCGGTTGCCTTGTCGTTGGTGAACTGGGTGGCGACGATGTTGACGCCGGCGCTTTTGGCACCCTTGGCGAATTCCTGCGCGACGCCCTGGCCGTAGGCGGTGCGGTCATCGATCACGGCGATGTTCTTGGCTTTCAGCGTGGTGGCTGCGTAACGTCCCAGCGTGCCGCCCAGCTGGCCGTCGTTGGCGACTACGCGGAATACGCTGTTAAAACCTTGCTGCGTGTATTTTGGGCTGGTGGCGGCAGGCGAGATCTGCGGGATGCCGGCATCGTAGTAAATCTTCGAAGCGGGAATCGTGGTGCCCGAATTCAGGTGGCCGATGACGCCGTCGATCTTGGCGTCCACCAGTTTTTGCGCTGCCGCCGTGCCTTGCTTGGGATCGGAAGCATCATCTTCCGCCAGCAGCACGAACTTGATTTTCTTGCCGCCCAGGGTAATGCCCTTGGCGTTCAATTCTTCGACCGCCATCTTGGCGCCGTTTTCCATGTCCTTGCCGAGGTGGGCGGAAGGGCCGGTCACCGGGCCGACATGGCCGATCTTGACGATTTGTTCTTCAGCGTGAGCCGAGCCTGCAGCGCCCAGCGCCAACGCGATTGCTGCAGCCAGCGGCAACATTTTGTTCTTCATCTGCACGTGTTTCCTCCTAAGGGTCTATACAAGGTAAGTGAAAGCAGTTTCCGCTGACCAATGAGCGGAACATGTAAACGTTACAACAGAACAAAATCCTCGTATAGGTTTTTTCCTGCATTTTAGGCAATACCCTTGCGGTCCGTACGGGGATTGATGCAGGCGGCGGAATGGGAGAGATGGCGCGCAGATTTTCAACAGGCGAAAAAAAACGCCCCGGTTGCCGGGGCGTTTTTATCAGAGACGCGCGACGATTATTTTGTCACGGTCAGCAGGGTGCGCTTGCCATCCTTGTAGGTGTACAAGGTCAGCGAACCGTCCTTGATGTCGCCCTTTGGATCAAAAGCGATATCGCCGGTCACGCCTTTGTAGTGGATCTTGGCCAGCTCAGGCAGGTATTTCTTCGGATCGGACGAGCCGGCTTTTTGCATGGCCGACACCATCGCCATCAGCGCATCGTACTCGTACGGTGCATAGATCACGACTTCCTGGTTGAACTTCTTCTGGTAAGCCACCTTGAAGGCTTCCAGTGCAGCCTTGCCTGCATCCGGCACACCGCCGGCTTCAGCGCAGACTACCTGGTCGTCTTTCAAGCCAGCGCCAGCCAGCTTGGCCAGCTCGGTGGTGCACAGGCCATCGCCGCCCATGAACTTGGCCTTGATGCCCAGCTGGTCCATCTGGCGCAGCATCGGACCGCCGACAGCATCCATGCCGCCGAAGAAGATCACGTCCGGATTCTTGGCCTTGATCGAAGTCAGGATGGCGTTGAAGTCAGTCGCTTTATCGTTGGTGAACTGCGTCGCCACGATAGTAGCGCCGGCCTTCTTGGCGCTCTTGGTGAACTCTTCTGCAACACCTTGGCCGTAGGCGGTACGGTCATCGATCACGGCAATATTCTTGCCCTTCAGGGTGTTGACCGCATAGCGACCCAAGGTGCCGCCCAGCTGGCCATCGTTGGCGACCACGCGGAATGCCGTGTTGAAGCCTTGCTGGGTGTATTTCGGATTGGTGGCGGAAGGCGAGATTTGCGGAATGCCGGCATCGAAATAGATCTTCGATGCAGGAATCGTGGTGCCGGAATTCATGTGGCCGATAACACCCTTGACCTTGGCGTCCACCAGTTTCTGCGCAGCCGCGGTTCCTTGTTTCGGATCGGAAGCGTCATCTTCGGAAGCCAATACGAAAGTCACTTTTTTGCCGCCGATCAGAGTGCCCTTGGCATTCAATTCATCGATTGCCATTTTGGCGCCGTTTTCATTGTCCTTGCCGATGTGCGCATTAGGACCTGTGAGCGGGCTGACCTGGCCGATGGTGACGACTTCTTGTGCCGAAGCCGAGCCAGCAAAGGCGAAAGCCATGGCAATTGCACCTGCCAACGGAATCAATTTGATCTTGTTCTGCATGAATGTCCTCCTGAGGATTTAAAATAAAACAATCTAATTACAGTTTCACCGTCCGCTGCTTATTTGTTATTAATTCGAACTTATTCGATGAATTTGTCCGAATTCAGCAACGTTACAACATAAAAAACGCTTCGCATAGCGGTTTTTGCGAATTCTTAACACACCTTGTGTGTCCCCACTGCAGCCCTTAATCCATTGGCATGAGCAAACATCACACCCTAGATAAAGTCGACCGCAAGCTGCTTAACTTGCTGCAGCGCGACAATCAAATGCCGACCCGCACCCTGGCCGACAAAGCCCACATTTCCCAGCCGACCTGCCTGCGCCGCCTGCGCGACCTGCGCGAAGCCGGCATCATCAGCGCCGACGTCTCGCTGGTCGATCCGTTCGCGCTCGGCTACGGCATGCTGGCCTTCCTCGAAATCTCGCTGAACCACCAGTCAGACGAGCACATGCAGGAATTCGAGCTGCGCATGAACAAGGAGGCCGAAGTCATGCAATGTTATTTCGTGTCGGGTGATTACGATTATTTCCTGGTCGTGCATGTGATCGATATGGATGCCTATTATCAGTTCGTGCGCCGGGTCATTTCAGGCTCCGGCAATGTCCGCCATTTTCAGTCTCGTTTTCCCATGAAGCGCGCCAAGTTCGTGACCCGCGTCGCCTTCGACGAAAAGCCGGCCACGGTCGAGGTGCGCATCGCCAAGTGATGCACTCCAACAGTGCGCCCGGACAATAAAAGGGCGGCGCTGCCGATTCCCGCGGATACATACGCAAAAACCGCGCCATGTCCCGTCGGGCGAAAAAAAAGACCGATGCTGTCGCCAGCACCGGTCTTTTTTATCGCCTTGCTACAGCAGGCCTGGCAGCGATCATGCTTGCACAGGGCGCGGCAGGATCAGCGGCTGCGGCGCTTGCCGCGGCATGCCGGTAAATGCGAAGTCGACTTCCGGCCGGCGGCCCGAGATGATCTCGGCGATGGCGCGGCCGGAACCGCAGCCCATGGTCCAGCCGAGCGTACCGTGGCCGGTGTTGAGGAACAGGTTGCTGATCCTGGTCTTGCCGATATACGGCACGTTGGATGGCGTCATCGGCCGCAAGCCGGTCCAGTAAACCGGATTGTCGTAATCGCAACCGTCGGGGAACAGCTCGCGGGTGCGGCGCGTGATCGCTTCGCAGCGGGTGGTGTTGAGTTCGCGCGTGTAGCCGTTCAGTTCGCAGGTGCCGGCCACCCGCAGGCGGTCGCCCAGGCGCGACACCACCAGCTTGTAGCCGTCGTCGGTGAGCGAAACGCTGGGCGCCGCATCCGGGTTGGTGATGCGGTAGGTGGCGGAGTAACCCTTGCCCGGATAGATCATCAGCTCGATGCCGAGCGGCTTCAGCAGCGGCGTCGAGAAACTGCCCATGGCGACCACGAAAGCATCGGCATGCAGCACTTCATGGCGGCCGTCGGCATTGATGACCTCGACTCCGGTGATCTTGGCGCCGGCGCCGCTGCCTTCGGTGATCAGGCGGGTGACGCTGGTGTTGTACTGGAACTTCACGCCGGCTTCGGCGGCCTTGTCGGCCAGGCCGGAGGTGAATTTGTAGACGTCGCCCGATTCATCGGTGGCGGTAAAGTCGCCGCCGACGATCTTGTCGCGGATGCGCGCCAGCGCCGGTTCGATCCTGACTACTTCGTCGGCGCTGATGGAATCGCGCGGGCACCCCAGGTCGCGCATCAGTTGTGCGGCAGGCAGCGAGATGTCAAATTCTTTTTGTTCGGTATAGAAATGCAGGATGCCGCGCGTCAGGCAATCGTAGTCGACGCCGGTTTCGGCGCGCACGGCTTGCAAGGTCTGGCGGCTGTATTCGCAGATGGCGACGATCTGGCGGATATTGTCATTGGTGCGCGCCGGAGTGCATTCGCGCAGGAAATTCAGCGCCCACTTCCATTGCAGCCATTCCGGGCGGAAGCGGTACAGCAGCGGCGCATCTTCCTGGCCCAGCCATTTCAGCACCTTCAGCGGCGCCTGCGGATTTGCCCAGGGCTCGGCATGCGACACTGAAATCTGGCAACCGTTGGCAAAACTGGTCTCTTGCGCCGCGCCGGGCTGGCGTTCGATCACTGTCACATCGTGACCTTCCTTGTTCAGGAACCATGCAGAACTGGTTCCGATAACGCCAGCGCCCAATACAATTACTTTCATCTCATCTCCAAAAACCACTGTTTAATTACTCGCTGATGGCTGTCGAGCCACCATTTCAATAGCGCTATTGTAAGAAAACAGAGATTTTTTAGGCGATCAAAATGAGATCTGTTTTTTTTACTTTTATCTACCGTACTGCTAAATGTGATTAGGAAACAAAAAATTCAGACTAAATGTTTGTTTTTTTTAATTTGACTAATTCCAGGCTCACCGCACGGGAAATTACCTCGTCCAGGGTCTGGTGCAAACCTTCCCTGATTTGCGCCGCCATGCCTTCCACCGCGGTCTGCAAAACATCGGCCAGGCCGTCGCGCACCCTTTGCTCGATGACAAAATCGATGCGGTCCTGCAGCTGCTGCAGCACTTTTTCCCTGACTTCCGCTTCCAGCCGCTCCCAGTCATGCTGGCTCAGGGTGCGCGCCGCGGTTTCTTCCTGCCGTACCTTGGGCAGGTCAAAACTGCCGTCGTCGTCCACCGCGGCGGGCGCAGCAGCCACGCTTGTCGCGGCAGCTTGCGGCGTTTCTATAATGTCGGTCAAAGTCGGCAGCGGGACAATGACCTCGGTCAATAAAGGAATATTGGCGTCGAGATTGCTCATTACAGATTCCTTTATAGCTATACGTTGTCGGCTACGAAATGGGTCAAGGGGTAACCGCGTTGCTGGTAGAAGCGGTAGCGATCGCGGCCGCCAGCCTTGTCGTCGTCGGCCAGCGAGATGATTTCGAACATTCTTTCGAAACGGGCGAAATGCTGCGGCGTCTTGCCGGACAGGTTGATCAGGATCTGGTGATGCGGCCATCCGGTTTCTTCGTCGGCGGCCAGGATCACCGGGGTTTGCGCCGCCAGCGGGTCGCCGGCCCTGACGTGGGGCAGGAAGTCGTGCTCGGAAAACGTCCAGAGCGCGCGGTCGAGCGTCGCCAGATCCTCGGTGCTGCTGCCTAATATGACGATCTGGCGTTGTGCCGCGCGCGCTTTACGCACCAGTCGGCAGGTGTACAGGAACTTGTCCGAAATATTGGTGTGAAAGTCGATTTGCGTCATGAATAGTATTGGTAGGACGGTAGCGTCTTAAAAACGAAATCCGGGTGGCGCGTTGCCGGCTGCCGGCGGCGAGTCGCCATTGCTGGCGCTGGCGGCGGCCGGGGCTGCACTTTTGCCGGGAGCTGTGACGCTAGGGGAGGCGGCGACCGGAGCTGCATTGCGATAGGTTTTTGGCAAGCGGCTGGTTTCCGGATAGCCGGCGGCTGTCAGCGCCGCGCCCCAGGCGGTAGAGGAAAAACCGCTTTCCTTGTTGCGGCCGACTGTCAGTATCGGCAGCTGGTTTTCACTGGTGACCTTGCGCAAGGCGGCAATATCTTCATTGCTCTTGATGGTCTTTTCGCTGAACGGGATGCCGCGTTCGTTCAGCATTTTACGGCCATCGTCGCATGGAATGCATTTCTCCGAGCTGTACAGGGTGACCGGACTGTTCTTGGCCGCCTGCGCCAGTTCGTAGGGCAAGCCGTCGTTGACGTCGCTGATGCCGGCGCCGGTTTTCTGTTGCACAATGTTACCCTGGTTGCCCTTCGCCGGCGGGATGTCGCTATAGGTGACTTTGCCGTCGGGGCCGGTCGATTTGTACAGTTGCGCTTGCGCGCCGGCGGCCAGCGTCAGCAGAAAAACCGTTGCAGCGAATTTAGTCCCAGCTTTCATCCTTTTTCCCCTATTGTAAGAATCGCCGTTGTACAGCGAAGCGTTGTACAGCCAAGATTTGGTAGTGGTATTGCATCGATCCAGTTGATTTTCCAGTTGCTTCCTGCTTCTTTGATTACTTATGCCGCCATGCCGCTATGGCGCAGCAAGGCGTCTATGTTTGGTTCGCGTCCGCGGAAAGCCTTGAACGATTCCAGCGCCGGGCGTGAGCCGCCGACGGCAAGGATTTCGGCGTGGAATTTCTTTCCAGTCTCTGCCGACACCACGTTGCCGCCGCGCGAGGCGGCTTCTTCAAACGCGCTGTAGGCATCGGCCGACAATACCTCTGCCCATTTGTAGCTGTAATAACCGGCAGCATAACCTCCGGCGAAAATGTGGCCGAACGAATGCTGGAAGCGATTGAAGGGGGGCGGGCTGATGACCGCGATCTTGCTGCGCACCTGGTTGATCACATCCTGCACGCTTTGGCTGCCATACGGATCATAGTCGTCGTGCAAGCGCATGTCGAACAGGGAAAACTCGACCTGGCGCAAAGCCTGCAGTCCGGACTGGAAATTCTTGGCGGCGGTCATCTTGTCGAACAGCGCGCGCGGCAAAGGCGCGCCGCTTTCCGCTTCCGATGTCATGTGCTGCAAGACATCCCACTCCCAGCAGAAATTCTCCATGAACTGCGAAGGCAGTTCAACTGCATCCCACTCGACGCCGGATATGCCTGACACGCCGATCTCGTCGACCTGGGTCAGCATGTGGTGCAAGCCATGGCCGAACTCATGGAACAGGGTGATCACTTCGTCATGGGTAAACAAGGCCGATTTGGCCGCGCCGTCGACTATCGCCGGCGCCGTGAAGTTGCAGGTCAGGTAGGCGATCGGGGTCTGGATTTCGCTGCCGAGGCGGCGCCGGGCGCGCGCGTCGTCCATCCAAGCGCCGCCGCGCTTGCCGTTGCGGGCATACAAGTCGAGGTAAAACTGGCCGATCAGCTTGCCGTCTTTCTGGATCCGGAAAAACTTGACGTCGGGGTGCCACACCGCAGCCTGGTCGGTGCTGATGTCGACTGAAAACAGTTTCTGCACCAGCTGGAACAAGCCTGCGACAACCACTGGCTCCGGGAAATACTGTTTCACTTCCTGTTCCGAAAAAGCGTAGCGCTGTTCGCGCAGTTTTTCCGCGGCATACGCCAGGTCCCAGGCTTCCAGCGAGGCCAGGTCCAGCTGCTCCGCGGCGAACGCACGCAGCTCGGCCAGGTCCTGCTCGGCAAACGGACGGGCGCGCTGGCCCAGGTCTTCCAGGAAATGCATCACTTCGGCCGGGGTCTTGGCCATCTTGCGCACCAGCGACAGCTCGGCGTAATTCTTGAAACCCAGCAGTTTCGCTTCTTCATTACGCAAACGCAGGATCTCGACGATGTTGGCGCTGTTGTCCCATTCCGGCTTTTCACCCAGTTCGGAAGCCTTGGTGGCATTGGCGCGATAGATCTTTTCACGTAGGGCGCGGTTGTCCGCGTATTGCAGGATAGGGAAGTAAGACGGGAAATGCAGCGTAAATTTGTAGCCCGGCTTGCCGTCCTGCTCGGCGGCGGCGCGCGCCGCCTGGCGTACATCGTCCGGCAGCCCGGCCAGTTCGGCTTCGTCGTCCACAAACAGGCCGTAGGCGTTGGTGGCGTCGAGGATGTTTTCCGAAAATTTGGTGGTCAGCGCTGCGTGTTTTTCCTGGATTTCGGCGAAACGGATCTTTTTGGCAGGCGCCAGTTCAGCGCCGCCCAGCCTGAAATCGCGCAAGGCGTTGTTGACGATCTTGCGGCGCGCCTCCGACAGTTCGGCAAAATCGAGATTGTTTTTGATGGCCTTGTATTTGTCGAACAAGGCCAGGTTTTGCGCCAGCGCGGTCCAGAATTCGATCAGTTTCGGCTGGTTTTCGTTATACGCGGCACGCAGGTCTGGCGTGTCGGCTACCGCATTCAGATGGCTGACAATGCCCCAGGCGCGGCTCAGCTTCTCCGTCACGTGTTCCAGCGGGATCACAAAATTGTCCCAGGTGACGGCGTCGGTCGAGGCTTCCAGCAAGGTCACCACGGTATGCGCCTGCTGCAGTAGCGCCGCGATCGCCGGGCTGATGTCGGCCGGCTTGATCTGGTCGAATTTGGCCAGGCCGGTAAAGTCGAGCAGGGGATTGCTGGTTTGAATAGTGGTCATTGCAATTACATTCTTTCTGCGGCTTCGATGGTGTTGACCAGCAGCATGGTGATGGTCATCGGCCCGACGCCGCCTGGCACCGGGGTGATGTAGCCCGCCACTTTCTTGGCGTTGGCAAAATCGACATCGCCGCACAGTTTGCCGTTATCGTCGCGGTTCATGCCGACATCGATCACGGCAGCGCCGGGTTTGACCATGTCGGCGGTGACGATATTGCGCTTGCCGGTAGCCACCACCAGGATGTCGGCCATGCGCGTGTGCAGCCCAAGGTCGCGGGTCTTGGAATTACAGATGGTGACGGTGGCGCCGGCCTGCAAGAGCAGCATGGCTTGCGGTTTGCCGACGATATTCGAGGCGCCGACGATCACCGCATGGGCGCCGCGCACCGGGAAATTCACCGATTCCAGCATTTTCATCACGCCATAAGGAGTACAAGGGCGGAACAGCGGCTGGCCGGTCATCAGCAGGCCGGCGTTGCTGATATGGAAACCGTCGACGTCTTTTTCGGCGGCGATGGCTTCGATCACCTTATGGGCGTCGATATGCGCCGGCAACGGCAGCTGCACCAGGATGCCGTTGATCTTTGGATCTTTATTCAAGGCGTCTATGCGCGCCAGCAGGGCCGCTTCGGTCAGGTCGGCATCATATTTTTCCAGCACCGAATACAAGCCGTTGTCTTCGCAAGCCTTGACCTTGTTGCGTACATACACCTGCGAAGCTTGGCTGTCGCCGACCAGGATCACCGCCAGGCCGGGCTGTTTGCCCTGCGCGGTCAGCGCGGCGGCGCGTTTGGCGACGTCGGCGCGGAGTTGTTGGGAGAGGAGGTTTCCGTCGATCAGTTGGGCTGGCATAGTAGAGGCAATGAAAATTGAAAGCAAAGCAGGATTATAAGGGGTGCGCGCGCCGAAGACTGCGCCGGCGACGTGTTGCCGTGTGGAAATTTGTGAATATTTACTGTTTTTCTTGCCAACCCGTTCTTGCCGGCCCGCGCGAATCCGCCGGAAATTGCCGATTTGATAAAACCAGGCCTCGCCTAGCGTACTTCCTGAGCTCGCGGCCGATTGTAAATTGCTGTCCAGCCGGTATCCGACGCGTTCTTTCATTTTCGGCTATTCTCGCCTTCTACGACATCTGCATGTCACCAACCATGGCCGCAATCGTGCAACCAGCGGCCGCATGGCCAGAGCTGACAAATTTGAAAAAAAGGATGCTGAATTGACCGATCATTACACTCGCCGGCTGGCGCTGCTAGGGCAAGAGCAGCACCGCGGCTTGCTAGGCCAGGGCCTGCGCGGCATCGAAAGAGAAACCCTGCGCGTCGAAGACGACGGCCGGCTGGCCCTGACGCCGCATCCGCGCGCGCTGGGCTCGGCGCTGACCCATCCGCAGATCACCACCGACTATTCGGAATCGCTGCTGGAATTCATTACCCCGGCCGAGCATGACATTGCGACCGCGCTGACCGAACTGGACGCGATCCACCGTTTCGTCTACACCAAGCTGGGCGACGAACTGCTGTGGAGCCAGTCGATGCCGGCCCATCTGCCGGCGGAAGAGCAGATCCCGATCGCCTGGTACGGCACGTCCCACATGGGGACCCTGAAACACGTCTACCGGCGCGGCCTGGCGCTGCGTTACGGCAAGCGCATGCAATGCATCGCCGGCATCCATTACAACTATTCGCTGGCGGAAGGCGTATGGCAGGCTCTGCAGCAGGCTGAAGGCGCGAGCGGCACGGCAGTGCATTTTCAATCGGAAAGCTATATCGCGCTGGTGCGCAATTTCCGCCGCTACAGCTGGCTGTTGATGTACCTGTTCGGCGCTTCGCCGGCCTTGTCCAAATGTTTCCTGGACGGTCGCAACCATCGGCTGGAAGAGCTGGACAAAGACACCCTGTACCTGCCATACGCCACCAGCCTGCGCATGAGCGACCTCGGCTACACCAGCGAAGCCCAGGCCCGCCTGACGCCGCAGTTCAACAGCCTCGACAGCTACATCAAGAGCCTGGCGCGCGCGGTCAGCCAGCCGTATCCGCCGTACGCCGAAATCGGCACCCACCGCAACGGCGAGTGGGTGCAGATCAACACCAACATCTTGCAGATCGAAAACGAGTACTACTCGACCATCCGGCCGAAACGCGTGATCAATTCCGGCGAACGGCCGATCCAGGCGCTTTCGGCGCGCGGCGTGCAATACATTGAAGTGCGCTGCATGGACATCGATCCGTTCGAACCGATGGGCATCAACCTGGAAACCTCGCGCTTCCTCGACGCTTTCCTGCTGTTCTGCGCGCTCGACGACAGCCCGTTGACCAGCGATGAAGAAAGCCTGGAAAACACCGAGAATTTCTCACGTGCAGTGAAGGAAGGGCGGCGTCCCGGTTTGCAACTGCGGCGCGACGGCAATCCGGTCGGCCTGCAAACCTGGGGCAAGGAACTGATGCAGCGGATCGGTTCGGCGGCAGCCCTGCTCGACGCCCAGCGCAGCGACGGCGCCCATGCGGCATCGCTGGCGAAACAAAACCTCAAACTGGAATCGGTTGAACTGACGCCGTCCGCGAAGGTATTGGCGATCCTGCGCGACAACCAGGAATCATTCGCCAGCTTTGCGCTGCGCCAGAGCAAGGCGCATGCGGCTTATTTTCTGGCGCATCCTCCGAGCCCGGAAGAACGTAATTATTTCGAAACACTGGCGGCGACGTCCTTGTCCGAGCAGGAAAGCCTGGAGCGCAGCCAGACTGGCGACTTTGATACTTTCGTCGCTGCTTATCGGGCTAGCACGTTAGGTAACATGAGCGTTTAGGCAGGCATGAACCGATCTTCTCAATCAGCATTCGATCGTGATGATGTGCGCCTGAATCTTGCCGTCCACAGGACCAAGCCCGAATTGTCGGGCGATAGCTCCTTCAACGATGTCGGTTGTTTCGCCGAGCCGTGACTGGGCGCGCGCCTCGATTTCGCTACGTAGCGGCGTCCCTTGGCAGTATGCAATTGCAGGGATCCGCGGCGACGCTGCCTGGCTGCGCGCCGCGACGGTACTAATGTGGGGTGACGAGCTGAAGCCGCCGGTTCTCAGATCTCGCGCAATGGTTGCGAGGTCGTGGTAGCCATGGGGCGTACGAGTCATGAAGCGTGGAGGATCCTTGGGGAAGAGAGATTCGAGTGCAGTCGAAATGCAGTGAGCGAACTCGTTCTCTTCGATTCGGTCCCATACGTTGAAAATGAGAACGCCCCCTGATCTGAGAACACGGCGTGCCTCCGAAAATGCCTTTGACTTATCGGGAAAGAACATGACTCCGAACTGGCACACCACGGCGTCAAACGCTGAGTCGTCGAAGGGCAGTTGCGTGGCATCTGCCTGACGCCATTCCACGGGGCGCTTGGTCCCGGTCTTGGAAGCCAGGTCCAGCATCTGCTGATTGAGATCCGTGGCAACAATGGAGACGCTTTCCGGCAGCACTGATGCCAACTTGCGAGTCACAACGCCTGTGCCGGCGGCAATCTCGAGCACGCGGGCAAGAGGACGCGAAGCTACCCGATTCACCATGTCCCCAGCATACTGCTCAAAGATCAGCGGCACGAGATACTCTTCATAGAGACTCGGGATCGGACCAGCAAAGACTTTGTCGGTATCGGGACTGTTCAAGGTATTCTCCTTTGCGTCACGGCTACTACAGATTATTGAATCTACCGGCCAGCCTCCATGCCGATGATAATACGGTCACGATGAGAGGGGTGGAGAAATATTAGCCGTCAAGTCTCTTGCCTATAGGCACACAATGGCTAAGGGCAATTTCCCAGACAATTGCTGGCGTGCTTCCCGCACTGCCTGCGCCACGGCTTCCGGACCGAACACCAATCCTTGCAGCGGGAAAAAATGCACATCGCTGATACCGATCGATGCCAGTGCATAGCGCAGGTACGGCGTCAGGAAGTCAGCCTGTTTCGCCCGTTCTCCCACATGGAAACCGCCAGAGCTGACCAGTACAAAGGTCGGGCGGTCTTTGATCAGCCCGACCTTGCCTTGCGGCGTCGCGTGGAAACTGCGATTGATGCGGATCACGTGATCGAGCCACAGCTTGAGCGCGGCGGGTACGGTGAAGTTGTGCATCGGTGTGACGATGAACAGCATGTCGTGCTGTTCCAGTTCGGCGATCAGGCGTTCCGACCATTCGAATGCTTTCGCATCGGGCGCCGTTTGCGAAGTGAGGGCAATTGCATAATCGCGCCCGATTGGCGGAATGGGCGATTTCACCAGATCGCGTTCGGTGATCTGTGCGTTGTCGATGCCCGATGCGGCAATCGCTTCCATTGCAAGGCGATAACCATGGCTGGCATCGCTGTGCGGGCCGCTGTTCAATAGCAGAATGCGTGTCATGTGGTGGATTCTTGTGTAAGCGGTTCAACAAAATGCATGCCCTTGGCAAGCAGCCCATGACGAAAGTAAAAGCGCTGCGCCAGCGCCATATGCAAGCCGGTATCCAGTACAAAATGCCTGCAGTGCAGCGCGACGGCTTGTTGCCTTGCTGCCTGCAACAGGCGTTCGCCGAGCCTGGAGCGATGCAAGGAAGCTGTTACCACCAGGTCATCGACGTAAACGAAACGGCCGTATATCAGATTGTCTTGCAGCCGGTAGCCGGCAAGTCCGACGATGGCGTTATCGCGCCATGCTGCAAGCAAGCGATACCCCTGGGCTCGTTGCCGCGCGACCTGTGCGCTGTATGTCGTGCGATCGCTCAGATGCGGCCGCAATTCCTTCATCACGGAAAACGACGCTTCCAGGTCGGCGTCGCTTTCGATGTGTTTTATTTCTACCTGGGACTGCATGCATTTCTCCAGAAAATTGGCGCCGCTCTATCGTTGTGCTGGCAGAGCGGGGCGAATCGGTATTCGCGTTCCGGTTTATCGAGCCGGTTGCGACTTGCTGAACCACGCGGCAAACCCCGTGTCGCCGAGGCGCGCGCTGCCGGTTGGCGTCAGCGATTGATCGTTGATTTGTGCGCCGTAGTATGCGGCATTGGCATCCGGCACGACGATACGTTTGTCGCCGAGGGCCTTCAGGTAGCGCTTCATCAGGTCGGCGAGCCCGATTTTTTCCGGGCCGGCTGCATCGAATGTGCCGTTGATCGGTTGCACCAGCGCTGTGTCCGATACGATCGCCGCGATGTCGTCCGATGAAATCGGTTGCACATGCGCCGGCGACAGGCGGATCTCGTTGCCGATCGTGCCGGATTGCGCAATGCCGCCGAGGAATTCGAAGAACTGCGTCGAGCGCACGATGGTGTACGGCAGCTTCGATGCCTTGACCAGGTTTTCCTGCGCCATCTTGGCGCGGAAATAGCCGCTGTCGAGCATGCGCTCGGTGCCGACCACCGACAGCGCGATGTGATGCTTGACGCCGGCTGCCTGTTCGGCCGCAAGCAGGTTGCGACCGGATGTCTCAAAGAATTCGAGCACGGCCTTGTCTTCGAACGAAGGCGAGTTGCTCAAATCGATGACGACCTGTGCGCCTTTGACCACATCCGCCAATCCCTCGCCGGTCATTGTGTTGATGCCGGTGCTTGGCGAGCCGGCGACGACGTCGTAACCGAGCTGACGCAGGTTGGCGGCGACTTTCGAACCGATCAGGCCGCTGCCGCCGATGATGAGGATTTTCATGGAATGCCTTTCAATATGTCCCCATCGATCGCGACGGGCTTGTGAACCAAATTACTGAAGCTGCCGGCAATTACACTGGCATCTTGCGGAACGCGATGGCAAACCGGTTCCAGGTATTGATCGAGGTGATGAGCAGTGTCAGTTCAACCAGTTCGGCGTCGGTGAAATGCGGGCGGACTGCTTCCCACACGGTATCCGGCACGTGGTTTTGCGAAACCAGCGTCAGCGATTCGGTCCATGCCAGTGCGGCGCGCTCGCGGTCGCTGAAGAACGGGGTTTCGCGCCAGGCTGAGACGGTAGCCATGCGGCGTTCCGATTCGCCGGCCTTGCGGGCGTCGGTTACATGCATGTCGAGGCAGAATGCGCAGCCGTTGATTTGCGACGCACGCAGGCGGACCAGTTCCTTGAGCAGGATATCCAGCGTGCCTTTGTTGATCTGGTTTTCAACACCCATCAAGGCCTTGATGGCGTCTTTGTCGGCAGTGTAGAAGTCGAGGCGAGTTTGCATGTGAAGCTCCTTGGTTAGGTAAATCGAAGTAAATTGGCGTTTGCTTGAGGTGTAGTATGCGGAAATCATGGCCATGTTAGAAGGGCCAAGAAATAACAAAAGGACTAGTCCATGAAAACTGCCAAGCCCAATCTTGACCTGCACATCGATCGCGCGCTGGAATTGCCTATGTACCAACAGATATGCCAGCGTTTCAAGACTGCGATCGAGCAGGGCAACCTGCATGCGGGCGATCGCGTGCCGGCAGTACGGGCGCTGGCGACCGAACTGAATCTGGCGCGCGGCACGGTCGAAATGGCTTATCGCATCCTGGCGGACGAGGGATATCTGCAGGTCAGGGGCGCAGCCGGCACCGTGGTATCGCCGTCTTTGCCGCCGCCGGCCGTCCTCAAGCCGCAAGCCGCAATGGCCGGACAAGCCCATGCAGTCATCGTCGACCACGACGGCAAGGCGCCGAAGCCGCTGCAGATGGGTTTGCCCGCGCTCGACGCATTCCCGCGCAAGGTGTGGAACCGGCTGGTCGGCCATCGCCTGCGCAGCAGCGAAGCGGCGCGGCTGGCTTATCCCGATCCTGCCGGGTTTGACCGTTTGCGTGAAAGGATTGCAACTTACCTGGGCGTCTCGCGCGGCGTGACTTGCCTGCCGGAACAGGTGTTCATCACGACCGGCTTGCGCAATACGCTGGAACTGACGTTAAGCAGTCTTTCCACTGTCGGCGATGCATTCTGGTTCGAAGATCCCGGCTATATTTTTGCCCGCCTGTTTCTGCAAAATACCGCGGTCAAGGTGGTGCCGGTGCCGGTCGATGAACATGGCTTGATGGTGGAAGAAGGCAAGCGGCTCAGTCCTTATGCGAAATTCGCCATGGTCACGCCGTCGCACCAAAGTCCGCTTGGCGTGACGCTGTCGCTGGAACGCCGGATGGCGCTTCTGGAGTGGGCCAGCAAAGCCGGCAGCTGGATTGTCGAAGACGACTACGATAGCGAATTCCGCTACCAGGGGCGGCCGCTGCCGGCGCTGAAAAGCCTGGATCGCAATGACCGCGTCATTTACAGCGGCACCTTCAGCAAGGCGATGTTTCCGGGGTTAAGGCTGGCCTATGCCGTGGCGCCGGTCAGTGCGGTCGCACGCTTCCAGGCCGCCTCCTACAACCTGAATGCGGGCTGCCCATACCTGTTCCAGGCAGGCATTGCCGATTTTATCGCCGAAGGCCATTTCTCAAGGCACCTGAAAAAAATGCGGCTGTTGTATGCAGAACGCCGCGCGGTGACCTCGCGCGTGTTCCAGGAAGTAATGGGCGATCGGATAACGATCGATCTGCAGCCGGGCGGTTTGCACGTACTGGCGAAGCTGGCTGATCACGAAGACGATGTCATGCTGGCGGGCCATGCGCGGACGGCAGGCCTGGCCGTGCATCCTTTGTCGCGCTGGTACATCAATGCAAAGCCGCAGCAGGGATTGCTGCTGGGTTTTGCCAATGTTATCGATGAGAAGGATGCGATGCGTCTAGCGCTGAAACTCAAACAAGCATTGGAATAGCATCACGCTGGGGCCATGGCTTGCAACAAGATGTTTATCGATTACAGAGCTTAGTTAGGATTCACCAGTGGCCGATGACAGTCGCTGGCGATAGACAGCTTACGACCCCAAGGAGACGGTCACGGGTGTCCGCTTTCGGGAAGCGAAATCCGCAATCGGACCAGGCAGGGTCGGCGCCGGGACCTGTCAGGGCTTCACGAACCGATAGGCGAAGCGATCGGTCTCGCCCTTGATCGACGAATCGAACACCTTGATCGAGTGCAGATCGCCATTGTTCGCGAGCATGGTGCTCTCCGCGTCCAGTACGAAACCGGCCGCCTCCACCTCCTCGCGAACGGATGCAGGC
>NZ_JAQGLV010000276.1 GCF_028292705.1 Collimonas fungivorans | reverse complement strand
CGGCAATCGACAGGATCGCCGCAGCCTGGCCCTGGGCGCGGTTGATGGAGGCCTGCTTCTCGCCTTCAGACTTGGCGATCGACGCTTCGCGCTCACCGGTCGCGATATTGATCTGCTCCTGCTTGCGACCTTCCGAGGCGGCGATCAGCGCCCGCTTCTCACGTTCGGCGGTAATCTGCGCCTGCATCGCATGCAAGATCTCCTTTGGCGGCGTCAGGTCCTTGATTTCATAACGCAGCACCTTAACGCCCCAGTTGGCGGCCGATTCGTCAATCGCGTTAACGATCGTGGTGTTGATGTGATCGCGCTCTTCGAAGGTCTTGTCCAGTTCCATCTTGCCGATCACCGAACGCAAGGTGGTCTGCGCCAGCTGCGTGATCGCGGCAATGTAGTTGGACGAACCGTAAGAAGCGCGCATCGGGTCGGTAATCTGGAAATACAGGATGCCGTCCACCTGCAATTGCGTGTTGTCGCGGGTGATGCAAACCTGCGGCGGCACGTCCAGCGGGATTTCCTTCAGGATGTGCTTGTAGGCGACGCGGTCGATGAACGGCACCACGATGCTCAGCCCCGGCCCCAGGGTTGCATGGTACTTGCCCAGGCGTTCCACCACCCACGCATGCTGCTGCGGCACCACTTTGATGGTTTTGGCGATAAAGATGATGACTACCACCAGCAGGACTAACGAGACGCTTTCGAACATGATTTTTTTCCTTATGAATTGAAACAGAGTCATTCGCCGCACAACGGCGAAAGCCGAGGCCGATCAGTACTGGCCCGGGCTGTTGCCGACAATCAGCCGGCTGCCGCGGATTTCCTGAATAAAAAACAGCCCCCCGACCGCATTTGCCGTCGGCGCTAGTTCGACATCCCACATCGCGCCGCGATACTTCACGCGCGCCGTATAACCGGCCGCACCGGCATCCTGCTGCCATTGTTCGACCGTGATCGATTGCCCGATGTCGAGATTGACATTCGGATCGCGCTCAGCTTGGACCTTGGTGCGGCGGCCGAATTTGCTCCGCCGCAAAAGGTAAGTGGCAACCAGGGCCACCACGGCGGCAACCAGCAATTGCCATTCCACGCCCCACCCTATCAGCGCGGCGACGCCACCGATGGCCAGTCCAATCGCCACCATCAATAAATACAAGGTAGTAGTGAACAGTTCCATCACCACCAGCAAACCAGCCGCCAACATCCACATCACCCATCCGGCCATATGACCCTCTCCGTTATGTAGGACACACAGTGTAATCCATCTGACAACTGAAGTTACAATAACTCACACCGGATTTCGTTCGCGCCGCCAAAGCTGATGACCCGCCGATCCGGTGCTATGCTCCCCTTTCCATGAATTGCGGTTGGCCCAAGCCGCTCTCAACCAGTCACACAAGAATACAAAATGAGCACGAAATGAGCACGATTCATCTTATCCAGCAAGCATACAAGGATTTCCAGAACGGAAATACCGCCCATGCCGAACGCTCGCTCAAGGATATCCTGACGAGCCAGCCGAAAAACTTCGACGCCCTGCATATCCTCGGCGTCATCTGCGCCGCCACCGGCCAGCGCAGCGAAGCGGTGCAGCTGTTCGGGCAAGCGCTGGCGCTGGACGACAAGAATGTCTCGCTGTACTACAAACTGGCCCGGGTGCAGTTTGAATCGGGCCAGTTCGAAGCCGCCCTGCGCGCTTATGAAAAAATCATTACCTTGGGTTACGTCAAACCCGAGATCCTGCTAGCTAAGGCCGTGACCCTGCTCAGCCTGCAGCGCCGCCAGGAAGCGCTGGACTGCATCGAACAGACGCTGGCCGCATGGCCCGACTACGCCGACGGCTGGGCGCACAAGGGGGCCCTGCTGTACCAGTTGCAGCATCATGAAGAGGCGCTGACGCATTTCGACCGCGCGCTGGCGCTGCAGCCGGCCATGGCCGACGGCTGGTATAAAAAGAGCCTGACGCTGGACAAGCTGGAGCGTTATGCCGATGCCCTTGCCAGCCTCGACCGCGCCATCGCGCTGGCGCCGAAAACCGCCGCCTACTGGCTGGACCGTGCGGTCATCCTGCACAAGCTGGAACGCTATGCCGAATCCCTGAGCGACAATGAAACCGGCCTGGCGCTGGCGCCCGGCAACGCCGAAGCCTGGGGCGACCACGGCCTGACCCTGAGCCGCATGAACCGCCATCAGCAAGCGCTCGACAGCTACCAGCGCGCCATCGGCCTGCAGGCCGGCTATGCGGATGCGTTGTCGAATCAGTCGTTGTCGCAGCTGGTGCTGGGGCAGTTCGAGGCCGGCTGGCAAAGCTACGAATACCGATGGAAGAAAGGCAATGCGGATTTTCCGCGCCATACTGAAATTCCATTGTGGCTGGGCCAGCAAGCCATCGGCGGCAAGCGTATCCTGCTATGGTCGGAACAGGGCCTGGGCGACACTATCCAGTTTTGCCGCTACGCCATCCTGGTCGCAGCGCTGGGAGCCGAGGTAGTGCTGGAGGTCGCCCCTGCGCTGAAAGCCATCGCCCAGACCATGGGAAATTTCCAGGTGATCGCCATAGGCGAAGAATTCGCGCCGGTCGACTGTCAGACGCCATTAATGAGCCTGCCGCTGGTGTTCAAGACCGAGCTGGCGACCATCCCGGCCCCGCCCTTTTATTTCACGGCCGATGCGGGGAAAAAAGAAAGCTGGAGAAAACGCCAGGATTTCACCGGCGGCAAACTGAAAATCGGCCTGGTCGGCTCAGGCAACGCAGGCAATACTAACGATCACAGGCGCTCCATGCCGCTGCAGGAATTTGCGCCGCTGCTGCAACTGGATGGCGTGGATTTTTTCCTGGTGCAGAAGGAAATCAGGGTTTCGGATCACGCCTATGTGCAGCAAACGCCAAAGCTGCGGCTGGTCTCCCATGACATTGCCGGTTTCGACGACACTGCAGCAATCATCGCCAATCTCGACCTGGTCATCAGCGTCGATACCTCAGTCGCCCACCTGAGCGGCGCCCTCGGAGTCCCGGTATGGATCCTGCTGCCTTGGGTGCCGGACTGGCGCTGGCTGCTGGATCGCGAGGATAGTCCCTGGTATCCGAGTGCTAGGCTATTCAGGCAGGAACAAGCCGGAGACTGGCGTGGCGTCATAGTGCGCGTGGTCAGTGCTCTGAACAAGGTCTAAGCACCTGTCTTAAAATCGAATTCAAATAAAGTAACTATTTGACAATTAAAAAGATTCGCGAGAAAGTGAGATTTTCCTTGACTTAAGTATCCGATTGGATACACTCAAACATGTTAGAGATTTCGCTCTCGGATATCTTTAAGGATTGGCTTCGTGATCTGCATGATGCTCAAGGGAAGGCCAAAATTCTGACCCGCATTAGATCAGCCAGCTATGGCAATCTTGGAGACGTTGAACCAGTCGGCGAAGGCGTTAGCGAACTACGCATTCATTGCGGCCCGGGGTACCGAATCTATTTCACCAGGCGCGGCAAAGCGCTGATTGATATTACTGCTGGTGGGTGGCGACAAGTCCTCGCAAAAGAAAGACATCAAGCTTGCCAAACAAATGGCGAGATCGTTGAAGGAATAAAACATGAAACAAACATTCTCCGCGTTCGACGCTGCAGAGTTTCTGGACAACGATGAAGTCATCGCGGCTTACCTCACCGAAGCATTGACAGACAATAATCCCGACGTATTTATCGCGGCGCTAGGCGACGTCGCAAAAGCCCGCGGCATGTCGCAAATTGCAAAGGATGCCAGACTTGGTCGCGAGAGCCTGTATAAAGCACTCGCGCCCGGCGCAAAACCACGCTTTGAAACCATCGCCAAACTGATTAATTCGCTCGGCGTCAGAATCGCTATTTTACCCAGCGCTCATTCAGAAGGCGCCACATTGCCATAAGGCGGAAAACTCGTCGCACATAAAAAATCCTCCTTGCCTAAATACAAGCGAGGAGGATTTTTATACGCTTACTTAACGTTTATTGTGCGGCTGCCAGCTTCTGCCAGGTATCAATCACCGAATCAGGATTCAGCGAAATCGATTCAATCCCTTGTTTCATCAGCCACTCGGCAAAATCAGGATGGTCCGATGGGCCCTGGCCGCAGATGCCGACGTACTTGCCCTTGGCCAGGCAAGTCGCAATGA
The DNA here is from genome assembly GCF_028292705.1 of Collimonas fungivorans. Classification (GTDB taxonomy): domain Bacteria; phylum Pseudomonadota; class Gammaproteobacteria; order Burkholderiales; family Burkholderiaceae_D; genus Collimonas; species Collimonas fungivorans_B. The sequence continues at coordinate 18,415 of NZ_JAQGLV010000276.1, read as the reverse complement.
CCTTCTCCAGCAAAGCCAGGATCGCCGGATCGCGTTCGTCGAAATCGGCTGCCAGCAATTCCATGCCGGAATCACGGTCCAGGCCCAGGGTCAGCTGGGTCAGGTCGTTGGAGCCGATCGAGAAGCCGTCGAAATAATCCAGGAACTGGTCGGCCAGGATGGCGTTCGACGGCACTTCGCACATCATGATCACGCGCAAATCGTTTTCGCCGCGCACCAGGCCGTTCTTGCCCAGCAGGCCGATGACTTTCTCAGCCTGGCCCAGAGTCCGCACGAAAGGCACCATGATCTCGACATTGGTCAAGCCCATGTCGTTGCGCACGCGCTTCATCGCCTGGCATTCCATTTCGAATGCTTCGGCAAAGTCGGCCGCCAGATAACGGGCAGCACCGCGGAAACCAAGCATCGGGTTTTCTTCATCCGGCTCGTAGCGCGAACCGCCGATCAGCTTCTTGTACTCGTTCGACTTGAAGTCGGACAGGCGCACGATGACTTTTTTCGGCCAGAACGCGGCGGCGATGGTGGCGATCCCTTCGGCCAGCTTGTCGACGTAGAAAGCCTTGGGCGAAGCATGGCCGCGCGCTACCGACTCCACTGCCTTCTTCAGGTCGGCGTCGATGTTCGGGTATTCCAGGATCGCACGCGGATGCACGCCGATGTTGTTGTTGATGATGAATTCCAGCCGCGCCAGGCCGACGCCGCCGTTCGGGATCGACTGGAAGTCGAACGCCAGCTGCGGATTGCCGACGTTCATCATGATCTTCAACGGCAGCTCAGGCAGTTCGCCGCGCGCCACTTCGGTGACTTCGGTTTCCAGCAGGCCGTCGTAGATCTTGCCTTCGTCGCCTTCGGCGCAGGAGACGGTAACCAGGGTGCCGTCTTTCAGCACATCGGTGGCGTCGCCGCAGCCGACTACGGCCGGCACGCCCAGTTCACGCGCAATGATCGCGGCGTGACAGGTACGGCCGCCACGGTTGGTGACGATCGCCGAAGCGCGCTTCATCACCGGTTCCCAGTTAGGATCGGTCATGTCGGCCACCAGCACGTCGCCTGGCTGCACTCTTTCCATTTCGGAAGCGTCATGGATCACACGCACGCGGCCGGCGCCGATCTTCTGGCCGATGGCGCGGCCGTGGGTCAGCACGTTGCCGATGCCCTTGAGTTTGAAACGCTGCTGGGCGTCAGTCGATTTTTCCTGCGACTTCACGGTTTCCGGACGCGCTTGCAAGATGTACAGCTTGCCGTCGCGGCCGTCCTTGCCCCATTCGATATCCATCGGACGCTCATAGTGCTTCTCGATGATGGTGGCGTATTTGGCCAGTTCGACGATTTCGCTGTCGTTCAGCGAATAGCGGTTGCGCAGCTCGATAGGCACGTCGACGGTCTTGACCGACAGGCCGGCCTTGGCTTCGCCGGTGAATTCCATCTTGATCAGCTTGGAGCCGATGTTGCGGCGGATGATAGGCAGCTTGCCCTGTTCCAGCATCGGCTTGTGCACGTAGAACTCGTCGGGATTGACAGCGCCCTGCACCACGGTTTCGCCCAGGCCGTAGCTGGAAGTGATGAACACCACATCCTTGAAGCCCGATTCGGTATCCAGGGTGAACATGACGCCAGCGGCGCCGACATCGGAGCGGACCATGCGCTGGACGCCGGCCGACAACGCCACTTCGGCGTGGGTAAAACCCTTGTGCACGCGATAAGAGATGGCGCGGTCGTTATACAGCGAGGCGAACACATGCTTCATGGCTTCCAGCACGTTTTCAATGCCGACCACGTTGAGGAAGGTTTCCTGCTGGCCGGCGAACGACGCGTCCGGCAGATCTTCCGCCGTGGCGGAAGAACGCACGGCAAACGACATCTCGCTGGAAGAGTCCTCGACCAGGCGTTTGTAGAAGGCGTGGATTTCCTGTTCCAGGCGCGGCTGGAACGGTGTCTCCACGATCCATTGGCGGATCTCGGCGCCGGCTTGCGCCAGGGCCCGCACGTCTTCGATGTTCAAGGTCGCCAGACGCTCGGCGATGCGGTCGGCCAAGGCCGGGCCGCCATCCGTGCTGTGCGACAGGAAATCGCGGAATGCCTGCGCCGTGGTGGCAAAACCGCCCGGCACCCGTACTCCGGCGCCGGCCAGCTGGCTGATCATTTCACCCAGCGATGCGTTCTTGCCGCCGACGGAATCGACATCCGTCATCCGCAGATTTTCAAAGGAGATGACGTAAGCCGCCCCCTGGGTAGCACCCATCTGTATTGCATTGGACATAACAACCTCTAGTTTGATGATAAGAAATCTTCACAATTGCCTTCGCCGCCCTTGGCTTTTTGTTATTCTTCGTCAGGTAGCTTAAATATTCGGTTGGCTGCCATTTTATGCCAATTTAGCGTTCACAGGCGCACATGGCAGTATGCAACGGCCTGTAAGCTAGAGTCGGTACTCGGTTAAAAGTTTCGGCGGCGCCGCGGCACTTGCGCTGCTCTTGGCAGTGCCTTGCTTTTTATTTTTTACTTTATTTTCGACAACATTATGCTAGATGCCGCTCCCGCCCCGCTGGTCCCAGCCAATCGCACCGTATTCTTCGTTTCCGACGGCACCGGCATCACCGCCGAGACCTTCGGCCATTCGGTGCTGACCCAGTTCGAGCTACGCTTCAAGCAAGTGCGCCTGCCGTTCATCGATACTTTGGACAAAGCCTACGACGCCACCCGCAAGATCAACGAGGCATGCGTGGCGGACGGCAAGCTGCCGATCGTGTTTTCGACGCTGGTCAAAGCCGACCTGTCGAAAGTGATCCAGCAAGCCAAGGCCATGCACATGGACCTGTTCCAGACTTTTGTCGAACCGCTGGAACGGGAGCTGGGCGTGAAGTCCACCCACACCATCGGCCGCACCCACAACACAGCCAATACCGACGAATACAAGAACCGGATCGAAGCGATCAACTTTTCGCTGGCGCATGACGACGGCCAGTCGCACAAGAACCTGGCCGACGCCGATGTCATCCTGGTCGGTGTATCGCGCTCAGGCAAGACCCCGACCAGCCTGTACCTGGCCATGCAGTTCGGCGTCAAGGCCGCCAACTACCCGTTGATTCCGGAAGATTTCGAACGCGACAAGCTGCCTAGCGGCCTGTTGCCGTACAAGCAAAAGATTTTCGGACTGACCATCGCCGCCGACCGCCTGTCGGAAATCCGCAACGAGCGGCGTCCGGGCAGCAAATATGCAGCGCTGGCGAATTGCCGTTATGAAGTGAACGAAGCGGAAAAAATCATGCGGCGCGAAGGGATACGCTGGATGTCGTCGACCACCAAGTCGATTGAGGAAATCGCGGCGACGATCCTGCAGGATATCAAGCCGGATATACGGACATTCTAGAAGAGTTGGCTGCGGGCGATTGCCTGCTTTAACGGCGACAAGCGCACTGGCTGCCAGAACCAGTGCGCTTGATTTCTGCTTTACGCCATTGCTGCGTGCAGCTCTTCATGCGGCAATACTAGCGCCGAACTGGAAGATGCAACCTCATGCACCGCTGCCCCGCTGTCATGCATCGCCACGGTTTCCGCTGCAAACGCGTGAGAGTCGATATCCAGCGCGACGGGTTCAGCGCCGCCATCCGCATGACGGGCAGCGAACAACTCATTGCCACCCGAGGTCAACACATCGTTAAGCGAGAGGCCTTGGACTGGCAGCGCGGTTTCAACATGAATCACGAAGTCGCCGCTGCTGTACCCATCAGCTGTCTCCACAGTAAGATGATGTTCACCTTGGCTCAACGCATGTTCTGGCGTGAACTGCCAATAACCGCTGCTATCGGTCTGAGCAGAACCCAGCAGCTGCTGCGCGTTGTCATAGATATTCACCAGTGAATCAACTTCCACCGATGCTCCCAGCAATGTCGGCAACGCATCGTCTGTAGTGCTGCCGCCAGCCAGATCGCCCTGCCGGGCGCCGACATCGTCAACAAAATAGGCAATCGACGGCGTATTGACATTGAGCACGAAAGGCTCGCTGCTAACGCCATTGGCAATTTCAGCCGTGAAGCTATGCATGCCGTCGCTCAAGGATTTTTCCAAGGGAAGCTCCCATTTGCCGAGACTGTCAGACTGAGCGGAACCCAGCACATGATGCTCACTGTCGTAGACCGTCACCAGGGTGCCGGCCTCCACTGTCCTTCCGGACAAAGTAGGATTCGTATCCCGCGTGCTGAGGCCGTTGTCCACCAGGTTGCGAGAATAATCTCCGCCTGAGTCGTCTATCGCATAGCTGATAGACAAAGTGTTGACGTTGATGAGAAACGGCTCGCTGCTCAAGCCCTCATGCGAGACAGCAATGATGCTGTGGCTGCCGTCACCAAGCGCATTGTCTGTGGTGAAGGCCCAGCTGCCGTGACTATCGGCCTGCGCGGAACCGATCAAGTCCGCGCCATCATAGAAATTAACCAGCGTATTGGCGTCAGCCAAACCCCGCAAGGTTGGATGCCTGTCGTCGGTAGGTGCACCGTCATTAAATACAGTATCTTGTACCGAACCAAAATTATCCACCATGTCGCCAATGCGTGGCGGCGTGGACGTGTCTACGAATGGCTCTACCTGGAAGCTGAAAGGCCGACTGCTCACACCGTCCGCCGAGACAGCAACGATGTCATGAGCGCCGTCGCCAAGCGCATTTTCCGGAGTCAAAGTCCAGCGACCCTGCCCGTTGACCTGCGCAGAACCGATCAAGGTCGCGCCGTCGTACAGGCTGACCAGCGTATTGGCGCCGGCATAGCCCTGGAAAGTCGGACGGTTGTCGTCGGTATACCCGCCTCCGCCGAATTTAAGGCCCTGCTCGGCACCCACATTGTCCAGCATGTTGTCGATGCCTGGCGGCGTGGCTACAAAAGCCAAATCTGTCACTTGCTCTGCCGACGACATGGCGGCCGGAGTGTACTCTGCCTCGACATTCAGCACGAACGGCTCGGACACCAAGGCGCCGTCAACCGTCTTCACCGTGAGGGAATGTTCTCCCGCGCCAAGGTGCGCAGAATCAAGGCTCCAGGTACCGTCGTTGCCGACCTGTACCGAACCGCCGATGACAGGCTTGTCGCCATCGTACAGGTTGACCGTCATGCCTGGCACGCCATGGCCGTGCAGCAACGGCTGTATGTCATCAATCGTATTGCCGATGGCGCCGGAATCGATGCTGAGCCGGATCGGTTCGCCCGGCACAGCCGACACATTTAACACGACGCCGTCAGAGATCATGCCTTCATTGACCGCCGTAACGACATATACGCCGTCGGCAAGCGGCTGCTTGACCGTCAGGCTCCAGTCACCGTTCGCATCCACTACCACAGTAGGGCCGAGGAGGCCGCCGTGATCGCTGGTCTGGAACCGCAGTCCAACCTCTGTTCCCGGCACGCCATGGCCGGAAATGGTCGGCTGGCTGTCGTCCGTGCTGATGCCGCTGGCAATCGGACCGACTATCCCGCCGACGTCGTCCGTCACCAGATCGATGGTCGGCTTCGGCACTTCAGCCAGGTTCTGCAGGTTCAGCACGAATGGCTCGGACTGGTTGAACAGTCCGATCGAGACCGTGAATACGTGTTCGCCCTGACTCAACGGCAGCACAGGTGTCAGACTCCAGCTACCGTCCGGCGCCACGAATGCCGTACTGTCGCTGACGCCGTCGATCCGCAACGTAATGAGCTCCCCAGGGACGCCGCCGCGACCGCTGAAGACAGGCCTGGCATCACTGGTGACAGCGCCGTTGCCGAGGATGACGCCGGAACCGCTGGTATCGTCCACGACCGAGTCGATCACCAGGCGGGTCGGGGCCGCGGCTGGCGTTTCGCTTTGCAGGACCGCAGGTTCCGCCACGGCGCGCTGGACGATCTCCGCTTCGCTGTTGCTGTTCATCCGAAACTCCACCTGGTTCGCCAACGCGGCGGGATCGTAGATTGGCAACGGCGCGCCAAGTTCGGCGCGAACCTGCGGCTCTGGGCGGATCTCCGCAATCGGGCTGACCGGGGAGCTGGCTGCACTGGCGGCAGTGTCAATCACCGGCATTGGCCCCGAACCATGGGTCGCGCCCAGAAGCGGCGAGGCTGTCTCTTGAGGAACAGCGCCATCTGCAATTGCATGCGCCTCGGCGACAATGTCCGCCATCGCAAATCCTGTCGTTTCGGCCAGCACTGTCGCATGGCCAAATTCGCTGGTGTGACTGCGCACACCCGATTTTCTTTCATTGGGTTTCATAAAATCTCACTGTTCTTCAAGGTCAAACTAAAGAAATGATGTCAACCGCAAGGCTGGCACCTGGAATTTTCTTTGCCGCAACCGACGGATACAAAGTCCTGCATTGCCATGGCGGCACGGCAATCGTTTTTCTCATTCTCAAAAACAAGGCCGGGCGTCGAAGCAAATCATGTAAATATCAATATAACAACAATATGCATCTAAGTACGGTGAAAAAATGAATTATTAGTATTTACTTATTAGATGGGATCAAACACCGAGCGATCGTGGAGGCCGCCACGGGAAATCAAAAAAAGCAGACGGCGCCCGATCCACCGGACACCGACTGCTTAGCTGCTATCAGATGAATCAGCAGCGGCATCCATTGCAGATGCCTCCACCGATCCCTTGCTGCAAAGCGCTTATGCCGCCAGCAGTTCGTCCGTCAGTGCCGCCGTATGCACGGGAGCACTGGCGCCACCGCTGGTTTCGACAAATTGCGGCACATCCACGCCGCTGCCAAAAGTCGCCATGTCCACCGGATGGGCCGAATCGGTCGCCGCGTGAATCTCCGGCTGGCCGCCAAACAGTTCTGCCGCCGGCTGCAACAGGTCATGCACCGACAATGCCAGGCCGCGGTGTGCAGCCGCATCGGCCTGCACATCGTTGGATGCAAATGCATCCATATGCAGGATCAATGCATCCGGCACTTGTCCGTCGCCGGCCGCAGTCAGCACATGCTCGCCGTTTTTGAGCGTTTCATGCAATTCCGGCTGATGGGCCGGATTACCGTTCGCATCGGCTTTCACTGCTTCCGCCGCTGGCTGGCTGTCGTGGATGGCAGCCGCTGCCGCATCCGATTCGCCTGCCATGCCGCCAACATGGTCGACCGCTGGCGCCGGTGTACTGGAATCCTCGTTCACATAGAAAGTGAATACGTCAAAACCTACTACGCCGGACCCAACTACAGTGAAGTTATGTTCGCCATTGCTTAACTTGTCAGCCACGGTGAACGACCAATTGCCTTCCGCATCAGGATTGGCAATCCCAAGAAGAACACTCGAGCCGTTGACATCGGGAGTGTCATAAATGTACAAATCAGCAAACGGTTCGCCATGACCGTGCAATGTCGGCCTTGCATCATCCGTAGTGGAGCCCCACGCAATGTCGCCGGTTTCATGGCCGACATGGTCAGTCACCGAATCGATCGCAGGCCTGGCCGAGGTAGGCGGCCCCACCTGCAGCACGAACGGGTCGGAACTCACGCCGCCGTCGGCGATCGTGAAGCTATGTTCGCCCATCGCCAGCTTGCTGACGTCGAATGCCCAGGCGCCGTCAGCGTTCACGTCAGCACTGCCCAGCACGGCGCCGTGGTCATATACGGTGACCTGGCTCAGCGGTGCAGCATGGCCATGCAAGGTCGGCGTCTGATCGTCGGTGATGCCGCCGTTGCTAACGTTGGCAGTTGCCCCGTAGTTGTCGTAGGCTGAATCGATGCCCAGCGAATTGGGCAAGGCTTCCGGAGCGCTCACGTGCAGGGTGAACGCATCCGAGCTTGTCCCGCTGCCGTCCACCACCGTGAAGGCGTGGCTGCCCGACGGCAAAGGCGGCTTGACGGTGTAGGACCAATCGCCGTTGCGGTCTGCGGACGCTTCGCCGATCTGGATGCCGTTGTCGTACAGCTTGACCAGGGTCGACGGCTGCGCATGGCCGCGCAGCAGAGGCGTCGTATCGTCGGTGCTGCCGCCGTTGCCGACGGTGCTGTTGCCGTGGAAGTTATCCAGGGCAAAATTGATTTCCGGCTGGGTTGAATAAGGCTCGCCGACATGCACCACAAAAGGCGCTGAAGGAAAGTCGTCGCCCGCCACCGCCACGGTGAAACTGTGCTCACCCTGCTGCAGCATGAACGGAATGCCAAACCACCAGCTGCCTTCCGCATCGGCTGTCACATCGGCAATCCGGATGCCATTGTCATACAGGGTAAAGCGTGTATTCGGCTCTGCATGGCCGTACAGCGTCGGCGTCACGTCGTCGGTAGTGCCGCCGTTGCCGATGTTGCCCTTATTGGCGCCAAAATTGTCGCTGATCGAATCGATCACCGGATCCGTCGGCACGGACGCCAGGGAGTCCACACCTGCAGCTGCAGGTGTGGCTTCCGTGACATGCAGCACAAACGGATCGGAAAATATCACGCCATCCGTGGATGCGGTAATCGAGTGATCTCCGGGAGCCAGGTTGATGCTTTGGTATTGGTCGATCAGCTCAAATGTCCAGCTGCCGTCCGCCCCTACTGAACTGCTGCCGATGTTTATTCCATTGTCGTAGAACACGATAACAGGGGCATCGGGTTCGGCATGGCCATGGAATACCGGCTGATAGTCGTCCGTGGTGCCGCCGTTGAGGATCACGCCGGTCGCGCCGACATCGTCAATCGCCGATTCGATCACCGGCTTTGGCGTCTCGGGAACGTTATCCAGGATCAGCGCAAATGGTTCCGATGTCAGGCCTTCGCCATTCACTGTGAACAGATGCTCACCCGGCGCCAGCGGCTTGATGACGTTCAGGGTCCAGCTGCCTTCCGGGTCCACCAATGCGGCGCCGACACGGGTGTTGCCGTCGTAGAGGAACACGTAGGTATCAGGCTGGCCGTGGCCATGGAAAGTTGGCCGTGCATCGTCGGTGGTGCCGCCGTTGGCGACGTCGCCAACCGTGCCGATATTGTCAAACACAGATTCAATCACCGGTTTGGCCGAATCAGGAGCGGTCACGGTCAGCGCGAACGGTTCGGACGTCACGCCCGCGCCGCGCACTGTGAACTCGTGCTGGCCAATCGCAAGCAGGCCCTCAGGAGACAAGCTCCAGCTGCCGTCCGCATTTACCTGGCCCCGGCCCACCTGTGTATCGCCCTCAAAGAGGAAAACCTGGGTGCCCGGTTCGCCATGGCCGCGGAAACTCGGATTGCTATCGTCCGTGGCGCCGCCGTTGGAAATCACGCCGCTCACGCCGAAATCGTCATACACCGAATCAATCACCAGCCTGGCTGCCTCATGGGTCTGCACGTTCAGAACAAACGGCTCAGACACCACGCCCTCGCCGCCGCGCACGGTAAACGCATGCTCACCGGTAGTCAGCAAGCCGTTGGGAGACAGGCTCCAGCTACCGTCTGCATTTACCCGACCTCGGCCCACCAGCGTATCGCCCTCATAGAGAAAAACCTGGGTGCCCGGTTCACCATGGCCGCGAAAACTCGGGTGGGTATCATCCGTAGTACCGCCGCTGGAAATCACGCCGCTGACGCCGACAGCGTCATACACCGAATCAATCACCAGCTTGGCAACTTCAGGAATCTGCACGTTCAGCACAAACGGTTCAGACGCCACGCCGCTGTTGCCACGCACGGTGAACTCATGCGCACCGCTCGTCAGCAAGCCGTCAGGAGACAGGCTCCAGCTGCCGTCAGCATTTACCCGGCCCCGGCCCACGATCGCATTGCCCTCATAGAGGAAAACCTGGGTGCCCGGTTCACCATGGCCGCGGAAACTCGGATAGGTATCGTCCGTGGTGCCGCCGCTGGAAATCGCACCGCTCGCGCCGACATCGTCGTAGGCTGATTCAATCACCAGCTTGGCGACCTCGGGAATCTGCACGTTAAGGACAAACGGCTCAGACGCCACGCCGCTGTTGCCACGCACGGTGAATTCATGTTCGCCGGCTGCCAGGAAACTGTCAGGAGACAGGCTCCAGCTGCCGTCAGCATTTACCCGGCCCCGGCCCACGATCGCATTGCCCTCATAGAGGAAAACCTGGGTGCCCGGCTCGCCATGGCCGCGGAAACTCGGATAGGTATCGTCCGTGGTCCCGCCGCTGGAAATCACACCGCTTACGCCGATGTCGTCATACACCGAATCGATCGTCAGCTTGGCTACCGCAGGAGCCTCGATGGTCAACAAGTATGGTTCGGATTTCACGGCTTCGTTACCGGTATTGGCGATCGTCAATACGTGTTCGCCCGGAGCCAGGGGTACGCTGGTGAGGCTCCAGCCGCCTTCCGGATTGGACCAGACTGCGCCAATGCGGACGTTATTGTCGAACAGGACGATTAGCGTATTCGGTTCGCCGTGGCCGCTGAAGGTTGGCTGATTGTCATCGGTGGCGCCGCCATTGGCGATCACACCGGTCGCGCCGACATCGTCAAACGCCGCGTCGATCACCGGCTTGGCCATCTCGACCATCCCTACTGTCAGCGCGAAAGGCTCGGACGCTATGCCATTCTGGACCACTTTCAATACGTGCTCGCCCGCTGCAAGCGGTTTGGCGAAATCGAAGGTCCAGTTGCCATCCTGCCCGATGAAAGCGCCATCAATCAGAACATTATTGTCATAGATCAGAACCTGGCCGCCCGCTTCGCCATGGCCACGCAGCGTCGGCGTCGCATCGTCGGTAGTTCCGCCGTTGGCGATTTCACCGGCTGCGCCGAAGTTGTCCGACACCGTCTCGATCACCGGCCTGGAAGATTCAGGAATTTCTATGTTCAATGCAAACGGCTCGGAGGTCTCGCCGGCGGCGTTAACCACCGTCAATACGTGCTCGCCCGTGTTGAGGGCGTCGGCGGCAGGCACATTGAGTTTCCAGTTGCCACGGTTATCCACATACGCACTGCCCAGAAGTTTGCCGTTATCGTAAATATCGACATCGGTACCGGGTGCGCCCCGGCCCCAGATTGTGGGACGGACATCGTCGATGGTGGCGCCGTTGCCGACGTCGCCCGTTGCGTGGCCGGCCTTGTCGGTGGCGCGTTCAATTGACGGCGCCGCCATCACGCCGACTGCCTGGCCTGCAAGCGATGCAGGAGCCTCTTGCGGAGCAACGCCGGCATGCACTTCACCGGCGGCGGCAAGCGACTGCGTTGCTTCCGCCAGCAGGGCTGCATTGCCAAGGTCGTTCAGTTGATCCGGGGCGCCAATATTCTTTTCATTCGTATTCATAAAGCCTCACCATTCATTAAATTAGCCAAGGGCAAAGATGTCCGTCATGTTCAAATATAGATATCGAAGCATCGTATAAATATATATATGACAACATCTTTGATGTAGTCGCCCGACGGCAAAAAAACTTACAGAAAAAATAATAAATATTATTATTTTAATATTACATTTATTAACAGGATTCAGGCCTGGCTGCCAGCGCGATTTGTTCGCCGGCGGTCACGGAATTGGGTACGCAAGGGGACAAACGCGCGCAATCCCGGGCACGAAATAGTCTACGCGGGTGTGCTGCCTGGAGGATCGTAGGAAAAAAGCGATTACGCCGGTAATTTTTACCGGCGGCAGCGAGGACTGCGGGGAATGAGATCAGCTGGCTTGACGGAGCTGTTCAAAAAAACATACTGCCGCTGCTGCGGCAACATTCAAGGATTCCATCTGGCCGCGATGCGGAATCACGACTTGCAGGCTGGCCAGTTGCAACAGGTCTTCCGCAACGCCCTGGCCTTCGTGGCCGAACAGCCAGGCCAGCGATGCGCTCAAGTCAGCCTGGTAAATGCTTTGCGTCGCATAGGAGCTGGTGGCAAGCACCGGCACCTGCGCCGTCGCCATCAATGCAGCCAGGTCGACGCCTTCGAAAATGTCCAGGATGAAATGGGCGCCCATCCCTGCCCGCAGGACTTTGGGCGACCACGCCGATGCGCTGCCTTCCGAACAATAGATCTGCCTGATGCCGGCCGCTGCCGCGCTACGCAAGATAGAGCCGAGGTTGCCTGGATCCTGCAGATTGTCGAGCAGTACGGCCGACTGTGTCAGCGCTGCCGGCATCGCCGCTTGCGGCGTTTCAATCACGAACAGCAGGCCGACGCCGTGTTCAACCTGGCTCAGCGCCTGGTACTGGCCGTCAGGCAGCACCACGCATTGCACGGCATCGGCCTGACAGCGGCGGATCACCGCGGCGGCTTCGGCATGCGTCAGCGCGCTTTCGCTGGCGACGCACTGCATCGGCCGGCCGCCATGCTGCAGATACGCTTCGGTCAGGTGGATCCCGTCCAGCAAGGTGCGGCCGGCCTTGCGTCGCGCCTGGGCGCTGGTGGCCAGCTGCTTGAGTTCCTTGTACAAAGGATTGGCGGACGAGGTGATGCTTTTCATTACGCTGCTCCGCCGGGAATGATCGCCAGCAAGGCCCGCACCGGCGCATAAGACTTGCGGTGCACCGGCGACACACCATGCAGGCGCAGCCGTTCCATATGCAATGCGGTCGGATAACCTTTATGCTGGTCGAACGCGTAGTGCGGATATTGTTCATGCAGTACCTGCAGCGCGGCGTCGCGCGCGGTCTTGGCGAGAATCGAGGCCGCCGAAATGGCTTGCACCTTGTCGTCGCCCTTGATGATCGCTTCAGAGCGGATGCTGAGCTGCGGGCAGCGGTTGCCGTCGATCAGCGCCAGCGTCGGCAGCATGGACAGCCCTTCCACCGCGCGCCGCATCGCCAGCATGGTCGCCTGCAAAATATTCAGCGTATCGATCTCGGCCTCGGAGCATTCGGCGATGGCCCAGGCCAGCGCATTGGCCTTGATCTGTCCGGCCAGCAGTTCGCGCCGTTCGGCAGTCAGTTTCTTCGAATCGCGCAAGCCGCTGATCGGCCGCGCCGGATCGAGTATCACGGCCGCGGCAAACACCGGGCCGGCCAAGGGGCCGCGGCCGGCTTCGTCGACGCCGCAGATGGTTTCGCCATCGTAGGTAAAAAGAGAGAAATTGGGATCGGATAAGGTCACGGCATTCAGTACAAAATAGGTGCGCCGGATCAGGCCGGCGATGCGCGTCGAGGTTGCCGACGGTTCTGCTCAATCACTTGCAATACAGCTTGCGCGCTTTCGTTGGCGGTGTCACGCAGCAAAGCGTGATGCATGTCGGTAAACCGCTGCCGCAGCATTTCCTGGCGCGCCGGATCTTCCAGCTGCGCCCAGAGCGCATCAGCCAGCGCTTGCGGCGTCGCGTTGTGCTGCAGCAGCTCCGGCACCAGGAATTCACGCGCCAGGATATTCGGCAGGCCTATCCACGGCTGATAACTCATGTGGCGCAGGATTTCCCAGGTGGCGCGCATCATCTTGTAAGCGATCACCATGGGTTTCTTGTAGAGCGCGACTTCCAGCGATGCAGTGCCGGAAGCAACCAGCACCGCATCGGCCGCCGCCATCGCCGTGTGCGATTGCCCGTCCAGCAGCTGGATAGGCAAGTCCTGCAAGCCGGCCTGGCTGACCAGCTCGCTGAAAAACCTGCTTTGTTTCTCGCCCGCCATGGGCGCGATGAAGCGCATGCCGGGATCGCGCTGCGCCAGTATCCTGGCCGCTTGCACAAAAGCTATCGTGTTGTGCTTGAGCTCACCCATGCGGCTGCCGGGCATGATCGCTACCACCCGGCCGTCGGCAGGTAAACCGAGCGCGCTGCGCGCCGCGGCGACATCCGGCACCATCGGGATCACCTGCGCCAGCGGATGGCCGACGTAGGTCACCGGGATGCCGGCCTTGCGGTAAATTTCTTCTTCGAACGGAAAGATGACCAGCATGTGCGAAGCCGCGCGCGCGATCTTCTTGATGCGGCCGCCGCGCCAGGCCCAGATCGAGGGGCCGATGAAATGCACGGTGGGAATGCCGGCCTGGCGCAGCTGGGCTTCCAGGCCAAAGTTGAAATCAGGAGCGTCGACGCCGATGAACACATCCGGCTTGTCCGCCAGCAGGCGATCGCGCAGCGCAATCTGGATGCCCTTGAGTTCGCGGTAGTGGGCAAGCACTTCGAACAGGCCATTGACCGACAGTTTTTCCATCGGCCAGTCGCTGACAAAACCGTACTCCGCCATCCTGGCACCGCCGATGCCGTACATGCGCGCCTGCGGCAGGTGCGGCCGCAGTCCGGACAACAGGCGGCTGGCCAGCAAATCGCCGGAGCTTTCCCCGGCGACCATGGCGATTGCTGTGCTGGAGTCGGTATCCGCCATGTTCAGCGGATGATGCCGCGCGCGGAACCGGCGATGAAATCGCGCATCAGCTTCAGGTATTCGGCAGAAGCAGGAGCCTTGAGCTCTTCCTGCGCCAGCGCCGCCAAGGCATCTTCCAGCGCCAGGCCGGAACGGTAAATGATGCGGTAGGCACGCTTGATCGTCATGATCTGCTCGCTGCTGAAACCACGCCGCCGCAAACCTTCGCTATTGATGCCGGCAGGTTCGGCGCGGTTGCCGGCGGCGGTCACGAACGGCGGGATGTCCTGGCTGACGGCAGCGGTGAACGCTGTCATCGCATGGGCGCCGATACGGCAGAACTGGTGCACGGTGGTAAAACCGCCGAGCAGCACCCAGTCGCCTATATGGACGTGGCCGGCCAGCGTCGCGTTATTGGCGATCGTGGTATTGCTGCCGATCTGGCAATCGTGCGCTACGTGGACATAGGCCATGACCCAGTTGTCGTCGCCGATGCGGGTGACGCCGCCATCCTGCACGGTGCCCAGGTTCAGAGTGACGAATTCGCGAATGGTGTTGCGGTCGCCGATTTCCAGCCGGGTCGGCTCGCCTGCGTATTTCTTGTCTTGCGGCACAGCGCCTATCGAGCCGAACTGGAAAATCGAATTGTCGCGTCCGATCGTGGTGTGCCCCTCGATCACAGCATGCGGCCCGATCTTGCTGCCGGCGCCGATCGCCACGTGCGGGCCGATCACCGTATAGGCGCCGACTTCCACGGAACTGTCGAGGGCCGCCTTGGGATCGATGACGGCCGTAGGGTGAATGCGCGTCATGGGATCACTCTGACGGGCTGGCATCCACCACCACTGTCGCAGCAGCGCCGGGGCTGACCGCGGTGCGCATGGTGCACATGAATTCGGCTTCTACCGCCAGTTCGCCGTCGACGCTGGCGACCGCCTTGTATTTCCAGATGCCGCGCACGACGCGCACGATCTCGACTTCCAGCTTGATCTGGTCGCCAGGTTCGACCGGACGGCGGAAACGCGCCTTGTCGATGCCGAGGAAATACACCACGGTGTTTTCGTCCGGCTTGCGCCCTTCGGTCAGGAACGACAACAGCGCGGCGGTCTGCGCCAAGGCCTCGATGGTCAGGACGCCAGGCATCACCGGCTTGTTGGGGAAATGGCCGTTGAAAAATTCTTCATTGATAGTGACATTCTTGATCGCCGTGATCGACTTGCCACTTTCCCAATTCAATACGCGATCAACCAGCAACAGCGGATAACGGTGCGGCAGGTAGGTTTTGATCTGATTGATATCTAGCGTTTGGTTTGGACTATTCATTATCTTTTTCGGTAAGCTGTTGCGATAACTGTTTAATGGATTTTTCCAGAGCCCGGATTTTCTCACGCATTGTGTTCAGATTGCGCACCAAAGCAGCAGATTTTTCCCAGTCGCCGTGTTTGGCGATCGGGTAAAAACCGGTGTATTGGCCTGGCTCGGAAATCGAGCGCAGTGCCAGCGTGCCCGCTGACACATGCACATGATCGACGATGGTAATGTGGCCATGGATCATCGCCGCCCCGCCGATCGAGCAATATTTGCCGATCCTGGCGCTGCCGGCAATCCCGGCGCAGGCTGCAATCGCAGTATGCGCGCCGATATGGCAGTTATGGGCGATCTGGATCTGGTTGTCCAGCTTGACCCCTTCTTCAATCACTGTATCGGCCAAGGCGCCACGGTCGATGGTGGTGTTGGCGCCGATTTCGACGTCGTCGCCGATCAGCACCCGCCCGGTCTGGGGAATCTTGACCCAGGCCCCGCCATCGTTGGCAAAACCGAAGCCGTCGGCGCCGATCACCACACCTGAATGGATGATGGCGCGCTGGCCGACCTGGCAAGCGTCATAAATCGTGACGTTGGGATGCAGATAACTTCCCTCCCCTATCGCGACGCCGCGGCCGATCACGCATCCGGCCCCGACCTGGACCTTGTCGCCGATCGAAGCGCCGGCGCCGACTACTGCATTGGCGCCGATATAGGCAGTCGCTGCGACCTGGGCAGCGGGATCGACAGTAGCCGCGGGGTGGATGCCGGGAATGACAGGGATGGCGTTCCTGGCAGCAAAAAACTGCGCCGCCCGCGCAAAATATGCATAAGGATTGGCGGCGACAATCCGTGCGCCATGGTAACCGGCGCCGACCACGGCATCGTCCGCCGCGGACAGGATAATGGCGGCCGCCTGCGTTTGCGCTGCCTGGGGCCGAAACTTGGGATTGGACAAGAAGGTGATCTGTGATGCGCTGGCGTCGCTCAGCGGCGCAATGCCGGTTACCTGGGTATCCGCATCACCGATCAGTTGGCCACCCAAGCTTTCGACCAGTTCTTTTAGCCGAATGGTCATAGTGGCCCTAATGAACTGAACTTAGAATGAATTTACTTATTGAGGATTTTCAATACTTTATCGGTGATGTCGATGCGCGGGCTGACATACACCCCGCCCTCCTGGAACACCATATCGTATTTCTCGGCTTCGGCAATCTGCTTGATCGCCTTGGTCGAGCGCTCCAGCACGATCGCCAGCTCTTCGTTGCGGCGCTGGTTCAGGTCTTCGCGAAACTCACGCTGCTTGCGCTGGAAATCCTTGTCGAGGTCGCTCAACTCGCGCTGGCGCTTGATCCGCTCGGTTTCCGAAATCACGGCCGAATCCTTGTCCAGCTTGTCTGCCATGCCTTTCAGGCGGGTCGCCTGGTCTTGCAGGTCCTTGTCGCGCTTGGAAAATTCGGCTTCGATCTTGGATTGGGCCGCCTTGGCCGGGGTCGCCTCGCGCAAGATGCGCTCGCTGCTGACGAAGGCGATTTTCGAACCTTCATCAGCGCGCGCCGGGGCCGCCGACAATAAGCATACCGCCAGCAACCCGGCGGTTGGCAATGATGTAAAGGTTTTAATTAGAGATTTCAACACTATTCTCCGCAATTCAAATGATGCAACTTGTGCATTATGCCACTCTTGCCAGAATCTGCAATTGTGCACCATTCATTGTTTGATGCATCACACTAGAAACCGGTACCCAGCTGGAACTGGAAGGATTGCTGCTTGTCGGTAGGTTTCGCGTTCAGCGGCTTGCCGTAGCTGATTTTCAGCGGACCGATAGGCGACACCCAGCTCAAACCGATGCCGGTAGAATAACGCAACTCGCTCAACTGCATCGGCGCCTTGTCGGCATACACCTGGCCGCCGTCGAGGAAGGTGAACCAGCGCAGGGTACGGTCGCTGCCCGAGCCCGGGAACGGGAATTGCGCTTCCAGGTTGCCGAACACCCGCGAGGCGCCGCCCATCGAATCGCCGTACTGGTCGACGTTGGTGCCGACGCCCAGGGTCGAGCCTTCAAAACCGCGCACGGTGCCGATACCGCCGGCATAGTAGTTCTTGAACACAGGGAACGGCTTGCCGCCGATGCCGCGGCCATAATCGATTTCGCCGTTCATGGCCAGGGTCACGGCATTGCTGAACAGAGGCTGGAAGTACTGGTGCTGGTAGCTTGCGCGGTAGTAGCGCAAGGTGCCTACTGCGGAAACTTCAAGGCTGGCGCGCTGGTAGCGGCCTTTGGTCGGCACCAGGGCGCTGTCGCGGCTGTCGCGCTGCCATGCAGCCGTCAGCGGGAAGCTGTTGGTGGTTGCCGTCGCCGGGTTCTGCAGCACGTTATAACCGAGGCCGCTGTCGACCAGCTTGCCGCTGCCGAAGTCCGAGACATACTGCTGGTACAGCAGCGGGCTGGAAGCGTCGGCCGAGACGCTGGTGTTTTCCACGCCGATGCCGAAGAACACTGTATCCAGTTCCGAGAACGGCACGCCGAACTTGATATCGCTACCGATGGTCCGCACCTTGTAGTCGCCGGTGGTGTACTGCGATGGACGCACGGTACGGTAGTACACGTCGTAGGTGCGGCTGATGCCGTCATCGGTAAAGTAAGGATTGGTCTGGGACAGCGCAATCACCCGCGAGTAGCTGCTGGTGTTGACGTCGAGCCCGATGGTGTTGCCGCTGCCGAAAGCATTCTGCTGCTGGATCGAACCGGACAGGCTCAATTTATCCTGCTGCGAAAAGCCGGCGCCGACCTGGATGTTGCCGGTCGGTTTCTCAGTGACCGCCATGTTGATGTCGACCTGGTCGGAAGTGTTCGGCACTTCCGGCGTTTCGATGCCGACGTCCTTGAAGTAGCCCAGACGGTCAACCCGGTCGCGCGACAGCTTGATCTTCGAACCGT
>NZ_JAQGLV010000274.1 GCF_028292705.1 Collimonas fungivorans | reverse complement strand
GCGCAGGTGCAAGTGCCAGTCGTCGGGGCGGGTGATGGTCAGTGTATTGGTCAAGGCATCAGTCATGGTCATTCTCTTCTGCAAAAAGTCGCTCCAGCATGGCTGCCGGATTATTCAGGAAATGGCGTGTAGTCGTATAGTGTTCAGTGTCTTCATAGCGGGTTTCGGCCAGGCCGCTCTGGTCCAGCAGATAAATCCTGGCATGCGGATAAGCCAGCAAGATGGGCGAATGGGTGGCGATGATGAACTGGCAGCGATTTTGCGCCAGCTTGTGGATAATCGCCAGCGCCGCCAGCTGGCGGTTGGGCGACAGCGCCGCTTCCGGCTCGTCCAGCATGTAAAAACCGTCGGGCTGGAACTTGTTTTGCAGCAGCGCCAGGAAAGATTCTCCGTGCGATTGCCGGTGCAGCCCCTTTTCTCCATATGATGGATGCTGTCCATCATCCATGTTTTCCTCGTAAGTGGCGAGGTTGAAGAAACTTTCGGCGCGCAGGAAATAGCCGGTCCTGGGCCGCTTGAAGCTTTTCACCGTCCGGATGTAGCGGTGCAGGTCGGAATGCGCTTCCGCGGTCGAGAAATTCGCGTTCCTGGTGCCGCCTTCCGCATTAAAACCCCAGGCCACAGCGATCGCTTCCAGCAAGGTCGATTTGCCTGCGCCGTTTTCACCGACCAGGAACGTGACTTCGGGATGAAAATCGATCTGCTCCAGCTCACGCACCGCCGGAATGCTGAAGGGATAGGCTTCATAGTCAATCGCCAGGTCGGGATTGAGTTTCAGGCTGCGCAGGTAAGGTTTGATGGCAAGCATGATGCGGCGGGGGTTCGGATGACCGTCATTTTACCGCAGGCGGGGGCCGCGCCTCGCTGGATGTCCCCGGCCGGCACTTCCGCGACGGGCAGCCCGCAATAAAAAAGCCGCCCGGATAGACTCCGCGGCGGCTTCCTATCTTGCGCGGTCTTGCACGACCGGTAGCGATCAGTGAATGATTTTCGCCAGGAAATCGCGGGCGCGGTCGGAACGTGGCGCACCGAAGAACTCGTCCTTGGTGCAGTCTTCCACCACCAGGCCCTTGTCCATGAACACCACGCGGTTGGCGACCTTCTTGGCGAAGCCCATTTCATGCGTCACCACCATCATGGTCATGCCTTCTTGCGCCAGGCCGACCATCACGTCCAGTACTTCATTGATCATTTCCGGATCGAGCGCCGAAGTCGGTTCGTCGAACAGCATCGCAATCGGATCCATCGACAACGCACGGGCAATCGCCACGCGCTGCTGCTGGCCGCCGGACAGCTGGCCCGGGAACTTGTCTTTTTGCGCGATCAGGCCGACGCGGTCCAGGTATTTCAAGCCTTTTTCATTGGCTTCATCCTGGCTGCGGCCCAGCACCTTGACCTGGCCGATGGTCAGGTTTTCGCGGATCGACATGTGGGGGAACAGTTCGAAGTTCTGGAACACCATGCCGATGCGCGCACGCAGTTTCGACAGGTTGGTCTTGGGATCGCCGACCGAGATGCCGTCGACCGTGATATCGCCCTTCTGGAACGGCTCCAGGCCGTTGACGGTCTTGATCAGGGTCGATTTGCCGGAACCGGACGGTCCGCACACCACCACCACGTCGCCCTTGGCCACTTGCGTGGTGCAATCGGTCAGGACTTGAAATTGGCCGTACCACTTGCTGACGTTGTTAAGCTTAATCATGAGTATTTCTCCTAATTCCTGAATTCTGTTTTGCAGTCCAGGCCCTGTCCGTCCCCGGACAGGGCCTGAATTTTATCGAATGATCGCAACCCTTTGCTGCAGCTTCTTGACCAGCGTCGACAAGCCGAAGCTCATCACGAAGTACACCACGGCGACAAACATATACATTTCCACCAAGCGGCCGTCACGCTGCGCGATCTTGGATGCAACGGTAACGAAGTCCGGCACCGAACCCAGCACATAGACCAGCGAGACGTCCTGGAACAGCACGATGGTCTGGGTCAGCAAGATCGGGATCATGTTGCGGAACGCTTGCGGCAGCACCACGTTGCCCATCATTTGCCAGTAGTTCATGCCGAGCGCGTAGCCGGCGGAAACCTGGCCGCGCGGAATCGACTGGATCCCGGAACGCATGATTTCGCAATAATAAGCTGCTTCAAACAAAATGAAGGTGATCAATGCCGACGAGAATGCGCCGACCTGTACCGGCTGCGCCGCGCCGATAATCCAGGCGCCGATGTACGGCACCAGGAAGTAGAACCAGAAAATCACCAGCACCAGCGGCACCGAGCGGATCAGGTTGACGTAGCTGGTGGCGACAAAGGAAATTGCCTTGTTGTGCGACAAACGCATCATCGCCAGCACGGTGCCGAATAGGATGCCGCCTATCATCGCCACGAAAGTCAGCGTCAGCGTGAACTTCATGCCAGTGGTGAACAGGTAGAACCAGGAGCGCTGGATGACGTCAAAATCGAAATTCGAAAACATGATTAATGACCTCCCGTATTGGCGCTGCCGGCCGCAATGAAGCCGGGAATCGCAATCGCTTTTTCAAGCCAGCGCGCCAGCAGCAAGGCAATCCCCGAAATGATCACGTAAATCACGGTGGCGCCGGTAAGCGACTCAAAGGTCTGGAAGGTAAATTCACGCATCGAATAGGTGGCGGCGGTCAGTTCCACCAGGCCGATCGTCAGTGCGACCGAGCTGTTCTTGATGATTGCTGCAAATTCGTTGGTCAGGGACGGGATGATGATCCGGAACGACATCGGCAGCAATACGTAGCGATATGTTTGCGGCAACGTCAGACCGAGTGCAGTACCCGCCAGCTTTTGGCCACGGGGCAGTGCATTGATGCCAGCGGAAACCTGTACGGCGATCCGCGACGACGTAAAAAAACCCAGCGCCAGGAAGGCGGTGATGAATGATGCGTTCGGCAGGCTCTTGAGCCAGTTGCCTATGCCCGCAGGGACGATTTCCGGCATCACGAAATACCAGAGGAACATCTGTACGATCAGCGGGATGTTACGGAATAATTCAACGTAGCCATTGGCCACGCGTACTGCCCATTTGTTCGGCATGGTACGGATCGTACCGATCACGGTGCCGATGATCAGCGCCATGATCCAGGCCGACGCGGACAGCGCAAGCGTCCACTTCAGGCCGGTCAGCAAGGTGTCCATATAAGTGCTGACACCGTCGGGAGACTCTTGCCAGAAGATGCCCCAGTTCCAGTTGTAATGCATATTAAGTCCCCTCTATTACTCAAATCTCCATCGTTGCGCTGTCAGCCGGCAAGCGCCGATTGTGCATCGCAGCAATTCAATTTCAGAAACAAAACGGGAGGCTTGCGCCTCCCGTTCCGTTCTTATCGCCGATCTTATTTTTTCTTCAACTTCAACGATTGTTTCTGCGCTTCAGGGACGGCAGCATAGGCAGCCGGATCGCCCGAATCGGTAGGCTTGGCAAACGCGGCCTTCAGCTCTGGGCTGATTGGCACGTTCAGGTTGATGCCCTTAGGCGGAATCGCCTTCAGGAACCACTTTGCGTAGATGTCATTGATCTGGCCCGAGGTGTAGACATTGCTCAGTGCAGTGTCGACCGCTTTCTTGAATGGCAGATCGTCCTTACGCTCGATGATGCCGTACGGCTCGACCGACAGGGCTTCCTTGGTGATTTCGTAGTCGGCAGGCGCTCTCGAGCTTGCCGCCAGCGATGCCAACAGGATGTCATCCATCACAAACGCCGTTGCGCGGCCAGTTTCCACCATCAGGAAAGCTTCAGCATGGTCTTTGGCAGCCAGGATGTTCATGCCGAGGTTGCGCTCGCCATTGAGGATAGTGACTTGCTTCAGGTTCGATGTGCCGGAAGTGGAAACGATGGTCTTGCCCTTGAGGTCGTCCAGCGTCTTGATGTTGGAAGATTTCTTGGCCAGGATACGGTTCGCGGTCACGTACATGGTCGGCGCAAAGGAAACAACCTTTTGGCGCTCTGCATTGTTGGTGGCGGAATCGCAGGACAGGTCGATGGTGCCGTTGGAGATCAGCGGGATACGGGTCGCCGAAGTCACAGGAACCATTTTCACGTTCAAGGCGGTCAGGCCGAGTTGTTTCTGAATGGCGGTCGCAGCTTTCAGGCACAAGTCGATCGAGTAACCTTGATACGATTGTTTGTCATCAAGGTAAGAGAATGGAATGGATGAATCACGCACACCCAGGGTAATGGTGCCGGTATCCTTGATTTTTTTGAGTGTTCCGGTCAGTTCTTGCGCTTGTACGGAGCCAACCATTACTCCCAAGCCTACCAAAGCGACAACTAATTTTGATGACATCATAACAACTCCCGTAAAAAAATTATCTGTATAGTTTAACAAACTCGCTGCCTCAGCAGCAGACTTAAACCTATGCTTATTTATTATTCTCACCTCTCCTCCAAAAACGCTTGTCTCCACCTTTGCATAAATTAACGATTACAGCCAATTCTGTTTACTTTCAGTTGCCAACCTGGTCCGACGGAAAGCGCAACGACTCCCTGAAAAGATAGCCCATGGGCATGTTCAACACGAGATTATTTTTTGCCGGAATCGGACTCAGGAACCACTTGGTGTACAACTTGTTGATCTCGCCATCGTGGATAATGCGCCCCATTTCACGGTCGACCACTGCCTTGTAGTTGGTATCGCCTTTCGGCAGCATGATAGCGTAAGGCTCGGTTGTCAAAGGCTCGCCGACGATGGCGTAGGCCGCAGGATCCTTGGCGGTGGCCTTCAGGCCGTACAGCAGCACGTCATCCATCACAAAGGCGTCGGCCACCTTGTCTTCCACCATCTTGAACGATTCGTTGTGATCGCGTCCTTCCACTATGGTCATGTTCAGGGAACGGACCTGGCCGCGGTCGACCAGCGATTTGACGCTGGTCGTGCCTTTGGTGGTCGCCACTTTCTTGTCGCGCAGGTCCGGCCAGTTCTTGATCTTGTCCTCCACCCGCACCAGCATGCGCGACGACGCCATGAAATGCGCAATGGTGAAACTGACTTGCTTGCGCCGCTCTGCGTTGTTGGTGGTCGAGCCACATTCCAGGTCGATTTTTCCGCTTGCGATCATATCAATGCGATTAGATGAAGTCACTGGAACATAGGCGATATTCAATTGCGGCAGTTTCAATTGCTGCTTCACCGCATCGGCTATCTTGAGACACAGGTCGATGGCATAACCGATCGGTTTTTTATCCTGGTCCACAAACGAGAACGGGAACGACGCTTCCCGGTAACCGATCGTGATGGTCTTGCTGTCGCGGATCTTCGCCAGCACATCTTCCGCATGAACAGCTGTTGCGGCGACGCCCAACGTTACCGCTAACACCGCACCCAGGCCTGCATTGCACCACGCGGCCGCAATACTCCCCTGGCCGCTCCTACCTTTCCCGATTCCCACGCCGCTCTCCCCGTTGACTTGCGCTGTCGATGGTGTTTTTATGCAATGAATATGCTTAATGCAATATTCAAGCCAGCTGTTTGCATGTCGGCGGCGACTGCCTTGGCGTCGCTCTTTTGCTGACAAGTCCCCGGATACCACCAGGGCCAGATGACACGCGCTCAGCCGGCTGGCAGCTTGAGCGCGCGCAAAACATCCCGACTATAACGCAACATCAATCAAGGATACAAACCACGCATTTCACGCGCCTGCAGGACACGGGTACAGGCAACGATAAATGCAGCGGTGCGCAGCGATACCTTCTTCTCTTCGGCCAGTTGCCAGACCGCGGTAAACGCTTCGCGCATGATGCGGGTCAGGCGCAGGTTGATTTCATCTTCAGTCCAGAAGAAACTGGAGAAATCCTGCACCCATTCGAAATAACTCACCGTCACGCCGCCGGCATTGGCGATCACGTCAGGCACCACCAGCACGCCCTTTTCATGCAGGATGTCGTCCGCGGCCGGGCTGGTTGGGCCGTTGGCGCCTTCCAGGATGATCTTGGCGCGGATGGTCGGAGCATTCTCCACGGTGATTTGTTGCTCCAAAGCAGCAGGCACCAAAATATCGCAATCGACAGCCCAAAACTGCGCACGGTCGCTGATTTCTTCGCCGCCCTTGAAACCGGCGACGCTGCCGGTTTCATTGACGTGGGCTTGCAACGCCGCCACGTCGAGGCCGCTGGAACGCACCACGGTCGAGATATGGTCTTGCACCGCCACCACTTTGGCGCCGGCTTCCGAGAACAGGCGCGCAGCAATGCCGCCGACATTGCCGAAACCCTGCACCGCAATCTTGGCGCCGTGGATATCCAGGCCGCGCTTGACCGCCGCTTCGCAACCGACCACGAACACGCCGCGGCCGGTGGCTTCGCGCCGTCCCAGGCTGCCGCCCAGTGAAATCGGCTTGCCGGTGACCACGCCCGATGCGGTGCTGCCCTGGTTCATGGAATAGGTATCCATCATCCAGGCCATGATCTGTTCGTTGGTGTTGACGTCCGGCGCCGGGATGTCCTTGTTGGGGCCGATGATGATGCCGATTTCGCTGGTGTAGCGCCGTGTCATGCGTTGCAGCTCGCCTTGCGACAAGGTCTTCGGGTCAACCCGGATGCCGCCCTTGGCGCCGCCGTACGGCACGTTCACGGCCGCGTTCTTGACCGTCATCCAGGCCGACAGGGCCATCACTTCGGACAGCGTCACGTCCTGGTGGAAACGCACGCCGCCCTTGCCTGGGCCGCGCGAGGTGTTGTGCTGCACGCGATAGCCTTCGAAGTGGGCAATGGTGCCGTCGTCGCGTTCGATAGGGACGTCGACGATCAGCATCCGCTTCGGACGTTTCATGGTCTCGACCCAGCGGGCCAGGTTGCCGAGGTAGGGTGTTACGCGATCGATTTGTTCGAGATAGTCGCCCCATGGGCCGATGCCATGTTGCGTGAGATAGGATGGAACTTCGTGCTTGATAGTCATATTTTTGCGCGCTCCTGGAAGTTGCAGACCGGCCCCCTGGACAAGGACAACAATAAGGACGACAGGGGAACTGACAGCGGGGGCTAAATCGATCTAGTGGCGAATCGTAGGACAACGGCATAGGGCAAAGCCAATGCTTTGTGCGCATGTAACTATGCATTTTTTGCATTGATATCAAAAATGCAATTCCGTCATGACAAACACGGTTTTCGCGCAACGTCCTGCATGCGCGCCGCAGCGGCAGTTCCGGAATTTATGCGAGCGCTGCCGGCGTTTTACGTTTTGCGTTTTTGGCGGCTTCCTTGGCTGCTTCTTCCTGCTGTTGCAGCAGGTAAGCCCATAACCGCGCCACCACCGGCTTGCCCGGCCTTTGCACGGTAGGACGTTCGCGGTAGAGGCGGATTTCCATGGTCGCTTCCCATTCGGGAGCGCTATCGTCGATCCTGTCGACCCTGGCCAGCTGCTTCAGCTTGACTTCGCGGGTCACGGCCGACTCCGGCAGGAAGGCCACGCCATGCCCTTCCAGCGCCATCATTTTCAAGCCTTCCGCCATGTCCGTCTCGTAGCGTTTTTCAAGGTAGAGCGGCTTCTTGGCGTCGGCCAGGATCAGTTCCACCATGCGTCCGAGATAGGCATTGCTGGTATAGGACAAGAACGGCAAAGGCGCGCCGGCGCTGCCGGGAAAGACATAGTCCGGCACCCCGGCCTTGTTGCAATGGGCATAGGCGCGCAGCACCTCGCTGCCCAATGTGATCAGGTCGTAGCGGCCGGTATCGAGCTGCACCGGCTGGCGCGGATGGTGATAGCACAGCAGCAGGTCGCAGCCGCCGTCCACCATCGCCATCACGGCGTCATGCACGTTCAAGGCCAGCAGGCGTGTATTGAGCGGCCCGAAACCGTCTTCCAGCAAACGGATCCAGCGCGGCACATAGGTCAGCGACAAGGTATGCGGCACGGCGAAATCCACCGTGCTCAACGCGGTCGGACGCTTGCCGCGCATCAGCGCGCGGGCGTTGTTGATCTGGCCCAGCATCTCCAGCGCCTGCTCGTAAAACACTTCGCCGGCGGCGGTCAGCCGCGTCGGATAGGAGGTGCGGTCGATCAGGTCGGCGCCCAGCCATGCTTCCAGCGACTGGATGCGGCGCGAGAAGGCCGGCTGCGTGACATGACGCAATTCTGCAGAGCGGCTGAAACTATGGGTTTCCGCCAACGAAATGAAGTCTTCTAACCATTTGCTTTCCATGCCGCTATCGTAACCTATCGCAACGCGAGCCGGCAGCGGCAGCATAGAAAATTGGCGGACCTGCGGCCAACAATCTGCATCGGCGTTGTACTCCTACACCATGCGCACCACGTTTTCAGGATACCCGCCGTCGACTCCCGGCGACGGGCTTTCCACTTCTTCCGGATGCGCTTGCTGGCGCTGCCACATCTGCGCGTAAGCGCCGTCTGCCGCCAGCAGCTGGAGGTGGGTGCCGCGCTCGATGATACGGCCATGGTCCAGCACCAGGATCTGTGCCGCATCGGCAATGGTCGACAAGCGGTGGGCGATCACCAGCGTGGTGCGGTCCTTGGCGATTTCCTTGAGCTGCGCCTGGATCGCCTGTTCCGATTTCGAATCGAGCGCAGAAGTGGCCTCGTCGAAAATCAGCACCGCGGGATTTTTCAGCAAAGTGCGCGCGATCGCCACCCGCTGCTTTTCGCCGCCCGACAATTTCAAGCCGCGCTCGCCCACCATCGAGTCGTAGCCGTCCGGCAGCGATTCGATGAAATCGTGGATATGCGCCGCCTTGGCGACGGCGACGATTTCCGCCTTGCTGGCGCCCGGCTTGCCATAGGCGATGTTGTATTCGATGCTGTCGTTGAACAGCACCGTATCCTGCGGCACGATGCCGATCGCCTGGCGCAGCGAAGCCTGGGTGATGTCGCGCAGATCCTGGCCGTCGATCGTGATGCGGCCGTTGTTGATATCGTAAAAACGGAACAGCAAACGCGACAGGGTCGACTTGCCGGAACCGCTGTGGCCGACCACTGCGGTAGTGGTGCCGGCGGCAATCGTGAAATCGACGTCGAACAGGATCTGGCGCTTGCTCTCATAGCTGAAATCCACATGCGAAAAACGCACTTGCGCGCCGCCGGTCAGCAGCGGCCGCGCCTGCGCGGCGTCGGCAATTTCCCGATTCTCATCGAGCAGGTGAAACAGCCTTTCCATATCGGCCAGGCTCTGCTTGATTTCGCGGTAGATGACGCCGAGGAAATTGAGCGGAATATACAGCTGGATCATGAAGGAGTTGACCAGCACCAGGTCGCCCAGCGTCATCTTGCCGTCGATCACGCCCTGCGTGGCGCGCCACAGGATCAGCGTCACCGCGATGGCGATGATCAGCGATTGCCCGGTATTGAGCAGGGACAACGAGGTCTGCGATTTCACCGCCGCGGTTTCGTAGCGCATCAAGCCGTCGTCGTAGCGCCGCGCCTCGTATTCCTCGTTGCCGAAATACTTGACGGTTTCGTAGTTGATCAGCGAATCGATGGCCTTGGTGTTGGCGCTCGAATCGAGGGTGTTCATGGTGCGCCGGAAATGGGTGCGCCATTCGGTGACGGTGACAGTAAAAAAAATGTAGCTGACCAGCGCCACCACGGTGATGCCGGCGAACCAGATGTCGTAGTGCAGCACCAGGTAACCCAGCACCAGCGAGATTTCGATCAGGGTCGGCAAGATGCTGAACAGCGCGTACGACACCAGCGACGAGACGCCGCGTGTGCCGCGTTCGATGTCGCGCGTCATGCCGCCGGTCTGGCGGTTCAGGTGGAAGCGCAGCGACAGTGAATGCAGGTGGCGGAACACCTGCAGGGCAATGGTGCGCACCGCGCGCTGGGTCACGCGCGCGAACACGAACTCGCGCAATTCGGTGAACAAGGTGGTGCACAGGCGCAGCGCGCCGTAGGCTACCAGTATCCCCAGCGGCAGCACCAGCATCGCCTGCGGATGGCTGACCGTGATGGTCATGCTGTCGACCAGTTTCTTCAGCACCAGCGGCACGCCGACATTGGCCAGCTTGGCGCCCAGCATGAACAGCAGCGCCAGCGAGACCCGCCACTTGTAGGTCCAGAGATAGGGCAGCAAGGTCTTGAGCGTGGCCCAGTCGCTACGCTTTGGCTGGCCGGCGAGCGGCTCTGGCGACGTGGAAGAATGGTGGCGCATAGGGTGACAATCTTAAAGAATGGTTTAAGCTACGGATACAAAACCAATTGTAGCTCTCAGGGGAAATAACCGATGACTGATCAAAACAACAATCAATTGCCACCCGACACCATGCCGCAACTGCGGGTGATGCCGATGCCGTCCGACGCCAATGTGCACGGCGACGTCTTCGGCGGCTGGATCATGGCACAAGTCGATATTGCCGGCTCGCTGCCGGCCACCCGTCGCGCCAATGGCCGTGTCGCCACGATTGCGGTGAACTCTTTCTTGTTCAAGCAGCCGGTGTTTGTCGGCGACCTGCTGTCGTTTTATGCCGAGATCGTCAAGGTCGGCAATACCTCGATCACGGTCAACGTCGAGGTGTATGCCGAGCGCAACCGGCTGCAGACAGAAGTCGTGAAAGTGACCGAAGCGACGCTGACCTATGTCGCCACCGACGCCCAGCGCAAGCCGCGTCAGCTGCCGCCGCTGGCGTCCTGACCCATATCCCGGCTCAGCTACTGATTCGCGCCAAGCTCGCTGGAGATGCCGGCCGCCGCGGCCTGCACTACCGCGATCAATGACTGCATCCGTTCCAGCGGCATGTAAGGCAGGGTGCTGGAAACGCTGATGGCGGCGACAATCGCGTGGCTGGCGTCGTAGATCGGCGCCGCCACACAGCGTATCGATGGCTCGTTGTCTTCCAGGTCGAAGGCATAACCGCCTTTAACGTATTCACGCATCTGGTCGCGGAACTCAGTCCAGCTACGCTTCGGCAATAACCCGGAAGCATGGCTGCTGGCGGCGCTGCTGCGCTTCTGGTACAGGTTCTTCCATTCCTCTTCGTCCATGCCCAGCATCAGAGCCTTGCCGACGCCGGTGGTGGCGATCGGCATCCTGTGCCCCACGCGCGAACGCATTTCCAAACCCTTCTTGCCAGGAATCTTGTCCAGGTAGAGCACATCGTCGGCGTCCTGCAAAGCCAGGTGGATGGTGTCGCCCGACTGTTCGGCCAGCTGTTCCAGGTAGGGTCGTGCCGCTATGCTCAGCGAGACTTCTTCGCGCGCCTGGAAACCTAGTTCAATCAGTTTCGGGCCGAGCACATAACCGGCGCTCGGCGTAAAGCGCAGATAGCGCTCCTGCACCAGGCAGTTCGCCAGCCGGTGGGTAGTGCTGCGCGTGGTGCCCAGCATCTGCGCGATCTGTTTCAGATCGCGCGCGCCGCCGGCTACCGCCTGCAATACTCCCAGCCCGCGTGTCAGGGTCTGGGTGCCGGTCGGTGCGGCAACCTGCTCGCCTGCATTGCCAGGCAACTCCGCTGAGTCCTGCGATTTGCGCATGATTAGAACCTGTCAGAAAATACCTAAGCCTACTTACATCCCATATATTGGGACATAATATCATATATTGACAGAAAATGGCCGCCGGAATAAAGTACGCCACATCACTGGGCACGCTGATCCTGCCTGTAATTTTTAAAACCAACCAACCCATGCCGCCTGCACCGCATCAAACGCACTTGATCGCCCTCGACTGGGGGACTTCATCGCTACGCGCCTACCGCCTCGGAGCGCATGGCCAGACGCTGGAGTTGCGCGCCCTGCCCTGCGGCATAATGCAATTGCCGGCAGCCGCAAGCGGCGACAAAGCCGCGCTTGAAGCCGATTTCGAAGCCGCTTTCGAGCAAGCTTGCGGCGATTGGCTGCGCGCCGAGCCAGGCACGCCGGTGATCGCGGCCGGCATGGTAGGCAGCCGCCAGGGCTGGCTGGAAGTTCCATACCTGGAAGTGCCGATCGCCGTCGACCGCATCGGCGGCAGCTTGAGCGTGCTGCGCAATCGCCATGGCCAACTGATCCATCTAGTACCGGGCCTGATCGAAAACTCCATGTTGCCGAACGTCATGCGCGGCGAAGAGACCCAGGTGGTCGGCGTGCTCAATGCCCTCAACCAGGACACGGCAGAGACCGATGTCCTGATCGGCCTGCCCGGTACGCATTCCAAGTGGGTGCAGATACGGCGCGCCGGCAAGCAATGCCAGCTAGCGCACTTCGATACGTTCATGACCGGCGAAGTGTTTGCCGCCTTGTCCACACATACCATTCTCGGCCGCGGCATGCAGGCGGGCGACGACGTTACAGAGGCCGGACAGCACGCATTTGAGCGCGGCGCCCTGGTGGCGCGCAGCGCGGCCGGCCAAGCTGGCGTATTGTCGACCATATTCAGTACGCGCACGCTGGGACTGACAGGTGTGCTGGACGGCGCCGGCCAGCGCGAATACCTGTCCGGACTGCTGATCGGCCACGAAATCGCCGCATTGCAAGCCATGCTACGCGAACAGGGACGGCAGCCCTCGCAAGTGATGCTGGTCGGCGAAGCCGGCTTGTGCGCACGCTATACGCAAGTGCTGCGCGCCTATGATTTTGGAGCTGTCGAAGTCGTCGCCGAGGCCACTGAACGCGGCCTGTGGCAACTGGCGCTGACGGCTGGACTATTGAAACATGCTTAGCAGCGGGAATACCGGGAAACCATCATGTTAAGAAATGCAATGAAACAGTGCGGACTGATCGCCATCCTGCGCGGCGTCGAGCCGCATGAAGTGGCCGCGATCGGCCTGAAACTCTACGAAGCCGGTTTCCGCATCATCGAGGTGCCGCTCAATTCGCCACAGCCGTTCGACAGCATCCGCAGCCTGCGCAACGCCTTGCCTGCCGACTGCATGGTCGGCGCCGGCACGGTCTTGACGACCGACCAGGTGGCGGCAGTCAAGCGCGCCGGCGGCGAGATCATCGTCATGCCGCACAGCGATCCGGAAGTGATCGCTGCCGCCAAACAGGCCGGCCTGGCTTGTGCGCCGGGCGTCGCCACGGTCACCGAAGCATTCGCTGCGTTGGCCGCTGGCGCCGATGTCTTGAAAATGTTCCCGGCCGAGCAGCTGGGGCCGAACGTAGTCAAAGCGTGGCGGGCAGTGATCCCGCGCGAAGTGGCGTTGCTGCCGGTAGGCGGCATCACGCCGGAAAACCTGGCAACATTCATCAGCGCCGGCGCTTCCGGATTCGGCCTCGGATCTGCCCTGTACAAACCGGGCCTGAGCGCCGAACAGGTCGGCCAGAACGCCAACCGGTTTGTCGCGGCATGGTGTGCAATACAAGAAAATTCAAACACTGCAGAAACAGCGGAAACGCCAGAAACAAAAAATTGAACAGGAGACGAGCTTAATGAAGATCACCAAACTGACCACTTACATCGTACCGCCGCGTTGGTGTTTCCTGAAGATAGAAACCGACGAAGGCGTGGTCGGCTGGGGCGAACCGGTGGTAGAAGGCCGCGTGCACAGCGTGGCGGCGGCTGTCGAAGAACTGTCCGACTACCTGATCGGCAAAGATCCGCGCCATATCGAAGACCATTGGACAGTACTGTACCGCGGCGGCTTTTATCGCGGCGGCGCCATCCACATGAGCGCGCTGGCCGGCATCGACCAGGCGCTGTGGGATATCAAGGGCAAGGCGCTCGGCGTCTCGGTCAGCCAGCTGCTGGGCGGCCCGGTGCGCGACAGCATCCGCGTCTATTCCTGGATCGGCGGCGACCGCCCGGCCGACACCGCGGCAGCGGCCAAGGACGCCGTGGCGCGCGGCTTCACCGCGGTGAAGATGAACGGCACCGAAGAACTGCAGTTTGTCGATTCCTATGAAAAAGTGGAAGCGACATTGGCCAACGTCGCCGCCGTGCGCGCAGCGGTCGGCCCGCATATCGGCATCGGCGTTGATTTCCACGGCCGCGTGCACAAGCCGATGGCGAAGATCCTGATCAAGGAACTCGAGCCGTACAAACTGATGTTCATCGAAGAACCCGTGCTGAGCGAAAACTACGAGGCCCTGAAAGAACTGGCGCCACTGACCAGCACGCCGATCGCGCTGGGCGAACGGCTGTATTCGCGCTGGGATTTCAAGCGCGTCCTGAGCGAAGGTTATGTCGACATCATCCAGCCCGATGTCTCGCATGCCGGCGGCATCACAGAAACGCGCAAGATCGCCACCATGGCCGAAGCCTACGACGTCGCCGTGGCGCTGCACTGCCCGCTCGGTCCGATTGCGCTGGCCGCCTGCCTGCAGGTGGATGCGGTGTCGTACAACGCCTTTATCCAGGAACAGAGCCTGGGCATCCATTATAACAAGAGCAACGACTTGCTCGATTACGTGAAAAACCCTGAAGTGTTTGCCTACGACAAGGGTTACGTGACCATTCCGCAGGGGCCGGGACTGGGCATAGAAATCAATGAAGAGTATGTCAAGGAACGGGCTGCCGTCGGCCATCGCTGGCGCAATCCGATCTGGCGCCACAAGGACGGCAGTTTCGCCGAGTGGTAAGACGCAGTTTCATCGATTCGTCAAACAAATGATTTCAAGAAGAGAGCAGCATAGCCCTCAAACACCACCATATGGTCCGGCAAACCCGGACAGGAGATCGTTATGCAGGAGCAGGTGCTTGAAGTAGAACCGCTGTCGACGGCAAACAAGACAACACAACCGCCGCAGCAAGCACCCAGCCGCAAACGCTTCCTGATCATGCTGCTGCTGTTCGTCACGGTCGTGATCAATTACCTGGACCGCAGCAACCTGTCGATCGCCGCGCCGGAACTGATGCGCGAACTGGCGATCGATCCGGTCCATGCCGGCTGGATCTTTTCCGCTTTCGGCTGGACCTATGCCGCCATGCAAATCCCCGGCGGCTGGCTGGTGGACCGGGTGGCGCCTCGGGTGCTGTATGCGCTGGCGCTGGCCTTATGGTCGCTAGCCACCATCTTCCTCGGTTTTATCGGCAGCTTCGCCGGACTGTTCGCGCTGCGCCTGCTGGTGGGGGCGCTGGAAGCGCCGGCCTACCCGATCAACAACCGTGTCGTCACCACCTGGTTTCCGGAACGCGAACGGGCCACCGCCATCGGCTTCTACACCTCCGGCCAGTTCGTCGGACTGGCGTTCCTGACGCCGCTGCTGGCCTGGCTGCAGCAGGCTTACGGCTGGCACATGGTGTTCGTCAGCACCGGCCTGACCGGCATTGCCTGGGCCGCGATCTGGTATCTCGTATATCGCGAGCCGCGCCAGTTCAAGGGCGCCAACGCGGCGGAAATCGAATTGATCCGCAGCGGCGGCGGCCTGGTCGATATCGCCCAGGCAAGCAGCACGCAAAAACCCGGCTTCAGCGTGGCCGACCTCGGACTGGTGCTGAGCCGGCGCAAGCTGTGGGGCATCTACCTTGGACAGTACGCTGTGAATTCCACGCTGTGGTTCTTCCTGACCTGGTTCCCGACCTACCTGGTCAAGTACCGCGGCATGGATTTCATCAAGTCCGGTTTCCTGGCCTCGCTGCCGTTCCTGGCGGCTTTCCTCGGCGTGCTCAGTTCCGGCATTTTTTCGGACTGGCTGATACGCAAGGGCGCGTCGGTCGGCCTGGCGCGCAAACTGCCGATCATCAGCGGCTTGCTGATTTCTACCTGCATCATCGGCGCCAACTATGTCGACTCGACCGCCTGGATCATCGTCTTCATGGCAGTAGCCTTCTTTGGCAACGGTTTTGCGTCGATCTCATGGTCGCTGGTGTCGTCGCTGGCGCCGGCCAAGATGCTGGGGCTGACCGGCGGCGTCTTCAATTTCATCGGCAACCTGGCCGCCATCACCACGCCGCTGGTGATCGGTTTCCTGATCAGCGGCGACAGCTTCGCGCCGGCCATCACCTATATCGCCGTGATGGCCCTGGTGGGAGCGCTGTCGTACATCCTGCTGGTCGGCAAAGTGGAACGCATCACCGCCTGAGGCTCTCGAAAAAAACAAACCCCGGATGCGCTTGTCGCACATCCGGGGTTTTTCAGAACCGTGGCCTCCGGCAAGACGCCATTTTTTCCAAATCTCAGGCTGCCTGTTTTTGCTCAGCCGGTTTTTCGTCGCGCAATTCGCGCCGCAGGATCTTGCCGACATTGGTCTTCGGCAGGTCAGTACGGAACTCGATATATTTCGGCCGCTTGTAGCCGGTCAGCTGCTCACGGCAATAAGCCATCAGTTGCTCGGCAGTCAGCGACGGATCCTTGCGCACCACAAAAATCTTCACCACTTCGCCGGCATGTTCGTCCGGCACGCCGACGCATGCGCATTCCAGCACGCCGGGATGCTGCACCACCACACCTTCGACTTCGTTCGGATAGACGTTGAAGCCGGAGACCAGGATCATGTCTTTCTTGCGGTCGACGATCTTGGTGTAACCGCGCTCATCCATGATGCCGATATCACCCGACTTGAAAAAGCCGTCGGCGGTCATGACCTTGGCGGTTTCGTCGTCGCGGTTCCAGTAGCCGCGCATGACCTGTGGTCCGCGGATCGCGATTTCGCCGGCCTGGCCCAGGGCTACCGGATTGCCGGCGTCGTCCAGGATCGCGATCTCGGTCGACGGCAATGGCAAGCCGATGGTACCGCTGTATTCCTTGATGTCGCATGGATTGGCGCAAGCGATAGGCGAAGTTTCCGACAAGCCGTAGCCTTCGATGATCGGACAGCCGGTGACTTCCTTCCACTTGTCCGCAACCGCCTTTTGCACCGCCATGCCACCGCCGACGCAGACCCGGTAGCCGGAGAAATCCAGCTTGGCGAAATCGGGATGGTTCAGCAAGGCGTTGTACAGCGTATTGACCGCCGGGAAGGTATTGATCTGGTACTTCGACATTTCCTTGATCAGGCCGGCGATGTCGCGCGGATTCGGGACCAGCAGGTTCAAGGCGCCCTCGCGCATGCCGAGCATGCCGCATACCGTCAAGGCGAAGATGTGATACAGCGGCAAGGCGCAGACAAACACCAGCTGCTCGACTTTTGGGCCGTTGTTCAAGCCCGGAGCGAGCCAGGCTTCAGCCTGCAGCACGTTGGCCACCACGTTGCGGTGCGAGAGCGTTGCCCCTTTCGAGACACCGGTAGTGCCGCCGGTGTATTGCAGGAAAGCAGTGTCGTCCGGCGTCAGCGCAACCGTCTTCAGCTGCAGCGAAGACGCTTGCGACAGGACGCTGTTGAACGGCACGGAACCGGGCAAGGAGAAGCTCGGCACCATCTTCTTGACATGGCGCACCACCAGGTTGACCACCAGGCCCTTGACGCCCATCAGGTCGCCCATGCTGGCGACCACCACGTGCTTGACCTTGGTGCGGGCGATGACCTGCTGCAGGGTGGTGGCGAAATTTTCGAGTATGAAGATGGCTTCCGCGCCCGAGTCGTTCAGCTGATGCTCAAGCTCGCGCGGGGTGTACAGCGGATTGACGTTGACCACGATATAACCGGCACGCAAAATGGCCGCGATCGCCACCGGATATTGCAGCACGTTAGGCATCATGATGGCGACCCGCGCGCCTTTTTCCAGGCCTTTGCTCTGCAGCCAGGCGCCGACTTTGCGGGACAGCTGGTCAACCTCGGCGTACGTCAGATATTTGCCCATGCAGGCATAGGCGTTGCGCGTCGCGTATTTCTGGAACGCCTCTTCCAGCAACTGCGCCAGCGACTGGTATTGGGAGTAGTCAATCTCCGGGGCCACGCCTTCCGGATACGATTTGAGCCAAAATTTATCCATGTTCTGCCTTTAGTCTCTGCTTGTTATAAATGCATTGTTTTTGGCTTGTTTCACTGGAAGAAAACGCGCCTGTAAGGGGGTATTGCCGGGATACCGCCGGCCACCGCTAAAAAAGCACGGTTGTATTTTTTTGTTCTACCGCGATGCTATCGGGCAAAGCGTCCGCATGCAAGCGTTTTGACGCATATTTGAGCAAATCATCGGCGCTGAGCTTCATGTTGTGATGCAACAAAACCTCTGCCAGCAAATGCTGGACACCCTCCTCGTCCGGACTCCATTTCACGTGGGCAACTGCCACCGCCGGATGCTCGAACAAGACTTCTTCGATCTGCCGCGGGAACACCCGCCGGCCATTGCGTATTCCCATATTACTCTTGCGGTCGATGATGGAAACAAAACCGTCTTCGTCGATGCTGGCGACGTCGCCGGTGGCCAGCCAGCCGTCGTACAAACGTTCCTTGCTTATCTTCCTGGCAATCAGGTTCAGGGCGGATGCGCCAGGCCCGGCGGCGCCGGCAGGGCCATGATCGTAGCCGGAGAACAGCTGCGGCCCGCGCACCCATAACTCGCCCAGGGTATCGCTGGGCAATTCGGCATCCGTATCCAGGTCGACCACTTTCACTTCGGTATCCGGCAACGGCACACCAACCACGCCCTGGATGCGGCGCGCCGCCAGCGGCATGGCCAGCACCGCGGGCGAAGCCTCGGTCAGGCCATAGGCTTCAACCAGGCGGCCGCGCGTCAGCTTCTCAAATTCTTCGCGGATTTCCTGCGCCAGCGGCGAACCGCTGACGGCGCAGACCCGGATCGAGGCCAGGCCGTAGCGCCGCACGCCGGGCGTGTGCGCCAGTTCGCGCACCATGCGCGGCGTGGTCGGGAAATAGGTCGGCCGCATCTTCTTGACGGTCTTCAGCAAGGGCTCCAGTTCAGCCCCCGGCAACAGGATCAGGGTGGCGCCAAGATACACGCCAAGGTGCAGCAAGCCGGTCAGGCCGTAGGCGCTGGACAAGGGCTGCTGCGCCAGGAAACGCTCGTCGCCCGGCCGCGACTCCGGCAGCCAGTGGCGCAGCTGCAAGGCGTTCGCCGCCAGGTTGCGGTGCGACAGCGCCACCGGCAGCGGCGTGCCGCTGGCGCCGTAGGTGTACACCACCACCGCGATGTCGCCGACATCCTGCGCCAGCTCGGCCGGCGCTACCGAGCCGCGTCCCAGCACCTGCTTGAATTTCAGGTAGCGCCGCTCATGCCGGCGATGCTGCTTGTCCTGCCGGAACCAGGGCAGCCAATGTCCTTCCTGCACGTGATGCAAGGCCGCGAACTTCAGTTTTTCACGCCAGCCCATGTGATCGATCATCGACGCGAATATGACGCGTCGCAGGCCGGCCGCGCGGCGGTCGCTCTGCAGCTCATCGCGCAAGTCGTCGTAGCGGTTGGTGGTGGTCACCAGCATCACCGCGCCTGCATCTGCTATGCGCGTCAGCAGGGTTTCCTTGGGCGTGGCGGCGTCGCTTAGCACCGCCACCGCACCTGCTTTCAGGATGCCAAAATAAGCGATCACCAAAGACGGGATGTTCGGCAAGGCCAGCAAGACTCGCTCGCCGGGCTTGATGCGCAAGTCGAGCAAGCCATGGGCAAAACGATTGGCTTGCCGGTCCAGTTCGCGCCAGTCGATCTTGCCGCCGCGGTAAGACAGCGCCGTGGTTTTGCCGAAGCGCCTGGCAGTCGCTTCCAGCAAGCGCGGCAAGGGCACTGTCGGCATCTTGATGCGATATGGCGTGCGGGCATCGTAGAATTTCAGCCACGGACGTTCGGCTTCCAGCTGCTTGCGCGCTGCGCGCCGCTCGGCTTTTTGCCTTGCCCGCCGCTCCGCCAGCTCCGCCGGATCGGACTGCATCTGCAGGAAACGCTGGATGGCGCGATTCACCGCATCGGGGCGCTCCACCATCACCTGGTGCGCGGATACCGGCACCACCAGCTCTTCCGCTCCCGGGATCAGGCGCGCCACTTCCTTGTAGGCTGCTTCGTCGAACAGGATATCGCGGTGGCCGAGAATCACCAGCGTCGGCACCGCGATTGCGCGCAGGTATTCGCTGCCGTCCCACGGCAGCAAGGCATTGCGGTTCTGCAGGTAGACCACGTGCGACGGCGGATAAATGCGGGCCGCGGCGATGCCGACATACGGCATCAGCTTGCGCACCATATCGAATATGCGCGGCGGCATGCGCAGCACGATGCGGCCGGCCAGGCGCAGGCGGAAGCGCGCCGCCGAGGCGATCATGACCAGCGCCGACACGCGCTGCGGAAACTGCTTCAGGAAATAGGCAGACAGCGCGCCGCCGAACGAGTGGCACACCAGGATGAAACGCTGCGGTACTTCCAGCTGATCCAGCGCGGCGGCGATGTCGGCGACCAGTTCAGGCACATCGTAGCTGGCGCCTTCAGCTGCCGTCGGCGCATCGCTGTAGCCGTGGCCGCGCAGGTCGAGCGCGATCACCCGGTAGTCGAGCTGGAATTGTTCCAGCTGGTATTCCCAGTAGGCCGCACGGCCGCCGAAGCCGTGAATAAAGACCATCGTGGGCTGCTGGCTACGCGGGCCGCGGTCGTACTCCGGACCGGCATCCAGCACACTCATTTCCAGTGCGCTGTCATAGACTCCGCTGCCGTTGCGCGCCAGGCGATTCGGCAGTTTCAGCGTGCTGCGGTGCAGGTCGGCGTTAAATGTCATCT
>NZ_JAQGLV010000366.1 GCF_028292705.1 Collimonas fungivorans | reverse complement strand
GCATAGACATCTGGAGCGCTGGTGCGGCCATGGCTGTCAATCATGATGCCGCGGCCGGTAGCCAATTTGGCTGCCTGCGCCAGCGCCAGGTCAGGACGCAGGCCGACCGCAGACAGGACCACATCGGCAATCACTGTTTCGCCGTTCGACAAGGTGAGCTTGATTGCGCCGTCGGCATGGTCGATGCTGGCGGCGGTGGTCCCGAGCTGGAGGGCGATGCCGCGGGCAGTCAGCGCTGCCTGCAAGCCTTGCGATAAAGCCGGCGCAGCCAGCGCTGCCAATGGCAGGGAATTGGGATCGATCAGCGTCACCGTGTGGCCATGCACGGCCAGGTCGTCGGCAAACTCGCAACCGATCAGGCCGGCGCCCAGGATTGCTACACGCGCTGTTGCCTGTTGATCCGGCAGCAGCTTGGCACGGAAGGTGGCGTAGTCTTCGATGTGATTGACCGACAGCACGCGGTCGGCGGCGTCGCCGGCGATGTTCAGGCGGATAGGCTGGGCGCCGACGGCAATCACCAGCTGCGCATATTCGAAAGCGCCGCTGCTGGTGTCGACCACCTTGGCCGCGGTGTCGATGCCCTTGACCCGGGTCTTGGTCATGATGCTGGCGCCGATCTGTTCCGCCATCTGCACCGCGCTTTGCGAGATCAGCTGCGCCGCCAGTTTCTTTTGCGCGAAAGCGTTGGACAGCATCGGCTTGGAATAGAAACCGCCATCGTCGGCAGTAATGACCAGCAGCGCGGCTGTCTTGTCCAGCTTGCGCACTTCGCGCGCGAGACTATATGCAGCCATGCCGGCGCCGATGATGATGATGGGTTTCATGAATGTCCTGGAGGATGGTTGGCGATAGTGATGAAAGCGGTATGTGGAATGCTAGCCGCCGCAACGTTTGCGGCGGCTAATTTTACAACAGGAGCTCAGATCTCAACCATCTCAAAATCCGCCTTTGCGACGCCGCAGTCCGGGCACTCCCAGCTGGCAGGCACGTCTGCCCATTTGGTGCCGGCGGCGATGCCGTCTTCGGGCCAGCCTGCGGCTTCGTCATAGATCAGTCCGCAAACGATGCATTGGTAAGTCTTCATTTTGTTCCTAAGTGTGTGTCGAAATATGATTCGGCCTGGCGGCGCAGTAGTGCCGCCAGGCGTGTTTGCCGTGAATTTGCCGTGAGTTTGCCGTGATTATGCGGCACGCAGGGCGTCGAGCGCGTTCTGGTAATGATTGGCGTGGCGTTCTTCCACCTTGGCCAGGGCAGCGAAACGTTTGGCCGCCTTTTCCAGGGTGCGCTTGAAATTTTCCGCATGTTCCCTGGATTCGGCGATCTGCTCATCGTATTCGGCGACGGCAGCCTGGTTGCCTTCTTCTATCGCCAGGTGACGGAACTTCGGATACATCTCGGTATATTCGTAAGTCTCGCCTTCGATCGCGATTTCCAGCGACTTGGCTGGAGTCAGCTGTGCTTTCGGATACAGCAGGTCGAGGTGGCCGAAGGCATGCATCACTTCCTGGTCGGCGGTTTCCTCAAAAATCCTGGCGACGTCGTCGGCGCCGGCTTCGCGCGCCAGCTTGGCGAAATAGCGGTATTTGATGTGGGCCATGGATTCGCCGGCGAAGGCTGCTTCCAGGTTTTCTATGGTGACCGATTTGCTGCTGTTGTCTTGGTTTGCCATGTTGATCTCTCTCAATTGATGCGGGAAGGAAGTTTTTTGCAATTGACTAGGAAGCAATGATAGTTTTTATTTATTGATATGGAAAATTGATTGTCTGTATAGGGTTGATAGTTTTTTATGTTTAATTTTTACAATCAAATAGTTTTTATAAATTACCCTATGAAATCGTTATTCACCATGCGAAATTCACATAGTCGGCCGCGACCAGTCTGATAAAATCAAAGACTTTCACTTGTTACGCTTGGGGACAGACGCATATGGATTCGATGATCGATAAAAAAGAAGAACTTCGTCAACAATTGCGTCAGGCGGCGCTTGAGTATCACGAGTTTCCGACCCCGGGGAAAATCAGCGTCACCCCGACCAAATTACTGACTAACCAGCGCGACCTGGCGCTGGCGTATTCGCCAGGCGTAGCTGCCGCCTGCGAAGAAATCGTGGCCGATCCGGCCAATGCCTTTCGCTACACGGCGCGCGGCAACCTGGTCGCCGTCATCACCAACGGCACCGCCGTGCTTGGCCTGGGCAACATCGGGCCGCTGGCGTCGAAGCCGGTGATGGAAGGCAAGGGCGTGCTGTTCAAGAAATTCGCCGGCATCGATGTCTTCGATATCGAAATCAACGAAACCGATCCGGCAAAGCTGTGCGACATCATCGCCTCGCTCGAGCCGACCTTCGGCGGCATCAACCTGGAAGACATCAAGGCGCCGGAGTGTTTCGAGATCGAACGCAAGCTGCGCGACCGCATGAAGATCCCGGTATTCCATGACGACCAGCATGGCACTGCGATCATCGTCGGCGCTGCGATCCTGAACGGCCTGAAAGTGGTCGGCAAAGACCTCAAGAGCTGCAAGCTGGTGGTGTCCGGCGCCGGCGCCGCGGCGCTGGCCTGCCTCGACCTGATCGTCGACCTCGGCTTCCCGATTGAAAATATTTTCGTTACCGACCTGGCCGGCGTGGTCTATAAAGGCCGGGTCGAACTGATGGATCCGGACAAGGAACGTTTTGCCCGCGAGACCGATGCGCGCACCCTGGCCGAGCTGATTCCCGGCGCCGACATTTTCCTCGGCCTGTCGGCCGGCGGCGTGCTCAAGCAAGACATGGTGAAGGCGATGGCGGCGCGGCCGCTGGTGCTGGCGCTGGCCAACCCGACTCCTGAAATCCTGCCGGAAGACGTCAAGGCCGTGCGCGACGACGCCGTCATGGCGACCGGCCGTTCGGACTATCCGAACCAGGTCAACAACGTGCTGTGCTTCCCGTACATTTTCCGCGGCGCCCTCGATTGCGGCGCCACCACCATCACGCGCGAGATGGAAATCGCGGTGGTGCATGCGATCGCCGAGCTGGCGCAAGCCGAGCAGTCGGACATCGTCGCCACCACCTACGGCATCACCAACCTGTCGTTCGGCCCTGAGTACATCATTCCAAAGCCGTTCGATCCGCGCCTGATGATCAAGATCGCGCCGGCAGTCGCCAAGGCCGCCGAAGCGTCCGGCGTCGCCAGCCGTCCGATCAAGGACATGGAAGCCTACATCGACAAGCTGCAGCAATTCGTCTACCGCAGCGGCACGTTCATGCGGCCGCTGTTCCAGATCGCCAAGAAGACGACAGCAGAGAAGAAACGGATCGTGTACGCCGAAGGCGAAGAAGAACGCGTACTGCGCGCGGTGCAGGTGGTGGTTGACGAAAACCTGGCGCGTCCGATCCTGGTCGGCCGGCCGGCGGTGCTGCAGCAGCGCATTGAGCGCTTCGGCCTGCGCCTGAAAGCGGATGTCGATTTCGAAGTCATCAATCCTGATTTCGACGAACGCTATCGCGACTACTGGCAGACTTTCCTGGCGATGACCAAGCGCCAGGGCGTGACCGAACAGTACGCCAAGCTGGAAATGCGCCGCCGCCATACGCTGATCGGTTCGATGGCGATCCACAAGGGCCACGCCGACGGCATGATCTGCGGCACCTACGGCACTACCAGCCTGCATTTGCACTATATCGACAAGGTGCTGGGCCGGCGCGACGGCGTCAACGTCTACGCCGCGATGAATGCGCTGATCCTGCCGAGCCGGCAGCTGGTGCTGGTCGATACCCATGTCAATGAAGATCCGACCGCCGAACAGCTGGCGGAAATCACGATCCTGGCGGCGGAAGAAATGCTGCGTTTCGGCATCAAGCCGCGCGCAGCCTTGCTGTCCCATTCCAATTTCGGCACCAGCAACAGCGCTTCGGCGCAAAAAATGCGGAATGCCCTGGCCATCATCAAGGAGCATGCGCCGGATCTGGAAGTCGACGGCGAAATGCACGGCGATACCGCGCTGGACGGCGAGCTGCTGCGGAAAGTGATGCCGGATTCGTCCCTGAAAGGCGACGCCAACCTGCTGGTGATGCCTAACATCGACGCCGCCAACATCGCCTACAACCTGCTCAAGAATACTTGCGGCAACGGCGTTGCAGTGGGTCCTATCCTGCTGGGCTGCGCCAAGCCGGTCCATATCCTGACGCCGTCGGCCACCGTGCGCCGCATCGTCAACATGACTGCGCTGTGCGTGGTGGATGCGATTTCGGCGCGCTAAGACGGAAACAGCAGTAAAAGACAAGCAGTAATAGAAGGACCCAGCTTTACCGCCAAGTGACCGGCGGCAAAGCTGGGTCTTTTTTTTTCGGCATGCATCTCTGGCGCGGATAAAACGTGTAAATTGCAATAAAAACAGAGGCACTACAACCTCAGGAGATGCGATGTCCAAATATCCCAAGAGCCCGCTGATGGGGCAGATGATGAGCCAGTCATTGCTCATCTCCAGCATTATCCAGCATGCCGACCGCTATTTCGGCAGCAATGAAATCGTGTCGCGGCGGGTCGAGGGCGATCTCCACCGCTATACCTACAGCGATTG
Organism: Collimonas fungivorans; assembly: GCF_028292705.1. Taxonomy (GTDB): domain Bacteria; phylum Pseudomonadota; class Gammaproteobacteria; order Burkholderiales; family Burkholderiaceae_D; genus Collimonas; species Collimonas fungivorans_B. The sequence goes on along the minus strand of NZ_JAQGLV010000366.1, from coordinate 108 downwards.
CCACCGGCGCGCACGCAAGCTCGCCAATGCCCTGGCAACGCTAGGCGTGGGCATGGGCGAGCGGGTCGCTACGCTGGCCTGGAACGGCTACCGGCACATGGAGGCGTA
>NZ_JAQGLV010000349.1 GCF_028292705.1 Collimonas fungivorans | reverse complement strand
AATTTCGCTACGTTTCCAGTCAAATTCGTGAACGGTTTTGTCAGCATTGACGGCGGCATGAACGGCAACGCCACTGCGATGATGATCGACAGCGGCTCGCAGCACACCCTGATTACGCGCCAGGCAGCGGAGAAACTGGGGCTGGCGCTCAGTCATTCCAATGCTTACGGCATTGGTACGGGTGGCGAATCCAGGTCATACACAGCGTTGCTCGACGATTTTTCATTCGGCAAGCTGGCCTGGCATCGTGTGCACCTGGGCGTCATATGGGATTTGGATCAATCCCTGAATTATGGCGCGCTGGTCGGCGCCGATACCCTGTTTCGCCAGGATGTGGAGATTTCGATGGCGAACCGGCAAATCAAGTTTTTCGAGCCGAGCGCTTGCGACCAGTCCTTTTTAGCCTATTGGGATGAGAACGCGTCGAACACCGCCATGCAAGCGATGGCTCCCAACGATCTGCGCCAGGTGGTGACGGTCGAGGTTAACGGTCAAAAAGTACGCGCCGTAATAGACAGCGGCGCGTTTGCCTCAATCATTGATCTTGCCGCCGCGGCGCGCGCCGGGATTACTACGCAATCGCCGGGAGTGGCGGCAGCAGGCAGCGGTTCAGGAGTTGGAAAACATCGCTCGCAGATCTGGCTGGCGCCGTTTGAAAGTTTTGCCATCGGCGATGAAACGATCAGCCATCCCACGATTCGTATCATGGATATGTACGGGGCGGCGCGATCGGATTCAAACCATATCGCCGCAACCAATACCATGCTCCACGATCAGCCCGAGATGCTGCTGGGCGCGGATTTTCTGCGTTCTCACCGCCTGCTGTTTGCAGTGAGCCAGAAGCGTCTTTATTTTTCCTATCTCGGCGGACAGGTATTTAGCACAAGCAATAAATCCAAGATTTCAGAAGCAATCGCATCGCCTTGACGACGCGATTGCTTATCGCAGCTGTGGGGGAACAGAGCATCGCCGCCCCGACTGTTTTAGCTTGCAGCTTCAGCCAGCGACAACGCCAGCTTGTTGTGGCGCTCCAGTACATTGCCCAGATCGACAGTAGTGAACTGGCCGTTGCGCACCACCACCCGGCCGTTGATGATGCTGTAGGCGACATCGGCCGGCGTACAGAACACCAGCGCCGCCACCGGATCGTGCCAGCCGCCGGCGAACCCGACTTTGTTCAGGTCGAACAGCACCAGGTCGGCCGACATGCCCGGCGTCAAGGCGCCGATATCGTCGCGATTGAGCACCCTGGCGCCGCCCAGCGTCGCCAGTTCCAGCGCCTGGCGCGCGGTCATGGCGTCCGGACCGAAACCGACCCGCTGCAGCAGCATCGCTTGCCGTACTTCGCCCAGCATGTGGGCGCCGTCGTTGGAGGCCGAGCCGTCGACGCCGATGCCGACCGGCACGCCGGCGTCGACCATCTTGCGGATCGGTGCAATGCCGGAAGCTAGCCGCATGTTGGAGCAGGGGCAGTGGGCGATGCCGGTGCCGGTGCGGGCGAACATGTAGATGCCTTCATCGTCGAGCTGGACGCAGTGCGCATGCCAGACGTCATGGCCGACCCAGCCGCAGTCTTCCGCGTACTCGGCCGGCGTCATGTTGAATTTCTCGCGGCTGTAGGCGATGTCGTTGACGTTTTCCGCCAGGTGGGTATGCAGCGAGACGCCATGATGGCGCGCCATCAAGGCCGATTCGCGCATCAGGTCGCGCGACACCGAAAACGGCGAGCAGGGCGCCACCACGATGCGCTGCATCGCATGGCGGCTGCTGTCGTGGTAGGTCTCGATCAGGCGTTGCGTATCTTGCAGGATGGTTTTTTCATCTTCCACCACGCGGTCCGGCGGCAGGCCGCCTTTCGACTGGCCGACGCTCATCGAGCCGCGCGCGGCGTGGAAGCGCATGCCGATCTGCTGCGCCGCTTCGATGCTATCGTCGAGTTTGCAGCCGTTGGGATAGATGTACAGGTGATCGCTGCTGGTGGTGCAGCCGGACATGATCAGTTCCGCCATCGCGGTCAGGGTCGAGACCTGGATCATCTCCGGCGTCAGGTTGGCCCAGATCGGATACAGGTTGGTCAGCCAGTTGAACAGCTCGCCGTTCTGCGCCGCCGGGATCACGCGCGTCAGGCTCTGGTACATATGGTGATGGGTATTCACCAGGCCCGGGATGACGACGTGATTGCCGGCGTCGATGACTTCGTCGGCAGTTTGCGGCAGGTCGGCGCTGTTGCCGACCTGTTCGATCACGTTGTCGCGGATGAAGACTGCGCCGCCGGTTATCTCGCGGCGCGTTTCGTCCATGGTGACGACCACGCGCGCATTTTTTATCAGTAAGGTTTTAGACATTGCGTTTGATCCAGTCAGATCCAGATACGCTGGTTCAAGGCTTGGGTGTAAAGCGGCGTAGGAAATCCAGCAAGATTTGCGCCGATACTTCGGCATCGTCCGCAGTCATTGTTTCCAATGGATTGTGGCTGATGCCACCGTTGCCGCAACGCGTAAACAGCATGGCGACGTCGGTTATTTTAGCGATGGTCATGGCGTCATGGCCGGCGCCGGAAGCGAGCTTGAACGGCTTGACCCCGGCGCGTTCGGTGGCGGCCGACAACTGCTCCATCAGCCACGAAGCGCACGGCGCGGCCGGCGCCGACACCATCTTCTCGACATTGGCTTCGATGCAGCGGCGTTCGCACACCGTTTCGATATGGCGCAGGACATCTTCCACGGCAGCGTCGCGGATGGCGTCGTCGGCGGCGCGGATATCCAGCGAGAATACGCAGGCGCCTGGAATCACGTTGGTGGAACCGTTAGGCACCTGCAGCTGGCCGACGGTACCCACCAGCGATGCATGCTGGTCCTGTGCGCAGCGTTGCTCCACGTACAGCAGGATTTCGGCAGCGGCGGCAGCGGCGTCCTTGCGCATCGGCATCGGCGTGGTGCCGGAGTGGCTGGCGACGCCTTTCAGCTGCACCATGTAGCGGCAGCTGCCGGCGATCGAGGTGACGATGCCGACCGGCAGGTCGCGCTGCAGCAGCACCGGCCCCTGTTCGATATGGACTTCGACGTAACCCAGCAAATCGGCGGGATTGCGGGCGATAGCGGGAATCGCCGCCGGGTCGTGGCCGGCTTGCAGCAGGGCGTCGCGCATGCTGACGCCGTCGCGGTCGAGCGTGTTCAGCAGCTCCAGGTTAAACTGGCCGATGATGGCGTTGCTGCCGAGGAAAGTGCTCTTGAAACGTACGCCTTCCTCTTCCGAGAAAGCGACGATTTCGAAATGGAAGGGCAGCTTTTCGCCGCGTTCGTGCAAGTGCTTGACGATGGCGATCGGCAGCAGGATGCCTTCGCGGCCGTCGTACTTGCCGCCGTTGCGCACGGTGTCGTAATGCGAGCCAGTCATCAGGGTCTTGGCGGCCGGGTTGTCCGACAGGTAGCGGCCGACCACGTTGCCGACTGCATCGGTCTCGGCCTGCATGCCGGCTTCGCGCATCCAGCCGGCAATCTGCGCGGCGGTGCGGCGGTGGGCGTCGGTCATGTAGGCGCAGGTGAGGCCGCTCTCGTCATCGCTCCAGGCGCCGATCTGTTCTGCCCATTGCATGATGGTCTGGCCCAGCTGCGGCGCATAGCCGAGCAGGTCGTTGCTGCGCATTTCGGCGATGCGGCCGATCTGGCGCAGCGCTTCCCCCAGCTCGTCGTCGAACTGGTTTTTCAGGCGCCGGCTGAAAGTGGCGATGATGGCCTGGCGCGACAGGCCCTGGCCGTCGGCGCCCTTGACCGCGAGGATGAACGGAAAGCCGAATTTCTTGTTGTAATCGGCGTTGAGTTTTTGCAGCGCGGCGAATTCTTCCGGGCTGCAATTATTGAGCCCGGCCTTGGCCTGTTCCCCGGTCGACTCGGCTGTCAGTTCGCCGGAAATGGCTGCCTTGCCGGCCAGCTCCGGGTGGGCGCGGATCAGGCCCAGCTGTTCTTCCCTGGTGGCCGAGCTGACGACTGCCTGCATCGCCAGTTTGAAGGCGGTGATGTTGGCGAACGGCCGCTGCGCAGCGGCGCGTTCGGGAATCCACGGTGAGTGCTCGTAGATGCCGTGCAGCGTCGCCACGAATGCCGTTACATCGCTGTTGTTCAATTGTTCTAAAGTTGTCATTTGTGTCATCGGCGGGTCCGACCCGCTTCTTCCTCGGTTAAATCGCTGCCATTTCAAATACGGGTTGGACCCACGTTACTTCAATTTACTGCAAAAACAACTTAGTGATCGGAGCTTTGCGCCGCCGCCAGCGCATGCGCGCGGCTGTCTTCGCTGGACCCCTTGCCGTTAAAAAACAGGTTCAGCAAGACCGCCATGCTGGACGCCAGCAAGATGCCGCTGTGCAGGATGGTCGACAGGAATACCGGCATCTTGTCGAAAAAGGTCGGCGCCACGATAGGGATCATGCCGGCGCCGAAGCTGACGGCGACGATGAACAGGTTATTGCGGTTGTGCTGGAAATCGACCTTCGACAGGATCTTGATGCCGGTCGCCGCCACCATGCCGAACATGACGATGCCGGCGCCGCCCAGCACGAACTGGGGAATCGAGGCAGCCACGTGCGCCATTTTGGGGAACAGGCCGAACAGCATCAGGATCACGCCGGCTGCGGCGCAGACATAGCGGCTGCGTACGCCGGTGACGCCGACCAGGCCGACGTTCTGCGAAAACGAGGTATAGGGGAAGGTATTGAAGATGCCGCCGATCACGCTGCCCAAGCCGTCGACGCGCAAGCCGCGCGCCAGGGTCTTGTCGTCGATTTTCTTGCCGACGATTTCACCGAGGGCGATGAACATGCCGGTCGATTCGATCATGGTCACGATCATGACCAGGCACATGCTGAGGATGGAGCCGATGTCGAATTTCGGCCAGCCGTAATGGAAGGGCCGGATAAAGGCGAACCATTCGGCATTGCCAAGGCCGTAGAAACTGATCTTGCCCATCGCCATGGCGATGATGAAGCCGATGATCATGCCGCTCAGCACCGAGATGTTGGCGATAAAACCCTTGACGTACTTGGTGATCAGCAAAATCGAAATCAGCACCACCAGCGCGATGCCGAGGCTGGTCGGCGAGCCGTAGTCGGGATTGGGGATCTTGGTGAAGACGCCGTCGACCAGGGTGCCGATCACCGGTTGGCCGCCGGCCGCCCAGTTGATCCCTACGCCCATCAGCGAAATGCCGATGACGCTGATCACGGTGCCGGTCACCACCGGCGGGAAGAAGCGCATCAGGCGGCTCATGTAGGGCGCGGCAAAGACGCAGAATATGCCGGAGACAATCACCGCGCCGTAGATATGGACAATCGTCAGCTGCGGGTTGCCGGCCATCGCTACCATCGGACCGACGGCGGCGAAGGTGACGCCCATCATCACCGGCATCTTGATGCCGAATTTCCAGAAGCCCAGGCTCTGGATCAGGGTCACCAGGCCGCAGCAGAACAGGTCGGCGCTGATCAGGAAGGCGATATCGCTTTTGGCCAGGTTGAGGGCGCCGCCGATGATCAGCGGCACGGCGATCGCGCCGGCGTACATCACCAGCACGTGCTGCATGCCAAGCGCAGCGAGTTTTCCTACGGGGAGTTTTTCATCTACCGGATCTGTGCTGCTGTTCATCGTGTGTCTCCTGGGTGCGGTTATTTTAGTGCTTGCGGCGACATCGATCCGGCGTTTTTATTTCCTGCCCGGCCGGACCAGTGCGCAACAGCCTCACAAATCTCCTGCCACATGGACAGGGCTTGCGCTGTCCGATACTACTTTGCCCAGCCCTTCACGATATATATACTGACTGATAGTTGATTTACGTATTTGGATATATGTCGGACTACTTGGACAGCATTGACTTGGCGGCAATCCCGATCTGTTCGCGCAGCCATTTATGCTCGGTCGCCTGGTGTACGCGTTCATGCCATAGTTGGTAAAAACGCATGGGCGGGAACTTGATCGGCAGGGTGAAGCTTTTCAGCGCCAGCGTCTTTTCATAAAAAAGGGCGAACTGGCGGCCGGTGGTCAGCACCAGGTCGGTTTGCGCCACCATATAGGGCAGCATGCCGAAGTAGGCCGATTCGACCACCACGTTGCGGTTCAGGTTCTGGCTGTCGAGGAAGGAATCGATGATGCCGTGGTAGCCGGGCAGTACTTGCCATGGCGCCACGTGCGGCAGCGACAGGTAGTCTTCCACTGTCATCTGGTCCGCTGCGGTGCGCTTGGCGTAGGCGCTGTCGGCGCGCATCAGGCAGACGATGGGATCGTCGAACAGCTTGGACAGGTGCAGGTGCGGCGGCGGCTCGTCCCAGTTGGCGATGACCAGGTCGAGGTCGCCGTCGGACAGCAGGCGCACGTAGTCGGTTTCCGGCCCCAGGGCATGGATCACGATGCGGCTCTTGGGCGATTCGCGGCGCAGGCGCGCCACCACTTCCAAGAAGAACGGCGTATTCATGTAATCTGGCGCGGCGATGTGGAAGGTGCGTGCTTCAGCCTGGGGCACGAAGGCGGTTTTTTGCACAAACAGCCGCTCGGTTTCTTCCAGGATGCGCTTGGCCGGCTTCAGCAGGCTTTCGCCGTGCTGGGTCGGCACCATCCCGCGCGCGCCGCGCACCAGCAGGGGGTCGCCGGTCAGTTCGCGCAATTTGCGCAGCGAGGCCGAGATCGACGGTTGCGGCTGGTTGAGCTTGAGGGCGACGCGCGAGACGTTCTTTTCGCACAGCAGCAGATACAGGATGCGTATCAGGTGGATATCCAGGTGGTCCGGCAGCTTGGCCATGTTGTCTCCTACTATTTTTAGGTATTATCAGAGTTCATTTTGTTATATGAATATGAGTATGTCAAATATATCTGAAAATCCATGTTTTGATAGCGCAATACGTTTATCTTGCGTGAATCTGGCACGCTTTTAATTTGAGAGCGCAGGCAGGGGAATAATGAAGGCTGGGCAGGCAGGTATCTTGCTTATCCGATCATGTTGGTCGTAGCGGAGCTGAGATAGGCCTTATTGAGCTCGCGGCCGTGTTGGAGGTAAATACTTCGGTTTTTATTTGAAGCGAGAACAAGGCGAAGCAACGCAGTTATCGGTTCAAATATAAAGCGAAATAACCTCTATCGTTTGCAGAGCCCGCGGTGGCAGACGAGTAATAATCGTTGGGGAAGACATGGATGCATTGTTAGTTTCGTACGGGGTCGAATGGCTCAACCTGCTGGTCCGCTGGCTGCACCTGATCACGGGCATCGCCTGGATCGGCGCGTCCTTCTATTTCGTCTGGCTGGACAATTCGATCCGGCCGCCGAAAGCCGGCTCCGACCTGGCCAAGAAAGGCGTGTCCGGAGAATTGTGGGCGGTCCATGGCGGCGGTTTCTACAATCCGCAAAAATACCTGGTGGCGCCGGCCGAACTGCCGGAAGAGCTGCACTGGTTCAAATGGGAAGCCTACGCCACCTGGCTGTCGGGCTTCGCCATGCTGTTCATCGTCTATTACTTCAATGCCTCGGCGATGATGATCAACAAGGATGTGGCTGACCTCAGCACCTGGCAGGCGATCGGCGTCGGCCTCGGCACGCTGGTGATCGGCTGGACCGTGTACGACGTCCTGTGCCGTTCGCCGCTGGGCAAGCGCGAAGGCCTGCTCGGCATCGTCATGTACCTGTTCATCGTGGCCGCCGCTTATGTGCTGTCGCACCTGCTGAGCGGCCGCGCCGCCTATATCCATGTCGGCGCCATGATCGGCACCATGATGGTGGGTAACGTGCTGATGGTGATCATCCCGGGCCAGCGCAAGCTGGTGGAAGCGATGCGCGTCGGCAAATCGCCGGATCCCATCTACGGCAAGAAAGCCAAGCAGCGCAGCGTGCACAACAACTACTTCACGCTGCCGGTGCTGTTCATCATGATCAGCAACCACTACGGCATGACCTACAGCCATCCGTACAACTGGCTGATCCTGGCGGCGATCATTGCCGCCGGCGCCCTGATCCGCCACTTCTTCAACCTGCGCCATGCCGGCCGCGTGTCGTTCGGTTATCCGATTGCCGGCGTGGCCTTGCTGCTGGCGGTGGCGATTGCGATTGCGCCACGCCCGATCCCGCCGGTTGCGCCTGTGGCCAAGGCAGAGGCTGCCGTGGCCGGCGCTGCTGCAGCAGTTGCGGCGCCGAGCGCCGACATGGCGCATATCCAGGAAATCATCGGCCAGCGTTGCGCCACCTGCCATTCGGCGCAGCCGACCCAGCCGGGTTTTGCCACGGCGCCGGCCGGCGTGATGCTGCAGACTGCAGACCAGATCCGGCAACATGCCGACAAGGTCTACCAGCAAGCCGTGCAACTGAAGGCGATGCCGCTGGCTAACCTGACTCACATCACCGACGAAGAGCGAGCCCTGATCGGTACCTGGTATACCTCCGGCGCCAAGTAAGCCGGGCGGGTATCTCTTTCTCATCCTGGAAGCCGGAAGCTGGTTGAGCAGTCATGCTCAAGCGGCTTCTGCGCTCGTCCTCCCATATTTAAATCTGGAGTTTTCATGTCCCAAACCATCACCATCGACGGCTTCAACCTGACTGCGCAGCAAGTGGTCGACGTCGCCCGCGCACCGCACCTGCCGGTGGCCCTGGCCGACACCTCGCGCGCCGCCCTGAAAGAAAGCCGCGACTACATCGAAGCGACCTGGATGCACGACGAAGCGCCGATGATGTACAGCTTCAACACTGGCGTCGGCTTGTTGAAGGACACGCGCATCAAGGTCGAACACATCGAGCTGTTCCAGACCCAATTGATCAAGGCCCACTGCGCCGGCATCGGCGAGCCGTTCTCGGAAGAAGTCAGCCGCGCCACCATGCTGTTGCGCGCCAATGCCTTCGCCAGCAACTATTCGGCGCCGCGAGTGGAAGTGGTGGATCGCCTGCTGGCTTTCCTGAACGCCGGCATCCATCCGATCATGCCGCAGAAGGGTTCGGTCGGCGCTTCCGGCGATTTGGCGCCACTGTCCTACCTGGCGGCAGCAATTGCCGGTTTCGATGAAGCCGAAGTGATGTACCAGGGCCAGCGCATGAGCGCACCAGAAGCCATCACCAAATCCGGCGTCGGCCCGGTCAAATTTGACTTAAAAGCCAAGGATGCCTCGGCCCTGATCAACGGCTGCACCGCCTCGCTGGCGGTGGCGGTATTGGTGGCCCACGACGCCCGCAACCTGCTGAGCGACGCCTGTCTGTCGCTGGGCCTGACGCTGGAAGCGATGCGCGCTGAAATGGCGGCGTTCGATCACCGTATCCAGCAAGCGCGTCCGCACGCCGGCCAGATCAAGACCGCCGCCATTATCCGCAAATTGCTGTCCGGTTCGACCCGCACCACGCATGAAGCACGCGCCGTGCAGTTTCCGGAAGAACTGCGCCGCACCGATATCCCTTACTCAGCCCGTATCCAGGATGTGTATTCGCTGCGCTGCTCGCCGCAAGTCTACGGCCCTGTATTCGACGCCCTTGATTACATCGACAACATTGTCGACAAGGAAATCAACTCCGCCACCGACAATCCGCTGATCTTCGATAAAGAAGGCGGCGGCTTCGAGATCATCTCCGGCGGCAATTTCCACGGCCAGTACCTGGCGCAGGCAATGGATTTATTGGCCATGGCGATCACCGACCTCGGCAGCATCTGCGAGCGCCGCGTGGCGCGCCTGATCGATCCGACCTTGTCGTGGGGTTTGCCGCGCAACCTGATGAGCGGCGTGCGCGGCGTCAATACCGGTTATCCGGTGGTGCAATGTTCGCTCAGTTCGCTGGTGATGGAAAACCGCACCCTGTGCATGCCGGGCAGCGTCGACAGCATCCCGGCCAAGGGCAACAGCGAAGACCACGTTTCGAACTCGACCTGGTGCGCGCGCAAGGCGGCGACGGTGGTGGCGAACACGCAATACATCATCGGCGTCGAGATGCTGCTGGCGGCGCAGGCCTTGACCATGACGGAAGATCTGCTGCCCGGTTTCG
>NZ_JAQGLV010000337.1 GCF_028292705.1 Collimonas fungivorans | reverse complement strand
TTCATGATGGTCTCCAGTCAATGACGAGGATGGTGGGTGGCTGCCGGTGGCGCAGCGCGCCGCCGGCGTCGGTTCATAGGCACTTACACTGAATAGTCGAACCGCAGGCAGCGGAATCGACAGCACTCCAGATATTTTTATTGTTCAGCCAGGCCGACCAGCCGCCGATGCAGGAAGCGCCGCTCCGGCTCTTGCTGGGTCAAGGCCAGCGCCCGCCCGTAAGCGGCGCGCGCTTCCGCAACATGGCCCAGGCGCCGGTGCAGGTCGGCCTGCGCGGCGTGCGCCAGATGGTAATTTTGCAACTGGCCGCCGGCAATCAGGCCATCCACCAAAACCAGCCCGGCATCCGGCCCCTGGTGCATGGCGACCGCCACCGCGCGGTTCAATTCAATCACCGGCGTAGGCTCCAGCCGCAGCAAGGCGTCGTACAGGCCGACGATCTGCGCCCAGTCGGTGGCGTCGGCCTGGCGGGCGTCGGCATGCACGGCGGAAATGGCGGCCTGCAGGCCGTATGTGCCGAAACGCCCGGATGACAAGGCGCGCTCCACCAGCGCCGAACCCTCGGCGATATATTCTGCGTTCCACAAAGTGCGGTCCTGCTCGTCCAGCGGCACCAGGTCGCCGGCCGTCGTGCTGCGTGCTATGCGGCGCGATTCATGCAGCAGCATCAGCGCCAGCAAGCTCATGACCTCCGGCTCCGGCAGCAGTTCCAGCAGCAGCCGGGTGAGGCGGATCGCTTCCTGCGACAGGTCGTGGCGCGTCAGCGTCTCGCCCGAGGAGGCGGAATAGCCTTCGTTGAACACCAGGTAAATGACGCGCAGCACCGTGTGCAGGCGCGCCGGCAATTCGTCGCGGCCGGGGACCTGGTACGGGATGCGGGCATCGCGGATTTTCGCCTTGGCGCGCACGATGCGCTGCGCCAGCGTCGGCGCCGGGGTCAGGAAGGCATGGGCGATCTCTTCCGTGCTCAGGCCGCAGACTTCGCGCAAGGTGAGCGCAATCTGCGCATCCGGCGCCAGCGAGGGATGGCAGCAGGTGAAGATCAGGCGCAGGCGATCGTCCTCGACATGCTCGCGGTCATCGTCCGGGGCCTGGCTGTCGTCGGCGATCGCCTCGATCGATTCCGCCACCTCGTCGTAGGCGGTGAACCTGGCGCGGCGGCGTATGCCGTCGATGGCCTTGAAACGCCCGGCCGACACCAGCCACGGCACAGGCTTGTCGGGGATGCCGTCGCGCGGCCATTGCTCCATCGCGGCCTTGAACGCATCTTGCAAGGCTTCCTCGGCCAGGTCGAAGTCGCCCAGCAGGCGGATCAGCGTGGCGAACACGCGACGTGATTCGCTGCGGTAAATACCTTCGATCGTGGCGCTTATTGGCATCGTGTCGGCATCGTATTGGAGCGATCTCTTGATAGTTTTTTTGCGCGGTGCAGCACACCGCGTGGCGATGGCTGTTTCCTGGACAGGCCCGTCGCCCCCTGTCCCACGAGAATAATACATTGAATCGCTGCCCTGCCAAGCTCGCCGGCCCGGTGGCACTACAGATTATGGGATTGACCTCGTTATCCAATATAATGGATAATAAATCTATTATTGTAGAAACCGAGGAATCGCATCCCATGGACATCAACGCCCGCATCGCCGCCCGCGTCAGCTTCTTGCGCCAGGAGCGCGGCCTGTCGCTCGATGCGCTGGCCACCAGGTGCAGCGTCAGCCGTTCCATGATTTCCCTGATCGAGAGAGGGCAAAGCAACGCCACCGCGGTGGTCCTGGAAAAACTGGCGACCGGGCTCGGCGTGATGCTGCCCGCCCTGTTCGAAGATCCGCAGCCGCAAACCGCTCCCCTCATCCGCCATGCCGACCAGCCGCAATGGCGCGATCCGCAATCGGGCTACGTGCGCCGCAATATCTCGCCGCCGGACCCGCAATCGCCGCTGCGGATCGTGGAAGTGCTGTTTCCGGCCGGCGCCCGGGTCACTTACGAAACTGCTGCGCGCGAAGCCTTGGTCTACCAGCAGGTATGGATCCTGGAGGGCAAGATGAATATCGCCGTCGGCGCCGCGCAGTATGCGCTCGAAGCCGGCGACTGCCTGGCGTTCCAGCTGGACACTCCGGTCGCTTATCACAACCCCCATCGCAAACCTGCGCGTTACGCCGTCGTCAGCAGCACGGACAACGCGCGCCAATAAGGAACCGGCATGCAAGACAACATACACATCCATCGCCTGGACTCGCTTGATGCGGCAGCGATTAACGCACTGAGCGAGATCCTGATCGATTGCGTCGACGGCGGCGCCTCGGTCAGCTTCATGCATCCCTTGACGCGTACCCGTGCGGACAAATTCTGGAATGGCGTCGCTCCCGGCGTAGCCGCCGGCGAACGTTTGCTGCTGGTGGCCCAGGACCAGGATGGTGCGATTCTCGGCACGGTGCAGGTGGTGCTGAGCCAGCCGGAAAACCAGCCGCATCGCGCCGATGTGGCGAAACTGCTGGTCCACCGCAAGGCGCGCCGCGCCGGTTTGGGAGCGGCGCTGGTGACGGCGGCGGAACATGCCGCGGCGCTCGCCGGCAAACGCTTGCTGGTGCTCGATACGGTCACCGGCAGCCCGGCGGAGCAGCTGTACAAACGGCTGGGATGGCAGGTGTCCGGCGTGATTCCCGACTATGCGCTATGGCCGGATGGCCGCTTGTGCGCCACGACCGTCTTCTACAAGCACATAGGAAACGGCACGGCAGCCTGAGCCGGCTACTTCGTGTAAGCGGGGAGCTCTGTTTGCGAGGGCGCGGCGCCGGCGGCAAAATTGCTGGGGAAACGCGCATCGCGCAGCTTCATGAAAGGCGTTTCGACCAATCGATACAGCAGGTATCCGCCTAAGATGCTGATCAAGGCGATCAGGGCAACTTCGATCGCCGGGTCAATACCGGCGCGTTTCAGGATCGGGTGGGCGATCATCGCGAGCGGCTTGTGCATCAGATAGATGGCGTAAGACCATGCGGCCAGCTGGGCAGCGCCCGGTATCCGCCAGCGATACAGGTAACTGCACGGACTGAGCGCGGCGACCACCAGCAGCGCGAAGGCGACGGCAATCAGCGAATAGCCGAATCCGCTCATGAAGAACCCGTAGCCGTAGCCTTCGATATAGTAATAATTGACGGCCAGGTAGAAAAGCAGCGCCACCGCCAGGCCGCCGGAAAACAAGGACAAGTGGCCCCAGCGCAGGATCTTTTGCCAGAGATCGCGGTGAAAATTCTTCAGGATGGCGACAGCGATGCCCGGCAGGAATTCATCAAAGCGGCAAAAGCTCGAGTAGTAGACATTCGGGTAATAACCACCGACCGCACCGCCCGCTTCCCGCCCATACTGCAGCCACAATAGACTGCGCAGCGCGATCCCGGCCAGCATCAGCAGGCCGAGGGCGGCCCAGGCCAGCCGGATCGACTTGCCATACCTGGCGGCGAGGATGACGGCGGCCGGCAGCACGAGATAAAACTGTTCCTCTATGCACAGCGACCAGGCGTGGGAAAAAGCGGTTCCCGGCTGCAGCCACAGGTTCTGCGTGAATGTGAGGAAGCGCCACAGCGGCGGCGTATTTCCACCCATTACCACGGGAAACAAGAAATAAAGCGCCAGCACAAAGTAGAAATTGGGCAGCGTCCGCAGGAATCTCCTGGTGTAGAAATGCCTGAGCGAAAGCCGCTGCCCGCGGGCGACGCCGGCAAAGATCTGGTTGCTGATGAGGTATCCGCTGAGCACAAAGAACAGATCGACCCCAGTCCAGCCCACCTTGCTGGCCCAGCCGAATGTGGCTGAGCCGCTGACAAACGCCATGTAGTGGTACATGAATACCAGCATGATCGCCGCCGCGCGCAGCGTGTCCAGGCCGTGGTTGCGATGCGGTTCGTTTACAGGATGGCGGATGGCAGGCGGCATGGTGGGATTTATCGGGAGCAGGCCGCCGGCGTTTTTCCGGACATGGCGCACACCTGCCCTGCTTCGCACATCACATAAAAAAAGCCCGCCGAAGCGAGCTTTGCAATGACTGATACTTGAGGAGATTCGCGTAATCCCGTGCTATCTGCAAAGTGACTACGCCGCGAATGAATCTACTCAAGTATCTACCATCAAACATTTTCTGGACACGCACGATAGCCTGTGCGTGAAACCCAGTATGCAACACGAATTATCCGGATGCAAGTTTTTTTTGATGCTTTTCTGTCCAAGCGCAAATCGCTTTCAGGACGATGGCTGGTAGACTCCAATTTCCATGCTCCTCACCTGCCCGACGGAAGAAAAATGCACAGCGCGACCAGAGCCGAAACGAATTCCGCCAGCCCGCCCATGCACGACCATGCGCGCTGCCGGCATCGGCCCTTGAGCGCCCGCTTGCTGGCGCCCTTTGTGTTGCTGGCATCCGGCCTTTGCTCACCTGCCCACGCAGCCGAAGCCTCGCCCTGTCCGCCCGACTGGGAAGCGCAGATCTGCGAACTCAAGTCGGTGGTGGACGTGCTCAAGAAAGAACATCTGACGGAGATCGACGTCCCGGCTTTCCTCGACGAAACCATCCGCCTCGGCGTCAAGACACTGCCCTACGCCCGCTTCCTCAATGCGCAGGAACAGCAAGAGCAGATAAAAAAAGACCAGCGCACGCGCAACGGCACGCCCGGCATCGGCATCATTTTCGAAACCTTGCCGGACGGCTTGCATATTATCGATGTGGTGCCCGACGCGCCCGCCGCGCAAGCCGGGGTGCTTACCGGCGACCTGGTGGTGGCGATGGACGGCAACAGCATGGTGGGCATCGACAATACCGAAATCGCCAAGTACGCCAACGGCGAAGCCGGCGCGCCGCTCAAGCTGACGCTGCTGCGCGGCGCTTCGCAGCAACGCTTGGAATTTTCCCCGCTGCGCGCCATCATCAAGCCGCGGCCGGCAAGTGTCAGGCGACTCGACGGCAATGTGCTGTATACCCGGCTGGCCAGTTTTCCTGAGCCCACCATCGGCGATTACATAGACGTGGTGCAAGCCGAGCGTAAAAAAGGGCCGCCGGCCACGGCGGTGATCCTCGATTTACGGATCAACGGCGGCGGCGCGCTCAATGCGGCGATCGGCATTACGGCGCTGTTCACCGGCCGCGACAAGACCGCAATGGTGACGCTGCAGCGCGACGACAAGATCCAGCATCGCATCACCACCAACTGGCCGGATTATGACCTGCCGGTGATGCAGGGCCAAGATCCGCTGGCGCCGCTGCAAGGCGACGACTGGTGGCGCAGCGTGCCGCTCATCGCGCTGGTCGACGGCCAAAGCGCCTCGGCCGCCGAAGCCACCGCCGCCGCGCTGAAAGATCTCGGCCGCGCCAGGCTGCTGGGCACGCCGACCTATGGCAAGGGCATGGCGCAAACCGGCGTCGGCACACGCGACGGCACTTACGTCGTCTGGAGCAATGCACGCAACTTGCGGCCGAACGGTTGTCCGATGGAAGGTTATGGCGTGGTGCCTGACTGGATCGTGCCGCCGCGCAAAGACGCCGACATGGATGGCGTGCTGCTCGGTTATCGCGAAGTCGATATCCCGCGCGCAGCCTACGCCAACAAACCGGCGCCCGATCCCTTCGCCGATGTGCGCAAGGAGCGCCAGCGCCTGCGCGACCGGCGTGCGCTTGCCAAGCTGGACCCGGCCAACAGCGCGGCGTTGCCGCAAAAGGAATTCGGAACCGCCAAGGATTGGCAGCTGGAACAGGCGCTCAACGCGCTGGCCGGCAAGCCGGTGCAGGTGGTTAGCGTGAATCCAAGGTTCATGCCGGCGCAGCCAGCGTGCATGAAACTCGAGGTACAGGCAACGGAACAGAAAACCGGGCCGAAAATGCAGTGATCATCGATTACACGCAAGATTCATTTCTTGATAATGATGTGATTGACCACGTTGGTTACCCTGTCGACCGCCTTGGTCACCACGATGCTGGTATCGACCTGGGCCCGGTTGTCGGCGAAACCGCTCAATGTCACTTCGTGGTTCTGGGTCTGGACTTGCAGGTCAAGGTGCTTGAGATCGCCGCTATGCAGCAATCCAGCTTTCACCTTGGCTGTGATAATCGAATCGTCAACCGCAGTGCTGGCAGCAGCAGACGGAGGATTTCCGGTCATGTCTTTTGTCTTGTTGCAGCCGGACAAAGAGACAAGCAGGAAACACGCAGCGACAAGGCTTGGACGGACGGAACGCTTCAGAAACGTAACCATGGTTTTTCCAATCATCTTTCCGGCTCACACGGCTCTTCTCGCATCGGCTGGTTCTTCTTGCAATATCTGATGCAGCACAAGAGGACGTTGCGGCGGGGCCAGCTGTTGCGGCCTTTGCCTGTCAGCCACGCTTTCCACGCCGTCAATGGCGATGGCCTCAAGGAAAACCAGGACGCTGCGATGGTAGTCGACGCGCATTCCCGCTTCCAGCAACAGCCTTTCCGCCTGGAATAGGGAAAGACGCGCATCGCGCAATTCGCCTGCTGCCAGTTTTTCCGGCGTCACGGCGTATTTTCTCGCCCACCCGTTCATCCATTGCATTCCCATGCCGATTCCCTTTTATCAGAAGACGATTAGCGCTTATCCAGGCAATCGGCTAGTGCACAAAAAAATAGAGCGCTATCAGCAACGCCATCGGCGCACCCAGAATCCATCCCAAAATGTATTTATCCATGACCATCCTCCCTTTTGCGAACATTGAGCCAGCACGGCATAGCGGATGCTATCGGACAGCTTCCGTATCGCCTTCCCGATGAAATATCTTATAAAACTTATTTCTCCCCTGATCCGTTCGCTATCCCACATTGCATAAAATTTCTGCTCGATGTATCCACAAGCAGGCTGCATCTTCCAAATTATCCGGATTGCAGGATTATTGTTGCCTACGTACGATAACGAACAGAAAGGGAACGGGTAAAGCAGGCAAAGTCCGGTGCATATATTGGAATTTCCCTACTTTCGGATTGGCAAACCATGAATACGCTCGTAAATCCTTTCCTGGCCACAATGGCTCTGTGCGCGCTGCCGGCTTTCCTGTGCGGCTGCAATAACGCACAAAGCATGCCTGTCGTCGCGCCACTCTCCGCGATCAAGGCAGCACCTGCCGGCGCCGAACTCACGGCCAAAATCAAAACAGCCTTGATGGCGAGTGACGGCATCGACAATCTTGATATAAGAATCCGGACGCAAAAAGACGCAGTCATGCTGAGCGGCTTCGCTGACAGCCGGGCTCAGATCGATCGCAGCATAGAGGTGGTGAAACGTGTAGCGGGGGTCGGCAGAGTCATCAATCGCATCAGCATCAGGAAATTCACATAAGCGCTGAAAGGAGAAACCGCCATGTCTGCGGACCTGATCGAATTCAAGATGGCCTGGTGGTTCAAGCTTTACATCCTGGGCGTCACGGCCATGTGCCTGCTGACCGGCTGCGAGCCGCAACAGGAAAGATCACTGTACTGGTGCAGCAAGGCGATCAGGGCCAGCTGCAATGGCAAGCGCATCAGGGTCTCTTGACCCCGAATCTTCCGCACGGCCTCGTCATGTAAAGCACAGGCAGATAAATTCTTTCCACTCCGAATGCACATTCCTTTTTGGCGAACCCTTACGTATCAGCAAGGATTCGCCGCCAGCTGTCTTAACGAGCCGGTATAACTACAACGGTCCCGGCTTCAGTGCTTCCTTTAGCGCCGGTACTCCCTCTTGCACCGGTGCTGCCGGTTGCGCCTGTATATCCGGTAGCCCCGGTATCGCCTGTCGCGCCAGTACCGCCAGTCGCTCCGGTGTCTCCGGTCGCGCCGGTGCCGCCAGTAGCTCCGGCGCGGCCGGGCGCCCCCGTATATCCGGTGCTACCAGTCGCTCCGGTATATCCGGTCGCGCCTTGCGGCCCGGCCGGACCTGTAGGCAAGGTAAAACAACCGGCCAGTGTAAGCGTCGCCAATACTGCGGCAAACTGTGTCAAGTATTTCATGATGATTTCCTTTTTTTGACTAACCAGAACTACGCACATGATTGTGAGCAGCCATCCAGATTTGATCAGTCTCTGGCGACAATGATGTGCACCGGCAGATCAGGCCATCGCTACTGCACGACCGCAGCGGCAGCGAACTGTCAGCTTGGCCCAGAGGCCGCATCCAGTCGGAACGCTACGATTGCAGATCAGGTTATTCAGGAAACCTCACGGGGTCTGTGCGTTGGCGTACCAAGATTATTGGCGGCCATCGAGCTGTCACCGGAACGGGCATGCCAAATAGACTATTCCTGGCCGATTTTGCCAAAACGACGGTCTATATATTGCGGAATGTTGAGCGGGGTGACGACAACTACAGACGATGAATCGCCAATGGCCGATACAGGCAGCATTTTGTGGAAATGCATGATCTGGTGGCAGGCGTTCCTCAGGTCCTGCCGCAGGTCATGATGCAATACCGCGTTGATCCGCCCGTCTCGCAGCAGGCGAATGTTGTCCCTGTCGAGGTCATGCGCGATGAAGCACTTTGGCGCTTTTCCCATCGCATGCAGGACACGCAGTATCGCGACATTCCCGCCGCCCATTGAATACACCGCCGCAATTTCTCTTTTTCTACCGACCACTCTTCGCACTCGCTCCTCAGTCTCGGCATCGAGCCCGTGCCCGCCACTGGCGTCTACCAGCGTCAATTTCGGATAGCGCCTG
>NZ_JAQGLV010000331.1 GCF_028292705.1 Collimonas fungivorans | reverse complement strand
AGGACGCCAGTTCCGATCTTCCGAGGAAACGGTGCTGGCCATCAGCCAGTCGTATCCACCGGTGGCGGTGAAGGCGGAGGCAGAGCCGCTGATCTGCTTCTGAGAAACTCCTGCCCTGATTGCACTGGTCATGTACGGCGTGCTGCCGGTGGCGCACGGCGCGATGAGCGGCTTGTCCTCGATCTCGCCGGCCATTCTGGAAATTGCGCGCGGCATCGGCATGAACCGCTGGCAGATCCTGTACCGGGTTGAGCTGCCGCTGGCGGCGCCGGTAATACTGGCCGGCGTGCGCACTTCGGTGGTGATCAATATCGGCACGGCGGCGATTGCATCGACCGTCGGCGCCAAGACGCTGGGGTTGCCGATCATCGTCGGCCTGAGCGGATTCAACACCGCTTACGTGATCCAGGGCGCGTTGCTGGTTGCGCTGCTGGCAATCGTGGCCGATCAGCTGTTTGACCTGTTGTCGCAGCGCTGGACGCCGCAGTCAGGCTCCGCATTGCATGGCGGAGGCAGCGCATGAGATGTGCGTTGCCGATGTACCCGTTTCCAGCTGCCAGCCTGGAAGAATTCTGGAGCGGGCTGCGCCGTTACCTGCGGCTCGAAGGCGTGGAGGATGTCCCGCATCGGCTCGGCCAGCCGCAAAATCTGCTGCAGCACTGGCAGGAACCGGACCTGCTGTTGAGCCAGACCTGCGGTTATCCGGTATCGACGGTTTTACATGGCAAGGTACAAGTGGTCGGCGCCTTTCATTTCGACGTGCCAGGCTGCACGCAGGCAAATTACAGCAGCAGTTTGTGGGTGCGGCATGAGGATGCGGCAAAACCATTGCAGGCGTTTAACGGCGCTGTCGCAGCCTGCAACGAGCGCCACTCGCAATCCGGTTATCACGCGTTGCGCAGCGCGGTTGCGCCCTTCGCCGCTGACGGCAGGTTTTTCTCGAAGGTGGTGTTCAGCGGCGCCCATCGGCAGTCGGCGCAACTGGTTGCCGGCGGCCAGGCCGACATCGCCGCGCTCGATTGCGTCAGCGCCTATTTCCTGAGCCGCCAGGAGCCTGAGACTTTCTCCCGCCTGGCTGCGATCGGCTTCACTGCGCCGATGCCTGGCCTGCCTCTGATTACCTCGTCGGCTACAGCGCCCGCCACGCTGGCGGCGCTGCGCCGGGCCCTGGCGGCCAGCGTCGAGGCGCCGGAACTGGAAAACGCGCGCAGCGCCATGCGTATAAGTGGTTTTTCCAGCCTGGATCAGCAGGATTACCGCATCTGCGCATTGAAGGCGGAACAGAACCGGACCGACGGCCTGGCCGACTGGTAGCGCCGCACCGGTCGCGCGTGCCGCGCGCAATTCATTACCAACCACACTCAGCAAAACAATGAAAACATCCGCTCCCCGTATTTCACCTCGAATTTCGCGCATCGCCCCTGCCGCCTTGCTGGCCCTTGCCTCCAGCGCCTCCTATGCACAGATCGCCAGCACCAGCGTGACCCTGTACGGCTTTATCGACAGCAGTGTGCGCTACCAGCAAACCAAGGCCGGCAACAGCTTGTCGGTGGTGGACGGCGCCGAACTGGGCTGGGCCGGCAGCCGCTGGGGACTGATCGGCAGCGAAGACCTGGGCGGCGGCATGAAGGCTATCTTCAACCTGGAAAACGGATTTTCACTCGACAACGGACAATTGAACCAGGGCGGCCGCCTGTTCGGCCGCACCGCCTATGTTGGCTTGAGCAACAGCTATGGCGAGCTGACTCTCGGTCGCCAGTACAACGCGCTCTATTACGCCGGCTCGTGGCTGAGCGACCCGACCTATGTATCGAGCTGGTCGCCATCGGTTAATCATCAGCTCAATTACGCCTGGGACAATGCGGTCGTCTATACCGGCCGTTACTCCGATTTCATCGGCCGCCTCAGTTACGCCGCCGGCGAACAGGCCGGTACCCAGCACGGCAGCATGCAGGCCGCCAGCCTGATGTACAACGGCCATCCGTTCGGCGCGGCGATTGCCTACGGCGGCATCAACGGCAGCGGCCAGACCACGTTTACCGCGGGCGGCTATTACGAGATCGGCCCGGTCACGGCGCAACTGGTGCACTACCACACCAGGAACGAACCCTACACCGGCACCCGTAGCCTGATCACCAACGGTATCGGCGTCATTTATATCCCGGTTCCGGCATGGGAACTGACCGCCGCCTATTGGCGCACCACCGCGGATGGTGCAGTAGACAACAAGTTCCTGGCGGTGGCGCGCTACAGCCTGTCGAAACGCACCAAGCTGTACGTTGAAGCCGATACCGACCGCAATCCCCAGAGCGGCCGACTGAGCGGCGGCCAGGCCGGAATGCAGTATTCGTTCTGACCGGACAGCGGACAAGTCATCATCGGGTAATATTTCTTCGCTAGTATTTTGCAACTCCTCCTCAATCAGGTTGGACGCCTGGTTCATCAGGCAAATCGTGCTTCGAGAACCGGAACATGTCTAACTGAATGCGGAGGATGGCGATGGCGTCTGTCACGGATCAATCCCAGTTGCTGTCGGTCACCGCCCATATCGGCGACTGCAAGACCCTGCTGGCGTTCAATCTGCTGCAGCCTGAAAGCAGCAAGGACCTGGCGGGTTTCACGATCCGCTGCCAGCCCGATGGCCTGCCGCCCTACTACCTGTACAACACGCTGCAGTTTGAAAGTCCTGGCGCGCATGCCCAGGATCAGGGCGAACCGCCGAATTCGACGGTGAATGCGCCGATACACAAGTTTCGCTGGCTGCATGTACCCGGCTCCGTCCATCAAGGTCTCACGCCGTTTTTCGGCAAATACACCTATACGGTGATCCCGCGCTATTTTGACGACAAGCAGTCGCTGCTTGCCCTCGACGAGACGCTAGGCGTGTCGGTCATCGCGTATGTCGGGCCGTTTGCAAAAAACAAGTTCAAGCTCGGGTTTACCCGCGGCTACACGCAGTCCCAGGCGTTTACCCATCATTTCGGCATCAACGCGCTGATCCGGCCCGATACCAGGGAACTGCTGTTTGACACCACACAGATATCGGGCGCCAACGCCGACGGCGTGCAATATACCTTTGCCGACGAATACGCCTGGCTCGGGCTGACTGCAAGAGAGCGGATTTTCGAATTCCTGGACGAGGTGCTGCAGGACCCGGCGCAATATCTGGACGTGTTTGCCTACGACCTGAACGAACCCGACCTGTGCAATATCCTGCTGGAACTGGGCAGGCAAGGCCGGGTGCGGATAATCCTGGACAACGCGGCCCTGCATCACTCGGCCGCAAAACCGATGCCCGAGGATGAATTCGAGGCGCAGTTCCGGGCGATTGCCGCCAGCCCTGCCGACATCCTGCGCGGCCATTTCAAGCGCTACGCACATGACAAGGTGTTTGTTTCCTTCAACAAGGACAGCGCGCTGAAGGTGCTGACCGGTTCGACCAATTTTTCCGTCACCGGCCTGTACGTCAACTCCAACCATGTCATGGTCTTCGACGATCCTAGTGTCGCAGCGGAATACG